>NZ_CP015118.1:1523356-1828027 GCF_002116905.1 Piscinibacter gummiphilus
CGATGATCAAGGTCGTCGCGCCGACCATGGCGTGCCAGGTCATCGACTGGGCCATCCAGGCCCACGGCGGGGGTGGGATGTGCGACGACTTCCCGCTCGCGTTCTTCTACGCGCAGGCGCGCACGCTGCGGTTCGCCGACGGGCCGGACGAAGTGCATCGCAACGCCATCGCGAAGTGGGAGCTGGGCCGGTACGCGGCGGCGCCGGCCAGCGACACGATGCCGGTCACCCGCTTCTGAAGGGCAGAGGCGTCAGGCCGACTCGCGCACCAGCAGCGTGTGCGGCAGCGTGCGGGCCACGGGCTCCTCGCCGGCCAGGCGCTGCAGCAGCATCTCGGTGGCCGCGGCGCCCAGTTCGCGCATCGGCTGGCCGATGGTCGTGAGCCCCGGCTCGAACACTTCGGACAGCGGGATGTTGTCGAAGCCCATGACCGCGACGTCGTGCGGCACGCGCCGGCCCGCGCGGCTGAAGGCCTTGATGGCCCCGATGGCGAGGGTGTCCGACACCGCGAACACCGCGGTGGGGGGCGACTGCAGCGACAGCAGGGCCCCGGCCTCCTGGGCGCCCATCGCGAAGTCGGTGCCGGGTGCGATGCGCACCAGCGCCGGGTCGACGGCGATGCCGGCGCGTTCGAGCGCGAGTGCATACCCCTCGTGCCGCTGGCGCGCCCAGCGGAACCGTTCGTCGGCGGCGATCAGCGCGATGCGCCGGTGGCCGCGGTTCAGCAGGTACTGCACCGCGTCGATGGCCGCCTGGCGGTGGTCGATGCTGACGTACGGCATGCTGGCATCGGGCACGAACTCCGAACACGCGACCCAGGGCACGCGCCGCAGCTCTTCCAGCACCGGTTCGCTTTCATCGAGGTGGGCGAGGCTGATCACGCCGTCGGCGAGGCGGTCGTACACCGCGTCGAGGCCGGTGCGGTGCGGCTCGTCGTCGCCCGAGGTGTCGGCCAGCACGATCTTGTAGCCGCGCTGCCGGGCCACCGTTTCCACCCCCTGCACGATCTGGCCGTAAAACGGGTTGGCCACGTCCGGCACGAGCACGAGCAGCAGGTTGCTGCGGGCCCGCGCCAGGTTGCGCCCGAACGCGTTGGCCCGGAAGCCGAGGGCCAGCACGGCCGCCTCGACCCGCTGGCGCGTCTCTTCGCCCACCGGCTTGCTGTTGTTCAGCACCCGCGACACGGTGGCGATCGACACACCGGCGTGTTCGGCCACGGCGTTGATCGACGGAAGTTTCTTGATGCTCACGGGCGTGTTGTTGGGAAAATATTTTCCCCGAGCTTATCACCCTGATGGACCAGTAGGAGCAGCCGTTACCGTCGAGATTTCCCGTGGTGTTTACCCGGATTCGGGCAAATTGGGAAAACGCTTACCCTTCGCTCCGTCCGATCCCGAGGGGTGCCGCCGGCCGGTTCACGGCGCGCCCCCGACCCCTCCCAGAACCGAGGAACGAAGACCATGCAGCGCCGCCTTTTCTCCCTTGTCCCCGTGCTCGCCCTCGTCGCCGGTCTGCACGCCCCGCAGCTGGCCAGCGCGCAGGACGTGACCATCGGCATGTCGTTCCCGTCCGCCACGCACGGCTGGATGGGCGCGATCATCAAGAACGCCCAGGACCAGGCGAAGGCCAGCGGCGTGCGCCACGTGATGACCACCGCGGCGGACCCGAACAAGCAGACCAACGACGTCGAGGACCTGATCGCCAAGAAGGTGGGCGCCGTGGTGATGCTGCCGATCGAGACCGACGCGATGACCCGCGCGGCCGCGAAGCTGAAGGCCGCGAACATCCCGCTGATCATCGTGGACCGCGAGGTGAAGACGGACGACTACGCCGCGCTGATCAAGGGCGACAACGTGGGCATCGGCGCCAACGCCGCGGCCTACATCGGCCAGGCGCTGGGCGGCAGCGGCAGCGTGGTCGAGATCATCGGCGTGCCGGCCAGCGTGACCGTGCAGCGCTCGCAGGGCTTCCGCGACGCCGTGGCCAAGTCCTACCCCGGCCTGAAGGTCATCGCGAGCCAGGCCGGTGACTTCCAGCGCGAGAAGTCGCTCAACGTGATGCAGAACGTGCTGCAGCAGCACCCGAAGATCGATGCCGTCTACACCCACGACGACGAGATGGCCCTCGGCGTGCTGCAGGCCATCCGCGAGGCGAAGCGCACCGACATCAAGGTGGTGACCGGCGCCGGCGGCAGCAAGGCGGTCTACAAGCTCATCGCCGACAAGGACCCGGTGATGAAGGCGACGTTCGTGTACTCGCCGCTGATGGTCAAGGACGCCGTCAAGGTGGCGGTGGACGTCGCCCGCGGCAGCAAGCCCGCGAACAAGGTCATCACGATCCCCGCCACGGCGGTGACCGCGACGAACGTGGCCTCGCTGTACGACGCCAAGGCGAACTACTGAGCGGTCACCGGCAAGCGCTTTCCTGGTTGACTCGATGGACACCACCCCCAAGCCGCGCCTCGACATGCGGGACATCGCCGTCTCGTACGGCCCCGTGCAGGTCCTGCACGGCGTGGACCTGCGGCTCGCGCCGGCCGAAATCCACGCCCTGCTGGGCGAGAACGGCGCCGGCAAGTCGTCGCTGATGAACGTGCTGGGCGGCGTGGTGGCGCCGGTGCGGGGCACCGTGGCGATCGACGGCACGGTGCACCCGCTCCGCACGCCCCGCGAGGCGCAGCGCGCCGGGGTGGCGTTCATCCACCAGGAACTGAACCTGATCAACGACCTCGACGTCGCGGAGAACCTGTTCCTCGGCCGCGAACTGCGCACCGCCGGCTTCCGGCAGGCCGGGCGGATGCGGCAGCGCGCCGCCGACGTGCTGGACCGCCTCGGCGTGCGACTGCGGCCCGACACGCTCGTGGGCACCCTCGACGCCGCGCACAAGCAGTTCGTCGAGATCGCCCGTGCGCTGCTGTTCGACGCCCGCGTCGTCATCCTCGACGAACCCACCACGGCGCTCGCGGAACACGAGGTGGCCCAGCTGTTCGCGTGCATGCGGCAGCTGAGGGACCAGGGGGTCGCGATGGTCTACATCTCGCACAAGCTGCGCGAGGTGACCCAGGTGTGCGACCGCTACACGGTGCTGCGCGACGGCCGTGTCGTGGCGAACGGCGCCGTTGCGGACACCGACGAACACCGCCTCGCCGACGCGATGGTCGGCGCCACCCTCGCGGCGCGCAGCACGCCCGTGCCCCACGCGGTCGGCGAGCCGCTGCTGTCGGTCGAGGGCCTGCACGCGCCCGGCGTGCACGGCATCGACTTCCGCGTCCGCGCGGGGGAGGTGGTCGGCCTGACGGGGCTGGCCGGCGACGGCCGCGCCGAACTGATCGACACGCTGTGCGGCAACGTGCCGCCGCACGCGGGCCGCATCGGCATCGCCGGCCACACCCGGGCGCCGCGCTCCCCGCGGGCCGCGCTGCGCCAGGGCCTCGGCCTCGTGCCGCGCAACCGCAAGGAAAGCAGCATCCTCAAGGACCTCACGATCCAGCAGAACCAGTCGATCAGCGCGATGTCCGCGGTGTCGCGCTGGGGCGCGGTCGACGGGCGTGCCGAACGCGCCCGCGCGCAGGCCGCGCGCGAGCAACTGCGCATCAAGCTCCATCACCTCGACGATCCCATCACGAGCCTGTCGGGCGGCAACCAGCAGAAGGTGATCCTCGCCAAGTGGCTCGCGACCGGCGCCCCGGTGCTCGTGCTCGACAACCCGACGCAGGGCGTCGACGTGGGCGCGAAGGCCGAGATCTACCCGCTGATCCGCGGCCTCGCCGCGCAGGGGAAGGCGGTGGTCGTGTCGAGCGCCGAGATCCCGGAACTGCAGCAGGTGTGCGACCGCGTGCTCGTGTTCTACCGCGGGCGCATCGTCGCCGAGCTCACCAACGCCCAGGTCGAGGAAGACGCCGTGATCCGCTGCGCCACCGGCGTCGGGCACGCCCCGAGTCCTGTCCATTCCACCGAATCCCCATGACCGCACCCGCCACGCTCCCTCGGCCCGCGACCGCCCCCTGGCGGGACTTCGGCGCCCGCCTCTGGACCGACTACAGCGCCGTGTTCGCCCTCGTGGCGGTGGTGGTGTTCGCCGCCGTGATGAGCCCGCAGTTCGCCACGCCGCAGAACCTGCTCAACATCGTCCGCCAGGTCAGCGTGGTCGGCATCGTGGCGCTCGGCATGACGCTCGTCATCATCGTGGGCGGCATCGACCTGTCGGTGGGGGCGGTGCTCGCGCTGTCCGGCGGCGCCGCGCTGTGGACCCTCGGCCTGACGGACCAGCCGTGGCTCGGTGTCGCCGCGGGCCTCGCCACCGGCCTGCTGGCCGGGGCCGTCAACGGGCTGCTCGTCACGTGGGGCCGGCTGCCCTCGTTCATCGCCACGCTCGGCATGCTGGCGGCCGCCCGCTCGCTGATCCTCTACATCGCCGACGGCGGCAGCGTCTCGAACGACAACGCCGGCTACGGCGACATCGCGAACTCGCAGTGGCTCGGCCTCGCGACCCCCATCTGGTTCTTCGGCCTCACGGCGCTGGTGCTGCACGCCGTGATGAAACACTCGGTGTTCGGCCGCTACGTCTACGCGGTGGGCAGCAACGAACGCGCCTCGCGGCTGTCGGCGCTGCCGGTGGCGGGCGTGAAGTTCGCCGTCTACACGCTGTGCGGCGGGCTGGCCGCACTGGGCGCGGTGCTCGAGTCGTCGCGGCTCAACTCCGTCTCGTCGGCCAACTCGGGCCTCGCCTACGAACTCGACGCCATCGCGGCCGTGATCATCGGCGGCACACGCATGTCGGGCGGGCGCGGCAAGATCCTCGGCACCGTCATCGGCGTGCTGATCCTCGGCATCCTCAACAACGCACTGAACCTGATGAACGTCTCGCCGTACCTGCAGGGCATGGTCAAGGGCCTGATCATCGTGCTCGCGGTGCTGGTACAGAAGAAGGACTGATCCCTTGAGCATCGACAAACTCCGGGGCCCCGGCCTCTTCCTGGCGCAGTTCATCGACACGACGCCGCCGTTCGACACGCTCGACGGCCTCGCCGGCTGGGCGGCCGGGCTCGGTTTCCGTGCCGTGCAGATCCCCACCAGCGCGCCGCACATCTTCGACCTGCCGCTCGCGGCCCGCAGCCAGGCGTACTGCGACGACGTCCAGGGGCGCCTCGCGGCCCATGGCCTCGTCATCAGCGAACTGTCCACCCATCTGCAGGGCCAGCTGCTCGCGGTGCACCCGGCCTACGACTCGCTGTTCGACGGCTTCGCCGACGCGGCCGTGCGCGGCCGCCCGGCCGACCGCACCGTGTGGGCCGAGGAGCAGCTGAAGTTCGCGGCCCAGGCCTCGCGCCGGCTCGGGCTCACGTCGCACGTCACCTTCTCCGGCGCACTCGCTTGGCCGTACCTGTACCCGTGGCCCGCGCGGCCCGCGGGGCTCGTCGAGACGGCGTTCACCGAACTCGCGCGCCGATGGCGCCCGGTGCTGGACGCGTTCGACGACGCGGGCACGGACGTCTGCTATGAACTGCACCCGGGCGAGGACCTCTTCGACGGCACCACGTTCGAGCGGTTCCTCGACGCGGTGGAGCAGCACCCACGCGCCCGCATCCTCTACGACCCGAGCCACATGCTGCTGCAGCAGATGGACTACCTCGGCTTCATCGACGTGTACCACGCGCGCATCGGCGCCTTCCACGTGAAGGACGCCGAGTTCCGCCCGAGTGCGCGGCAAGGCGTGTACGGCGGCTACGCGCCCTGGATCGACCGGGCCGGCCGCTTCCGCTCGCTCGGCGACGGGCAGATCGACTTCACGTCCATCTTCAGCAAGTTCACGCAGCACGGCATCGACTGCTGGGCCGTGCTCGAGTGGGAGTGCTGCCTCAAGCACCCGGAGGACGGTGCACGCGAGGGCGCGGCCTTCATCCGCGACCACCTGATCCGGCGCACCGAACGTGCCTTCGACGACTTCGCCGAGGCCGGCACCGACACCGCGCAGCTGCGCCGGCTGATGGGGTTGTCCGCATGAGCGCGGCACCACGCCGGTTGCGCCTCGGCATGGTCGGCGGCGGGGAGGGCGCCTTCATCGGCAACGTGCACCGCATCGCCGCGCGGCTCGACGACGAATGGTCGCTGGTGGCGGGCGCCCTGTCGTCCGACGCGGCGCGGGCGCGCAGCAGCGCGGCGGCCCTGCGCCTCGACCCCGAACGCAGCTACACCGATTTCACCGAGATGGCCCGGCGCGAGGCCGAGCGCCACCGCGTGTCCGGCGACGGCATCGATGCGGTCGCGATCGTGACCCCGAACCACCTGCACGCCCCGGTGGCCCACGCGTTCCTCGACGCCGGCATCGACGTCATCTGCGACAAGCCCCTGGCGCTGACCCTGGACGAAGGCCGTTTGCTGGCGACCAAGGCGCGCGACACCGGCCGCTTCTTCGGCGTCACCTACAACTACAGCGGCTACCCGATGGTGCGGCGCGCGCGGGCCCTGGTGCGCGACGGTCGGCTGGGGGCGCTGCGCGCGATCCAGGTCGAGTACGCGCAGGACTGGCTGGGCGAGGCCATCGAGGCGGCGGGCCACAAGCAGGCCGCATGGCGCACCGACCCGGCCCTGTCGGGCCACGCCGGCTGCCTGGGCGACATCGGCACGCATGCGTACCACCTCGCGTGTTTCGTGACCGGGCTCACCGCGCGGTCGGTCAGCGCGGAACTGAGCACCTTCGTCGCAGGGCGCCAGGTCGACGACCACGTCCAGGCGATGCTGCGCTTCGATCACGGCGTGCGCGGCACGCTGTGGGCGAGCCAGGTGGCCAGCGGCGCGGCCAACGGCCTGCGCCTGCGGGTCCATGGCGACCGCGCCAGCCTCGAGTTCGACCAGCAGCGGCCCGACGAACTGCTGTTGCGCGACCAGGGCGGCGACGAGACGCGCCTTCGGCGCGGTCGCACGCCGGCCGGTCCCACCGAACACCTGCGGCTGCCGGGCGGCCATCCGGAGGGGTTCATCGAGGCCTTCGCGCAGCTGTACCGCGATGCGGCGCAGGTGATTCGCGCGCGCCGGTCCGGCGACGCAGCGCCCGCGGCCGCCGCCGACCTCAGCACGGTGGACGACGGTGTTCGCGGGCTGGCATTCGTCGCCGCGACGCTGCGCAGTTCCGCCGCGTCGGGGCAGTGGACCCCGATCGAGGCGGACCGCTGACGCGTCAGGGCAGGCGCTTCTCGCCCTCGGGCGTCATCACCCACCGTGTGGTGGTCTCCTTGATGACCCCGCCGCCCTGGACGGAGCCCTTGACCGTGGTGTTGCTGTCGTTGTTCACGCGGGACTGGCAGTCCGCGCGATCGGCCTCCGGCAGTGCCTTGCAGCGGGCCAGCGCATTCGCCTCGAGCTGCGAACTGCTGGTCAGGCCGCCCCGGCGCGACTCGTTCAGCGCGGCGCCGGCTTCGCGCAGGCAGGTGGCCTTGTCCTGGTTCGTGTTCCCGCTTTCGCAGTTGGCGCGCTCCTGCTGGTAGCGGGCCTTCGCATCGGCGGGCGGGGTGGGGGACGCGGCGACGGCGCCGAAACACATCGCGGCGGCGGCGAGGGCGAGGAGGGGGGAGCGAGCGGACATGGTGAAGTCTCCTGTCATTCGATCGGACATGGCACAACACTAGCCCCGCACCCGCCCGATCCCCATCGGAGCCGCCCGCGACACCGCGTAGGACATCACCCGGGCGGCTTCGGGTGCTAGAGTGCCGCCTTCCCTGCAGTCCGCCCCGCCGAACCGTGACCTCGCCGACGTCCTCGCTGCCCAAAGCCACCGCCTGGATGGCCGGCTGGCTGTCGCTGATGCTGGTGGTGGCCGTTGCGGGCCGCGAGGCCACGCGCGAGTTGCAGGTGTTCGAGCTGATGCTGCTGCGGTCCGTGATCGGGCTGTTCCTGCTCTACCCGCTCGTGCATGCGAACGGCGGCTTCGCGTCGATCCGCACCACGCGGCTTCGGGAGCACGGGCTCCGCAACGCCGTGCACTACAGCGCGCAGTTCGGCTGGTTCTTCGCGCTCACGCTCATCCCCATGGCCCACGTCGTGGCCATCGAGTTCACGATGCCCCTCTGGACGGCGCTGCTCGCCGCGGCCTTCCTCGGCGAACGGTTCACGGCCTGGAAGGGCCTCGCGGTCGCGCTGGGGCTGGTCGGTGTGTTGATGATCGTGCGGCCCAACGCCGGCGGCATCAGCACCGGCGAGGCCATCGCGTTCGCCGCGGCCATCGGCTTCGCGGTGTCGGTGACCATGACCAAGTCGCTGACCCGCACCGAGTCGCCCGTGACCATCATCTTCTGGATGCTGGTGCTGCAGTCGGTGCTCGGCCTCGTCCCGGCGCTGTCGGTGTGGCAGTGGCCTTCGGCCGCGGTGTGGCCATGGGTGCTGCTCGTCGCGTTCGGCGGCACGTTCTCGCACTACTGCATGGCCCGCGCGCTGCGCCACGCCGACGCCACCGTGGTGGTGCCCCTGGACTTCCTGCGCGTGCCGCTGACCGCGGCCGCGGGCTGGTGGTTCTACAGCGAACGGTTCGACCTGCTGACCGCGCTCGGCGCCGGCCTGATCCTCGCGGGCAACCTCGTCAACCTGATGCGCCAGCGCGCCGCACGGACCTCGCCATGACCGCACCTTCCCTCACCTGGCGCTGCCAGTCGTTCGGCGAACTCGACGCCGCCACGCTCCATGCGATCCTGCAGCTCCGCTCGGAGGTCTTCGTGATCGAGCAGCAGTGCATCTACCAGGACGTCGACGGCAAGGACCCGCGGGCCCACCATGTCTCGGCATGGGACGGCGAGCACCTCGTGGCGTATGCCCGCGCGCTGCCGCCCGGCGTGTCGTTCGACGAGGCGAGCATCGGCCGCGTGGTGACCTCGCCGCGGTACCGCACGATCGGCGCCGGGCGCGAGCTGGTGGCCCGCAGCATCGAGGCCTGCGAGCAGGTGTTCGGCGCCCAGCCGATCCGCATCGGGGCGCAGAGCCACCTGCAGCGCTTCTACGGCAGTTTCGGCTTCGTGCCGTGTTCGGACGAATACGTCGAGGACGGCATTCCGCACATCGACATGCTGAGGCCCGCCATTTGATCGATTTGTACCGGCCGAGGCGAGGATGCGGCGGTGCGGGTGGCCGGAACGGTGCGATAGGCATGCTCAAATACAACGGACCGTTCATGCCTCAGCGCCTCTCATGCAGCCTGCACTCCAGCGTTCCGAGCAGTTCATCCTGGGCGGTGATGTCGACCGCTCGGGTCCCGTCACGTTGTCCCAGCTGAGGGCGTTGCCCGCGTCACGGCAGGCCGCGTCCGGTGCACACGCCCAGGTCGGCGCGAGCCTCTGGTCCGTGCTGGACCGCGCGGGCCTCCAGATCGACGCCAGCCGCCGCAACGACCTGCTCAACCGCTACGTGCTGGTCACCGGCTCGGACGGCCGCAAGGTGGTGTTCTCGCTCGGTGAACTCAGCCCCCACTTCGGCAACCGGCAAGGGCTCGTGGCCTATGCCGACGCGGTCGACGGCGTGCTTTCGCCGCTGCCCGACAAGGGCCTGCTGCAGATCCGTGCGACCGGCGACCTCCAGGACGGCCGGCTCGTCGCGTGGCCGGCGCGGGTCGACGTGCGCAGCTCGGCGTCGACCGTGCCGGAGCAGGGCGACGTCGTCTCGAACGCCGTGCGCGTGAGCGGCGCGGTGCGCCGGCCCGGCACCTTCGACCTGGCCGCACTGAAGGCGCTGCCCGCCGTCACGCGCACGGTGGGCGCGGACACCTACGTGGGCGTCAGCCTGTGGCACCTGCTGAATACCACGCTGGGCCTCGCCGCCGGGCAGCCGCTCGGCATGTACGTCGTGGCCAGCGGCAGCGACGGCCAGAAGGCGGTGGTGTCGATCGGCGAGATCGACCCGGCTGCGGGCAACCAGTCCGTGCTGGTCGCGTACCAGGTCAACGGCGTGCCGATCGACGTCGACGGCTTCGCACGGCTCGTGGTGCCGAACGACGCGCGCAAGAGCCGGCACGTGTCGAGCCTGATGGCGCTCGAGATGTTCGTGGCCCGGCCGTAGTGGTTCGTCCGCAGACGTCCCGGAAGAGCCGCTGGAACACACCGCTGGCGTAGTGCGCCAGCACGCGACGGCGCGAGGAGGGGGCGCCGCACAGCGGCGGTGCGTCAGCCGGGAACCGCGGAACTCAGGGCGCGGGCCGCGCGGCGAGCACCTCGATGCCAACGAGGTTCGACACGAATCGCCCGGCCTTCGTGTCGCCGGGGACCACCAGCCGGGCGAAGCCGCTGGTGGTCAGGGGCGCACCGTCGACCTCGTACGCGATGAGGTTCGGCGCGTTGCCGAAGCCGGGCTCGATCTCGCCCAGCGCGATGAGTGCCCGGTAGCCGTCGCTGCCGGTGGCCACCACGTACTTGCCGAGCACGTCGTTCTTGACCGCGGGATCCAGCACGAGGCCCGTCGTGGTGTTGAGAAAGTCCCACAGGCTCACGCCGCGGTAGACGTTCGCACCCACCGTGCGGGTCACGGCGGGCAGGGCCTGCAGCGCAGCGAGGTCGTACGTTCCTGGTGACTTCACGGCACCGGAGACCGTGAACGAAGTGGTCACGCCACCTCCGGTGCCCGTGGCGGTCGAGCCGGCGTCGCGCACGTCCAGACGGGTCAGCGCGGAGACGTAGCGCCCGCCCTTGACGTCACCGGGCGCCGTCACGCGGACGGGGCCGTCGGTGCCGAGGGCGGACGACACGCCGCTCGCGGCCTCCTCGTAGACCACGAGGGACGGGCGGTTCCCGAAGTCGGGCTTGAGTTCGGCGAGCGAGAAGACGGCCTGGTAGCCGTCGGCGCCGGTCGCGAGGACGTACTTGCCCAGCACGTCGTTCTTGCGGGCCGCATCGACCTGGATGCCGGCCTGGTCCAGCAGGTTCCAGAGGTTCGTGCCGGTGTAGGTGTGGGTCTGAGGTCCCGCACCGCTGCCGTAGCTGACCGTCTGCGTCGTGGGCGGCAGGGCCTTCAGGTCGGCCACCGACAGCGACACCGGCCGGTCCAGTCCGCCCTGGACCGACAGCACCTTCGGCGAGGCCGCCGACGTCGGCACGACGTCGTCGGAGTCGCCGCCACACGCCGCGAACGAGGCGGCCGTGAGCATCACGGCGAGGGCGGCGGGCCATCGGGTTCGGAACGGGCGCATGCGGGGTCCTGGAAGTTCGATGTATTCATTCTGACATATCGATGTCCGGCTTCCGGCCCGCCGAGGCGCATCGGCTACGCTTGGGGCCATGGTCAAACTCCTTCGCAGCCGCGCCGCCCCCACCTCCGACAAGCCGCAGGTGCGCTTCCGCATGCGCGTCACCGTCGCGGAGGTCATCGCCATCGGTCCGGGCAAGGTCGCGCTGCTGGAGGCCGTGCGCGACCACGGCTCGATCTCGGCCGCGGCCAAGCAGCTCGACATGTCGTACCGGCGCGCCTGGGTGCTGGTGGACGAAACCAACCGGAGCCTGAAGAAGCCGGCGGTCGAGTCCGGTCACGGTGGGCAGAACGGCGGCGGCACCGCGCTGACGCCCGTGGGTGAGCAGGTGATCGCGCTCTACCGGACCATCGAGGAGAAGGCCGCGGCGGCCTGCGCCACCGAACTCAAGGCGCTCACGCGCCTGCTCGCCCCGCCGCCGTCCGGGGACGCCTGACCTACGCCGGCTCCGGCGTCGCCTCGCTGGTTTCCACGGGCGCCTCGGTCACCGGCCGCGCCGGCCTGTGTTCGTCGAACACGTCCTGCAGCGACCTGCGCGAGCAATTGCTCCAGTCCTTCGGGAACGTGCCGAACAGCGTGTCGAACGCACCGCTGGCCGTGATGCGGGTGGGCCGCGTGAAGGTGACCACGCCGGCCTCGTCGTCGAAGGTCGCGTCGCCGGCGTCCACCAGGGCCTGCACCTTCTCGAGCGTCTCGGGGAACTTGTTCACGCCGAGCCGGCTGTCGGCGTAGACCTCGATCGTTTTCGACACCGCGGACAGCACGCGCGCGCCGGCCTTGTCGAGCTTGCCGAAGCGGGCCCCGCGCGAGAGCGTGAAGAGCGCCTCGCGGTTGAACTGGAACACGTCGATGCCGGCGAACTCGAGGAGGGTGCGGATCGGGGCGAGGTACGCCTCCACCAGCTCGTCCGGTTCGGACACGTCGGCCATCGTGCGGTTCGCCACCTCGTAGCGACACGCTTCGCGCGCCCACTCGATGAAGGCCGACTCGACGGCCCGGGCGCGCGCCGTGGTCATCCACGGGCCCGCCGACGTGAAGACCAGCGCGACGGACCAGAAGGGCTTGTCCTTGTCCTGGAGGTCGCCGACCCGCGCGGGCACGCCCACGTGTCCGACGCTCAAGTACCGCTGCGCAGCCGTGGTTCTCGCATAGTCGTCGGCGAACAGGACACACACGCAGGCCTTGCCCAACTTCTCCACGCCGGCCTTGCGCCACTTCAGGTAACTCTCGCGGCTCATGCGGAGGATCTGTCCGTCCCACCCTGCCGCAGATATCTCTCTGATGCCGTCGAGGCCACTCGCCTCGATGCGGATGAATCTTGTCATCGGTGGATTATCGCGCGCGCGGGCGTTCAGCCCGGCGCCTCGCGGAACGCCGTGGGCGCCTGCCCGGTCCACTTGCGAAACGCCTTGCGGAAGTTCGACGCGTCCGAGAACCCGACGCGGTTCGCGATCTGCTCGACGGGCATCGCCGTGTCGCGCAGGTACTCGATGGCGAGCGAACAGCGCACCTCGTCCACCAGGGCCTGATAGCCCTGGCCCTCGTCGGCGAGGCGGCGGTGCAGGGTGCGCACCGACAGGCCGAGCCGTTCGGCCATCTCTTCCGCGCCGGGGAAGGTGCCGCGGCTGTTGAGGCAGGCCGTGCGGATGTGGCGTGCAAGTTCCGATTCTTCCGGCAAGCGTTCCAGCAGGCGCTCGCAGAACGAGGCGCACAGGCCGGCCGTGATCGGGTTGGCGTTGGGGCAGGGGCGTTGCAGCACGTCCGCGTCGAAGTGCCATTCCATCACGGGCTGCTCGAACCGGACGGGGCATCCGAAGAGGCGCTCGTAGGCCGCGGCGTACGCCGGGCGCCGGTACGGCAGCAGCAGCAGCCGTGACGGCAGCGGGGCCTCGAGCACGCAGCTCGTGAGTTTCAGGATGGAGGCGAACCAGAACTCGGTGGCGAGCGGCAGCACGTCGCCCAGGGCCATGACGTCGTGGCCTTCGAAGATCGCCATGCCGTTGTCGATCCGGAAGCGCTTTTCAAGCACCGGGCCGGCGAGGCGGATGTGCCGGATGCCGAAGTCCACCGCCTCGCCGAAGTTGGTGCTGCTGACGAGCGCGTAGCCGAGCACGCCGAAGTCGCTGAGGCGCTGGCGGCTGCCGGCGCGCAGGCCGACGTCGGTGGCCGACGACAGCCGCAGCGTGTTGCGGAAGATCGCCACCTTCTGCGCCGGCGAGATGCGCGCCTGCACGTCGTCCAGCTGGGCGGGCGTGAGGCCCGTGCCCTGCAGCAGCGCCGTGGCCTCGATGCCGTGGTCGGCCATTTCGGCGAACAGCGCCTGCAGGCCCAGCAGGTGGTGGGCGTCGGAGGCGAGCGCTCCGGATTCGCGGGCGATGACCTGGACGGTGGCGGTCATGGGGCTGTCGGGGTTTACGCGCAAGGGCCATCAGTTTGGCAGATTTCCACCCGTTGCTGGCGCCAAGCAACCTCGCCGGTGTGGGCAGTTCGACGCACCATCTTCCGGTTCGGCACGCATTCGCGGCCGGCCCGAGACGAGGACACGATGAACGACCGACTTGCCCCTCACGAGACGACCGGCGCCGGCCTTGCCGGCACCTTCGCGGCCCAGCGCGCCGCGTTCGCGCGGCATCCGTTCCCGGTCGCCGCGGAGCGCCGCGGCCACCTGCGCGCGCTCAAGCGGCAGCTGCTGCGCTACCAGGACGTGCTGGCCGACGCGATGAGCCGGGACTTCGGCCACCGGGCGCACGCCGAGTCGAAGATGCTCGACGTGCTCGCGTCCACCCTCGAGATCAACCATGCGATCTCCCACGTGCGGCGCTGGATGCGCCCGAGCCGGCGGGCCACGGAACTCCTCTTCCTGACGAACCGGCTGCGGGTGACCTACCAGCCCAAGGGCGTGGTGGGGGTCATCGTGCCGTGGAACTTCCCGCTGTACCTGGCGCTGGGGCCGCTCGCGGCGGCGCTCGCCGCCGGCAACCGCGTGATGGTCAAGATGCCCGAGGTGACGCCGGCCACGAACGCGGTGCTGCGCTGCCTGCTGGCCGAGGTGTTCCCGGCCGACCACGTCGCCGTCGTCGGCGAGGAGCTGGCCGACCCGAACGCCTTCACGTCGCTGCCTTTCGACCACATCGTCTTCACGGGTTCACCCGCGGTCGGGCGCATCGTGATGCGCACGGCCTCGCAGAACCTCACCCCGGTCACGCTGGAACTCGGCGGCAAGTCGCCGGCGGTGGTGACCCGTGGCTATCCCGTGGCCGAAGCCGCCGCGCGCATCGCCCACGGCAAGTCGACGAACGCCGGGCAGATCTGCGTGTCGCCGGACTACGCCCTCGTGCCGCGCGAACTCGTGCCGGAGTTCGTCGCCGAGGTGCGCGCCGCCTTCGGCCGCAGCTTCGGGGAGAGCGTGGCGAACCACCCGGACTACACCTCGATCGTCAACGATCGCCACCACCGCCGCATGGTGGACCTGCTGGACGACGCCCGGGCGAAGGGCGCGACGGTGCTGGCCTGCGGCGGCGGCGGGCTCGGCCGGCGTTTGCCGCTGCAGGTGGTCACCGGGGTCACCGACGGGATGAAGCTGATGCAGGAGGAGATCTTCGGGCCGATCCTGCCGGTGGTGCCGTACGACACGCTCGACGACGCCATCGCCCGCATCCGCACCGGTCCGCGCCCGCTCGCGCTCTACGCCTTCGGCCACGACACCGCCGAACGAGAGCGGCTGCTGAAGAACACGCACTCCGGCGGGGTCACCGTCAACGACTGGGGCTGGCACGTGATGAACCACGACGCGCCGTTCGGCGGGGTCGGGAACTCGGGCATGGGCACGTACCACGGCATCGAGGGGTTCCGGGAGCTGTCGCACGCGCGGACCGTGTTCAAGCGGCACCGCTTCTACCCGATCGGGCTGTTCTATCCGCCCTACGGGAACTTCGTGCAGCGCCTCGTGCTGCGCCTGTGGCTGGGCAAGGCGGACCCGACCCTCGCATCGAACACCGCCGGCCGGCACTGACGCCCACGCATTGGAAGGAGAGACAAGGATGAGCCACATGGAATTCGACTACGTCGTCGTGGGAGGCGGCTCCGCGGGATGTGTCCTCGCGTCGCGCCTGACGGAAGACCCGGCCGTGAGCGTCTGCCTGCTGGAGGCCGGCGGTCCCGACGACAGCGTGCTGATCCACGCGCCGGTGGGGGTCGTCGCGATGATGCCGACCAAGATCAACAACTACGGCTACGAGACCGTGCCGCAGCCCGGCCTCAACGGGCGCCGCGGCTACCAGCCGCGGGGCAAGACGCTCGGTGGGTCGAGCTCGATCAACGCGATGCTCTACGTCCGCGGCAACCGCTGGGACTACGACCACTGGTCGTCGCTCGGCAACACGGGCTGGTCGTTCGACGAGGTGCTGCCGTACTTCAAGCGGTCCGAGCACAGCGAGATCCACGGCGCGGACGCCTTCCACGGCACCGGCGGACCCATCAACGTCACGTATCCGCGGCACCAGAGCCCGTTCAACGACCTGTTCATCGCGGCCGCGGGCACGCAGGGCATCCCGGCGAACCCGGACTACAACGGCGGCGTGCAGACGGGCGCCTTCCAGTACGAGGTCACGCAGAAGAACGGCGAACGCTGCAGCGCGGCCAAGGGCTATCTGACGCCGAACCTGTCGCGGCCCAACCTGCGCGTGGTGACGCGCGCGGTGTCCTCGCGCATCGTGTTCGACGACGGGCGCGCCGTCGGCGTCGACTTCCACCAGGGCAACGAGGCCGCGCACGTGCGCGCGCGCCGCGAGGTCATCGTCGCCGGTGGCGCGTTCGGATCGCCGCAGCTGCTGATGCTGTCGGGACTCGGTCCCGCGGCCCACCTGCGGGAGATGGGGATCGACGTGGTGCGCGACATTCCCGGCGTCGGCCAGAACCTGCAGGACCACATCGACTACGTGCAGACCTGGCGGGTGCGCAGCGACACCGAAAGCTTCGGCGTGTCCGCGCTCGGAGGTGTGCGGATGGCCAGGGCGATGTTCGAGTGGAAGCGGCAGCGCACCGGCCGCATCACGAGTTCGCTCGCGACCGCGGGGGCGTTCTTCTGTTCCCGGCCGGACGTCCAGGTGCCCGACCTGCAGCTGGTGTTCGTGCTGGCGATCGTCGACGACCATGCCCGCAAGATGCATCTCGGACACGGCATCTCGTGCCACGTCGACGTGCTGCGGCCGTTCAGCCGGGGCGAAGTGCGGCTGGCCAGCCGCGACGCCCGCGAGGCGCCGTCGATCGACCCGCGCTTCTTCGACGACGAGCGTGACCTGCGGCTGCTCGTCGCCGGCGCGCAGGTGCAGCAGCGGCTGATGGAGTCGAGCGTGTTCGACGGCGTCCGCGGCAAGCAGCTGTACCCGACCCGGGCCGACGACGTCGCCGGCCTGACCGCGGACATCCGCAACCGCGCCGACACGCAGTACCACCCCGTCGGAACCTGCCGGATGGGCCCCACGGGCGACCCTGGCGCGGTGGTCGATGCGCAGCTGCGCGTGCGCGGCGTGCGGGGGCTGCGCGTCTGCGACGCGTCGGTGATGCCCACCATCGTCGGCGGCAACACCAACGCCCCCACGCTCATGGTCGCCGAGAAGGCCGCGGACCTGATCCGCGCGGCCGCCTGACCTTTCCCGAAACACGCATCCCGAGAGAACCGATCCCCATGAAACTCCGTTGCCTGTCCCTGGCCCTCCTTTCCCTCGGCGCGCACACCGCCGCCCGGTCGCACGATGCGCCCCAGCCCGCGAGCAGCATCACCGCGGCGGCCAACAAGGCCTTCGGCGCCGCCCTCGACCTCGGCAGCAAGGAGGACATGCAGAACGCCACGCGCGGCTTCATCGCCCGACTCGATGACCCGGTCATCTCGAACGCCAAGGGCGAACCGGTGTGGGACGGCCGGCAGTTCACCTTCATCCGGGGCGACGCGCCGGCCACGGTGAACCCGAGCCTGTGGCGGCAGGAGAAGCTCAACAACGAGGTGGGCCTGTTCGAGGTCACCGACGGCATCTACCAGGTGCGCGGCTACGACCTCGCGAACATGACGCTCGTGCGCGGCGACACGGGCTGGATCGTCATCGACCCGCTGATGTCCGCCGAAGTGGCGCGGCACACGCTCGAATTCGCGATGCAGCGCCTCGGGCGCAAGCCGGTGGTGGCGGTGATCTACACCCACAGCCACGTCGACCACTTCGGTGGTGTCCGCGGCGTGGTGGACGAGGCTGACGTGCGCTCGGGCAAGGTGCCGGTCTATGCGCCGGAGGGCTTCATGGCCCATGCCGTCGCGGAAAACGTGCTCGCGGGCAACGCGATGACCCGCCGCGCCCAGTACCAGTTCGGCACGCCGCTGCCGTTCGGCCCGCAGGGCGCGGTGGGGTCGGGCCTCGGCAAGGCGCTCTCCACCGGCACGATCGGCCTGATCGCCCCGACACAGATCATCCGCAAGACCGGCGAGGAGCGGACGATCGACGGCCTGCAGGTGGTCTTCCAGATGGCCAACGGCTCGGAGGCTCCGTCGGAGATGGCCTTCTACTTCCCGCGCTACAAGGCGGTGTGCCTGTCCGAGGTGGTCACGGCCCACATGCACAACGTCTACACGCTGCGTGGCGCCCAGGTGCGCGATGCACTCGGCTGGAGCAAGTACATCAACGAGATGATGGACTTCCACCCGGAGGCCGCCGTGGCCTTCCGCAGCCACCACTGGCCGGTCTGGGGGAGCGACAACATCCGCCGCACGCTCGTGAACCAGCGCGACATGTACCGCTTCCTGCACGACGAGGCGGTCAACCTGCTCAACAAGGGGGCGAAGCCGGACGACCTGGGCAACGCGACGTACTTCCCGAAGGGCCTGACGAACGACTTCGCGACCCGTGGCTACTACGGCACGCTGAGCCACAACCTGCGCGGCGTCTACAACTACTACCTCGGCTACTACGACGGCAACCCTGCCACGCTGCATCGCGTCACGCCGGTCGAACAGGCTCGCGGCTACGTCGCCGCCATCGGCGGCGCCGACGCCGTGGTCGCCAAGGCCCGCGCCGCGTTCGACGCGGGCGAGTACCGCTGGGCCGCACAGCTCAACGACAACGCCGTCATGGCCGACCCCGCGAACATGCGCGCCCGCCAGCTGCAGGCCGACATCCTCGAGCAGCTCGGCTACCAGGCCGAGTCCGGCGTGTGGCGCAACGAATACCTCGTGGCGGCCAAGGAGCTGCGTGAAGGCGTGAAGCCGGTGCGGCTGTCGACGCAGGGACCGGACATGGTCCGCGGCATGTCGCTCGACATGGTGTTCGACTTCCTCGCGGTGCGCCTGAACCACCGGAAGGTGGACGGTCTCGACCTGGGCATCCAGATCGACTTCACCGACACCAAGGACACCTATGCGCTGGAGCTGTCGAACGCGGTGCTGAACAACACGAAGGGCCGCCGCCTCGCGAAGCCGCAGGTCTCGCTCGCGCTGAGCCAGCCGGCCTTCTTCAAGATGCTGCTGGGCGGCGTGCCGCTGCCGCAGCTGGTGGCCGCGGGCGAGGCGAAGGTGTCCGGCGATCCGGCGGCGCTCGGCGCCGTGTTCTCGCACATCGAGACCTTCGCGCCGCTGTTCCCGATCGTCACGCCCTGATGTCCCTCGATTCCCCCCTGGAGACCGCCATGCAGGAACGTCCCTGGCTGAAGACCTACCGTGAGTTCGGGATTCCGCCCGAAGTGGGCCCCGAAGCCCACACGACCGTCACCGCGATGCTCGAGGCCGCGATGGTGCGGCACGCCGACCGTCCGGCATTCCGCTTCGCCGGCCAGACCCTGCGGTACGCGGACGTGGACCGCCTGTCCCGCGACTTCGCCGCCTGGCTGCAGTCGCAGGGCGTGCGCGCGGGCGACCGCGTGGCCGTGATGCTGCCGAACGTGCTCGCCTTCCCGGTGGCGATGCTGGGCATCCTGCGGGCCGGCGCCGTGCAGGTCAACGTCAACCCGCTCTACACGCCACGCGAGCTCGAGCACCAGCTGCTCGACGCCGGGGTGGAGACGCTCGTGGTCTTCAACGGCTCGACGGCCACGCTCGGCCAGGTGCTCGGGCGCACCGGCCTGCGGCGCGTGATCACCGTGGGGTTCGGCCTCGCTTCGGCCGCATCGCCCGGCGACCCGCCCGTGCACGCGAGCGTGGTGGGCGAGGGCACGATCGCGCTGGGAGATGCCCTGGCTCGGGGAGCCTCGCTGCCATTCACGCCGGTGCCGCTCGGCCGCGACGACCTGATCTTCCTGCAGTACACGGGAGGCACCACGGGCGTGTCCAAGGGCGCGGCGCTGACCCACGGCAACCTGCTCGCGAACCGCGCGCAGTTCGCGCTCTTCATGCCGGACGCGATGCGCGAGGGCGAGGAGGTCGTGGTCACCGCGATCCCGCTGTACCACATCTTCGCGCTGATGGTGAACTTCATCACGTACGCGAGCATCGGCGCGGAGAACTGGCTCGTGCCGAACCCGCGCGACATGGACGCCTTCGTGGGCGTGCTGCAGCAGGCCCGCCCCACGGTGATCACCGGGGTCAACACGCTGTACGCCGGCCTGGTCCAGCACCCCGGACTGCGCAACGTCGACTGGTCGCGCCTGCGGCTCTCGGTGGGCGGTGGCGCGGCCATCGTGCCGACCGTGTCGTCGCGCTGGCAGCAGGTCACCGGCCGGTTCATCCGCGAAGGCTACGGCCTGTCGGAGACGAGTCCCGTGGCCTCGTTCAATCCGGCCGCGGTGGCCGGGTTCACCGGCACGACCGGCCTGCCGATGCCCTCGACCGACATCCGCCTGCTCGACGACGCCGGATGCGACGTGGCCGAGGGCGAGGCGGGTGAGGTCTGCATCCGCGGCCCGCAGGTCATGCGCGGCTACTGGGGGCGCCCGGAGGCAGATGTGTCGGCCTTCACCGGCGACGGCTACTTCAGGACCGGGGATGTCGGCGTCTTCGATGCCCGCGGCTTCCTGAAGATCGTCGACCGCAAGAAGGACATGATCGTCGTCTCGGGCTTCAACGTGTACCCGAACGAGGTGGAGGCGGTCGCCAGCGCCTGTCCCGGCGTGTCCGAATGCGCCTGCGTGGGCGTGCCGGACGAGAAGTCGGGTGAGGCCGTGTGCCTGGTGGTCGTGCGCCTGCCCGCTGCGTCGCTGACCGAGGCGCAGGTCGTCGCGCACTGCCGGTCGGGGCTGGCCGGCTACAAGCTGCCGAAGGTCGTCCGGTTCGTCGACGCGCTCCCGAAGTCCACCGTCGGCAAGGTGCTGCGGCGGGAGCTGCGTGTGGCGTGACAGCTTGAACCGGCTGTCGCGGACGTCAGGCCCTCTTCGCGGGGGCCTTCTTCGCCGGAGGAACCTTCCCGCCCTCGCGCCGCGCTTCCGAAAGCCCGATCGCGATCGCCTGCTTGCGGCTGGTGACCTTCTCACCCGTCGAACCGCTCCGGAGGGTGCCTTCCTTGCGTTCGTGCATCGCGGCCTCGACCTTCTCCGATGCCTTCTTGCCGTACTTCGTCGCCATGGGATGCTCCTCGGTGGTGAAGCCCGCAGCCTACGGTGGCCGCGATCGAAAGTCTGTAGGAGCGTGGGCCGCCGAGTCCGGCCCGGCTTCGTTCTTTCCGGCGCCTCGAACGTTCAGCACGAACAAGCCCACCTGGAGTGCGATCAGTGCATGCGCCTGCGTGTGCCAGCCCCACGCCACCCACAGCACGTTGCTGCCCATGAACACCCAGAACCCCCAGCTGCGCCGCCGGCGGTCCTGTGACGCGACCAGCCAGGCCGCAGCGAGCGAGGCCAGCATGGCGGGCCACTGGATGGCATCGAGGAGGGCGTCGGGCACGGGGCGAGGTGGAAAGCCGGAACCTCACCAGCGTACGGAGGTGCGCGCCGGTCCGTTGTAGGACCGCGGGCGCGATCCAGGTCGGACGGCCGTCCGGTCACTCGCTCCGGCTGAGGCGGGCGAGGGCGTCGAGCAGCAGGTCCGTTCGCGGCGACGGCGACGGCCGCGCGAACAGGTAGCCCTGGAACAGGCTCGTGCCCAGGTCGCGCAGCACGCGCCAGTCGTCGGCCTGCTCCAGCCCCTCGGCGATGACCGCGGCGCCGCTGCTGTGCGCCATCTCGAGGATCGAACGCACGAACTGCCGCCGCAGCGGGTCGCGGGCGACGCCGTCGACGAAGTGGCGGTCGATCTTGACGAAGTCGGGGCGCAGGTCGAGCCAGCGCTTGAGGCTCGCGAAGCCCTGGCCCAGGTCGTCGAGCGCGAAGCTCAGGCCCGAGGCGCGCAGCGACGCGACCACCGTCGCGAGCGCCTCCTCGTCCAGCACGGCGCGGGTCTCGGTCAGCTCGACGACGATGTCGTCGGCCGGCAGCCCGCAGCGGGCGAGTTCGGGCAGGCTCAGCGGATGGCGGTGGCGGGTGGAGATCAGCGTGTCGGCGCTGACGTTGATGAACACGCGGCCGGGCAGCTGCAGGTCCACGAACTTGCGGATGATGCGACGCACCACGTGGCGTTCCAGCTCCACGAGCCGGCCCAGTTCGGCGGCGACCTGGAACAGCACCGGGGGCGACGCCAGCGGGGACGTGGACGGCGGACGCACCAGCGCCTCGAAGCCCAGCACGCGCACTTGGGCGCTGTCGACGATGGGTTGGAAGTGCACGTCGAACTCGCGCCGCGCGATCAGCTGGTCGAGCGCGCGGGCGAGCGGGTGGCCGTCCGGGGGCAGGGTGCCTGGTTCGGTGTCCGGGGCGAGCCGCAGACGCGGGACGGCGGCGCGCGAAAGGCTCGCGGCGAAGGTCGCGTCAGCCATAGACATGGTCGGCGCACATGACCCGGTTGCGTCCCCCGCGCTTGGCGGCGTAGAGCGCCTCGTCGGCGCAGCGGTACGCGACGTCGAAGCTGCTGCCCTTGGCGAGCGCGCCCACGCCGAAGCTCGCGGTGACCGCGCTGCGGTCGGGCAGGTGGAAGTCGTGGGCCGCGATGGCCGCGCGCATCTGCTCGGCGAGGGTCTCGGCGACGTCGATGGAGCGGCCCGGCAGCAGCACGGTGAACTCCTCGCCGCCCACGCGCCCGATGCGTGCGGCCGGCGGCACGAGGGGCTGCAGGCAGGCCACGACGCCGCGGATCACCTGGTCGCCGACCGGGTGCCCGAAGCTGTCGTTGATGCGCTTGAAGTGGTCGATGTCCAGCACCACGAGCGCCATGCCGGAGGTGCCCAGCAGGGTGCGGGCGTGTTCGATGACGGCGGCGCGGTTCAGCACGCCGGTCAGCGAGTCGTGCGTGGCGCGGTACTCCAGTTCGCCCGCCAGTTCGTGCAGGCGCTGGTTGAGCCGGTTCATCTCCAGTTCTTCGCGGTCGCTGCGGCCGATCAGCCGGCGGGTCTCGCGCAGCAGCCGCTCGTAGCCGGCCAGCAGGCCGCCGAGGGCCTCGCGGTGTTCGGCGAGGCCGGCGTGCGGATCGTCGAACGTGGCCCGGGCCGCGGACAGCACGCGGGTCTCGGCGTCGAAGAGGTCGGGGGAGGGCGTGAGGTCGGGTGACATGGCAGGCCTCGATGCCTCAGCCGGAGTGCACCGGCTGGAGGACGAAATCGATCAGGGGGAAGTCGTCGCGCAGCTCCTCGCCGAACTCCAGCATGGTGTCGTCCTCCTCGTCGTGGAACCAGTGCACCGTGACGCGGTTGTCGCCGGCATCCACCGCGCCGCTCAGCGCCTCGATCATGTTGAACAGCATCTTCGTGCTGGAGCTGTTGAAGTAGGCGAGCGCGATGTGCAGCTCGATCTGCTGGCCGGCGCAGCCTGCCAGGTACGCGCGCAGCGGCGGCAGCACGTCGCCGTAGAAGGCGGCGGCGTTCTCGGGGTACGACTCGCCGCGCAGGCTGTGGCGGTGCTGGTCGAACTTGAAGTCCACCTCGGGCGTGCTGGGGGTGGGGGCGATGTAGAGGTTTTCCATCCGACGTGTCTCTCGGTCTCGGTGCTTAGATGACGGCCTTCAGGCAGAAGACGGTGGTGTCGTCCCGGCCGTCGACGCGCTGGAAGTCGAAGACCAGCGGGCCGCGTGCGTCGCGCGCCATGGTCAGCAGGCCCATGCCGGCGCCCTTGCTGCCTTCGGGGGCCTCGCCGCGCAGGGTGTCCTTGTAGGCCTGCTTGATCTCGGCCAGGGTCATCTGGCGGAGGGTGTCGAGCTTGTGGCGCAGCTCCTCGGCCACGCCGGACTCGACCGGGTTGGCGCACAGCAGCAGGTGGCCGTCGTCGTGGTCGAGGATGCAGACCGAGCCGTGGCGCAGCTCGCGCTGGGTCTCGCTCGGCGGGGTCAGGGCGTCGGAGGAGTAGTGCACGATGTTCTGCGCCATCTCGATGAAGGACGAGAACAGCTTGCGCCGCGTGGGGCCGTCCACGCCGCTGACCTCCAGCTGCAGCTTCACCGCCTCGGCCATGGCCGCGATGATGTTCTGCGAGAAGTAGCCGACGTAGTAGAAGATGACCCGGTGCTGCCGGGCCTGGTCGAAGAAGGGGCCGTATTCGTGGATCAAGGGTGCGGTTGCCATGCCGTGGGTCCTAGGCGCGGAAGCAGAAGAAGGTGACGTCGTCACGCCGCAGGTGCTCCCCCTGCCACGCCTGCAGTTCGCGCTGCACCGTGGCGTTGATGTCGGCGGCCTTCGCGTCGCGCTGCGCGAGCAGCACGTCGCGGATGCGGCGCTTGCCGAACGCGATGGCCTTCGGGCCGCCGATCTGGTCGATCAGCCCGTCGGTGGTGACGAAGACCAGGCTGCCGGGCTGCAGCGGCACGGTCTGGTTCTGCCACGTGAAGTCGGAGTCGCTGTCGACGTAGCCCACGCCCTTGCGGTCGCCGTCGATCATCTCGACGCCGGCCTGGCCCGGGTGCAGCACGAACAGCGAGGACTTGGCGCCGGAGAAGTGGAGCTCGCGCCGCGCGGTGTCGAACCAGAAGCACGCGGCGTCCATGCCGTCGTTGGAGCCCGGGGTCTCGTCGGTGCCGTCCACCTGGCCGAGCATCTGCTTGATGCTGCGGTTCACGGTGGACAGCAGCTGCGCGGGGTCACGCGGGCCGAACTGCTCGATCGCCTTGCTGAGCGTGATCGACGCGATCAGGGTCATGAAGGCGCCCGGCACGCCGTGCCCGGTGCAGTCGGCCACGGTGGCGAACCAGCCTTCGGGCGTCGCGGTGAACTGGTAGAAGTCGCCGCCGACCACGTCGCGCGGTTCCCACACGAGGTCGGCCTCGGTGCCGGACAGGGCGAGCGCCTCGCGCGACGTGCGCAGCATCGAGCGCTGGATCACGCTCGCGTACTCGATGCTGTGCATCACCTGCCGGTTGCGCGTGGCCTGCACCTCGGCCACGACCCGCATCAGCTGCAGGCCCTGGCCCACGCCCGAGAAGGCGCCGTCGCGGGTCACGATGAAGCCGTCGGACAGGGCCTTCTCGCCGTGCTCGACGGTCTTGAAGGTCAGCTCCTCGATGCCCATCGCGGCGTCGACGACGAGCGGGTCCTTGTCCATGAACGCGATGCAGCTCTTGCGGTTGTAGAGCTCCCGGTGGAACGGTTTGCTCATCTGCGAGAGGAAGATGTTGCGGTTGATCAGCCCGATGGGCTGGAGGCCCTCGACCACGGGCAGGCTGTTCAAGTCGCGGTGCCGCGTGAACACGTCCATGACCTGTTCGTTGGTCTGGTCGGTGGTCATCGCCGGCACCGGCACGGACAGGTCGGCGGCGCTGGGCTGGCGAAAGCGCGGGCGGACGTCCTGGAGGTATTCGGGAAGGGTGGAGAGGGGTGCGTGCATGGGCGCGCGAAGCGGAAGTACTGCGTGAGCCCGGGAGGTTACAAATTGAAAACAACACGGATGTGACAGTCCGGAGACAGCGCGCTTGCGAGCCGCGAAATCGTCGCCCGGCGTGACCGAAGTCACGAGGTGCGGCCTTGATGCCGTCTTGATGCCCGCGGCCGGAATCTTTGCACGGCCTTGATGCCCTCGTTCCTACGATCCCTCCATCTCATTTGGAGGCGATCGATGGACGACGCGATGTACCTGGCGCTCGCGGTGGCGGGCTGGTTCCTGGTGGTGGGTTTCGCCGCGGGTTGCGCCCGGCTGGAAGGGGGGCGCGCATGAACGGCATGGTCATCCTGGGCGGGCTCGTGTCCGCCGGGCTGCTGGTGTACCTGGTGGCCGCCCTCCTGCAACCGGAGAACTTCTCGTGAGCGCCCATGCCTGGGCCTTGCTGGCCGTCTTCAGCCTCGTTCTCCTGGGGCTGGCGTACCCGCTCGCGCGGTACGTCACGCACGTGGTCGAGGGGCGCGCCCGCTGGGCCGAGCGCTTCGAACGCGTGATCTTCCGCCTGTGCGGCGTCAAGGCCGACGCCGAGATGGGCTGGCTGCAATACACCCTCGCGCTGCTGCTCTTCAACGGCCTCGGGCTGCTCGCCGTGTATGCGCTGCAACGTTTCCAGCTGTTCCTGCCGCTCAACCCGGAGGGCTTCGCGAACGTGTCGCCCGACTCGTCGTTCAACACGGCGGTCAGCTTCGTGTCGAACACGAACTGGCAGGGCTACGCCGGTGAAGCCACGATGAGCTACCTGACGCAGATGCTGGGCCTCACGGTGCAGAACTTCCTGTCCGCCGCCACCGGCATCGTGGTCGTCATCGCGCTGATCCGCGGCATCGCCCGGCACAGCGTGAAGACGATCGGCAACGCCTGGGTCGACCTGACGCGCATCACGCTCTGGGTGCTGCTGCCGATCGCCCTCGTGCTGGCGATGGTGCAGGTGCAGCAGGGGGGCATCCAGAACTTCGACGGGCATGTGCAGGCGACGACGCTGCAAGGGGCGGCGCAGACGCTGCCGATGGGGCCGGCCTCGTCGCAGGTGGCCATCAAGATGCTCGGGACCAATGGCGGCGGCTTCTTCAACGCCAACGCCGCCCACCCCTTCGAGAACCCGACGCCGCTCTCGAACTTCGTGCAGATGCTCGCGATCTTCCTGATCCCGGCGGCGCTGTGTTTCGTGTTCGGCCGCATGGTGGGCGACGCGCGCCAGGGCTGGACCATCTTCGCGGCGATGGGCGTGATGTTCATCGCGGGCGTGGTGGCCACGACCACGTTCGAGGCGCAGGGCAACCCGCGGTTCGATGCGCTCGGGGTCGACCAGGCGGTGTCGGTGGCGCAGGCGGGCGGCAACATGGAAGGCAAGGAGACCCGTTTCGGCATCGCCGAGTCGGCGTTGTTCGCCACCATCACCACGGCCGCGTCGTGCGGCGCGGTGAACGGCATGCACGACTCGTTCACGCCGCTCGGCGGGATGGTGCCGCTCGTCAACATGCAGCTGGGCGAAGTGATCTTCGGCGGCACCGGCACGGGGCTGTACGGCATGCTGGTGTTCGCCATCCTGGCGGTGTTCATCGCCGGGCTGATGATCGGCCGCACGCCCGAGTACCTCGGCAAGAAGATCGAGGCGCACGAGATGAAGATGGCCTCGATGGCGATTCTCGTCACGCCGCTGCTGGTGCTGGTGGGGACGGCCGTCGCCGTGATGGCCGACGCGGGCCGCGCGGGTGTGGCCAACCCCGGCACGCACGGTTTCACGGAGATCCTCTACGCCTTCACGTCCGCCGCGAACAACAACGGCAGTGCGTTCGCGGGCCTGTCGGCCAACACGCCGTTCTACAACGTGATGCTCGGTCTGGCGATGGGGTTCGGACGCTTCGGCGTGATCGTGCCGGTGCTCGCCATCGCCGGCTCGCTGGCCGCGAAGAAGCGCCTGGCCGTGACCGGCGGGACGATGCCCACGCACGGCGCGCTCTTCGTCACGCTGCTGATCGGCACCGTGCTGCTGGTCGGCCTGTTGAACTACGTGCCGTCGCTGGCCCTCGGGCCCGTCGCCGAGCACCTGATGCCCTGGAAGTGAACGAACCATGACGCGCAAGACCTTCACCCTGTTCGACCCGGCGCTCGTGAAGCCGGCCATCGCGGACGCGTTCCGCAAGCTCGACCCCCGCGTGCAGTGGCGCAACCCCGTGATGTTCGTCGTCTACGTGGGCAGCCTCGTCACCACGGCGCTGTGCGCCCAGGCCTTCTCCGGTGACGGCGAGGCGCCCGCGGGCTTCATCCTGGCGGTGGCGCTGTGGCTGTGGTTCACCGTGCTGTTCGCCAACTTCGCCGAGGCGCTGGCCGAGGGCCGCAGCAAGGCCCAGGCGGCCTCGCTGCGCAGTCTGAAGAAGCAGACCTGGGCCAAGCTGATGGAGGCGCCGAAGTTCGGTGCCAAGTGGCACCCCATCGAGTCGAGCCAGCTCAAGAGGGGCAACGTGGTCATCGTGATGGCCGGCGACGTGGTGCCCGCCGACGGCGAGGTGATCGCCGGCGTCGCGTCGGTGGACGAGAGCGCCATCACCGGCGAGTCGGCGCCGGTCATCCGCGAATCGGGCGGCGACTTCTCGGCCGTGACCGGCGGCACGAAGGTGCTGTCCGACTGGGTCATCGTGCGCATCACCGCGAACCCGGGCGAGACCTTCGTCGACCGCATGATCGCGATGGTGGAGGGCGCCAAGCGCCAGAAGACCCCGAACGAGATCGCGCTGACGATCCTGCTCGTGGCACTCACCATCGTGTTCCTCGTGGTGACCGTGACGCTGCTGCCGTACTCGCTGTTCAGTGTCGACGCCACGCAGTCGGGCCGCCCGGTGAGTGTCACCGTGCTGATCGCGCTGCTCGTGTGCCTGATCCCCACCACCATCGCCGGCCTGCTCTCGGCCATCGGCGTGGCGGGCATGAGCCGCATGATGCAGGCCAACGTGATCGCGACCTCGGGCCGTGCCGTGGAGGCCGCGGGCGACGTGGACGTGCTGCTGCTCGACAAGACCGGCACCATCACGCTCGGCAACCGCCACGCCGCGGCCTTCCTGCCGGCGCCCGGGGTGGACGAGGCCGAACTCGCCGACGCGGCCCAGCTGGCCTCGCTGGCGGACGAGACGCCCGAGGGCCGCAGCATCGTGGTGCTCGCGAAGCAGAAGTTCAACCTGCGCGAGCGCGACGTCGGCGCCCTCGGCGCCCAGTTCGTTCACTTCTCGGCGCAGACGCGCATGAGCGGCGTCGACCTGCCGCTCGAGTCGCCCGCGCCGCGCGTGGTCGGCAGCGACGTGCTGCCGGTGGCCGTGCGAATGGTGCGCAAGGGCGCCGCGGCCGCCATCCGCAAGCACGTGGAGGGCCTCGGCGGCGCGTTCCCCGCGGCGCTGGACGCGGTGGTGGACGACGTCTCGCGCCGCGGCAGCACGCCGCTGGTGGTGTGCGACGGCGTCAAGGCGCTCGGCGTGATCGAGCTGAAGGACATCGTCAAGGGTGGCATCAAGGAGCGTTTCGCCGAGCTGCGCCGCATGGGCATCCAGACCGTGATGGTGACCGGCGACAACCGCCTCACCGCGGCCGCCATCGCCGCGGAAGCGGGCGTGGACGACTTCCTCGCCGAGGCCACCCCCGAGCAGAAGCTCGCCCTCATCCGCCAGTACCAGGGCGAGGGCCGGCTCGTCGCGATGACCGGCGACGGCACGAACGACGCCCCCGCGCTGGCCCAGGCCGACGTGGCCGTGGCGATGAACTCGGGCACGCAGGCGGCCAAGGAGGCCGGCAACATGGTCGACCTCGACAGCAACCCGACGAAGCTGATCGAGGTGGTCGAGACCGGCAAGCAGATGCTGATGACGCGCGGCGCCCTGACCACGTTCAGCATCGCCAACGACGTGGCCAAGTACTTCGCGATCATCCCGGCCGCCTTCGTCACCACGTACCCGCAGCTGGCCGCGCTCGACGTGATGCACCTCGGCAGCCCGTCGTCGGCCATCCTGTCGGCCGTGATCTTCAACGCGCTGGTGATCGTGTTCCTGATCCCGCTGGCGCTGAAGGGCGTGCCGTACCGGCCCGTGGGTGCCGCGCTGCTGCTGCGCCGCAACCTGCTGGTGTACGGCCTGGGCGGCCTCGTCGTTCCCTTCATCGGCATCAAGGCCATCGACCTGCTGCTGAACCTCGTGCACTTCGCTTGATCCGGAGAAGACCATGAAACAACTCATCCGCCCCGCTGTGTCCCTCTTCGTGCTGATGTCCGTGGTGACCGGCCTCGCGTACCCGGTGCTGGTGACCGGCGCGGCCCGCATCGCGTTCCCGGATCAGGCGGCGGGCAGCCTCGTCGAGGTGGACGGCCAGGTGATCGGCTCCACGCTGATCGGCCAGGACTTCACCGATCCGAAGTACCTGTGGGGCCGCCCGTCGGCCACGGCCACGTCGCCGTACAACGGCGGCGCCTCGGGAGGGTCGAACCTGGGGCTGTCGAACCCGGCGCTGGCCGACGCCGTGAAGGCCCGTGTCGCGGCGCTGAAGGCGGCCGACCCGGGCAACACGGCGGCGGTGCCGGTGGACCTGGTGACGGCGTCCGGCAGCGGGCTCGATCCGCACGTCAGCGTGGCGGCGGCCGAGTACCAGGTCGCCCGCGTCGCGCGGGCGCGCCAGCTGGCGCCGGACCAGGTGCGGTCGGTCATCGCGCGGCACACGGAAGGCCGCCTGTCCGGCCTGCTGGGTGAACCGCGCGTGAACGTGCTGGCGGTGAACCTGGACCTCGACCGGCAGACCGCGCGCGCAGTTGCTACGATGGCCGCCGTCCCGCCCGCGTCCCGATGATCCCTCCGCGTCCCGACCCCGACCACCTGCTGGCCCGCCTCCAGGAGGAGGCCGTGCGGGCGGACCGGGGCCGGTTCAAGATCTTCTTCGGGGCCTCGGCCGGCGTCGGCAAGACCTTCGCGATGCTGTCGGCCGCGCGCGCCGCGCGGGCGAACGGGGTCGACGTGGTGGTGGGTGTGGTCGAGACCCACGGCAGGGCCGAGACCCAGGCGCTGGTGGACGGCCTCGAGCGGCTGCCGCCGAAGGCGGTGGCGTACCGCGACCGCACGCTCGCCACCTTCGACCTCGACGCGGCGCTGGCCCGCCGGCCGCAGCTGATCCTGATGGACGAGCTGGCGTTCTCCAACGTCGCCGGCGCGCGCCACCCGAAGCGCTGGCAGGACGTGGAGGAACTGCTCGACGCGGGCATCGACGTCTGGTCCACCGTCAACGTGCAGCACCTGGAGACGCTGAACGACGTCGTGAGCGGCATCACCGGCGTCCAGGTGCGCGAGACCGTGCCGGACCGCGTGTTCGACGAGGCCGACGAGGTCGTCATCGTCGACCTCCCGCCCGACGACCTGCTGCAGCGGCTCAAGGAGGGCAAGGTCTACATGCCCGAGCAGGCCGCCACGGCCGTGCGCAACTTCTTCCGCAAGGGCAACCTGATCGCGCTGCGGGAACTCGCGCTGCGCCGCACGGCCGATCGCGTGGACGACGAGATGCTCGACTATCGGCGCTCGCGTTCGGTGGCCCCGGTGTGGCAGACCCGTGAGGCGCTGCTGCTGTGCATCGGGCCCGACGAGCGCGGCGACAAGCTCGTGCACGCCACGGCGCGCATGGCGGCGCAGCTGGGGGTGCCGTGGCACTGCATCCACGTCGAGACGCCGCGGCTGCAGCGCCTGCCCGAGGCGGCGCGGCAGCACGTGTTCCGGCTGCTGAAGCTGGCGCAGGAGTCGGGTGCGCGCACGGCCACGCTGGCCGGCGCGTCGCTGCCCGCGGCGGTGGTCAAGTACGCCCACGAGTTCAACCTGTCGCGTGTGGTGCTGGGACGCGACCCGCGGCGCCACGCACCACCGTGGCGGCAGACGCTCGCCGAGGCCGTCGGCGCCCAGGGCATCGACCTCGACGTCATCCAGATCGCCTTGCCCGAGCGGGGACGGCACCGGCCGTCGGCCGACAGGTCCACCGCCCCCGACGCGGCCGCCGGCCGCGCGGTGCGGCCCTACGCCTGGAGCGCCGCGGTGTGCGGCCTCGCCGGGCTGGCCACGGCGCCGCTGCACGCGGTGCTCGAGCCCACGAACATCGTCATGCTGTTCCTGCTGGCCGTGGTGTTCGTCGCGGTGCGCTTCGGCCGCGGGCCCGCGGTGCTCGCGGCGTTCCTGAGCGTGGGCGCCTTCGACTTCTTCTACGTGCCGCCGCGGTTCACGTTCAACGTGGGCGACGCGCAGTACCTCGTCACGTTCGCCGTGATGCTGGTGGTCGCGCTCGTGATCGGGCAGCTGACGGCGGGCCTCAAGTTCCAGGCGCGGGTGGCCACGTCGCGCGAGGAGCGCGTGCGGGCGTTGTACGAGATGTCGCGCGACCTGTCCGGCGCGCTGGTGCCGGAGCAGATCGCCGGGATCGCGGCGCGGTTCCTGAAGTCCGAGTTCGGCGCCCGCGTGGCGCTGATGCTCGCGGGACCGGATGACCGCATGACCACGGCCGTGCCGCTGGCCGACCTGCCGACAGGCATCGAGGCCGGGGTCGCGCAATGGGCGTTCGACCATGCCGAGGCGTCCGGGCTCGGCACGCACACGCTGCCGGCCTCGCCGCTGCTGTACCTGCCGCTCAAGGCGCCGATGCGCATGCGGGGCGTGCTGGTGATCGAACCGCGCGACCCGGCGCGGCTCGCGGGGCCGGAGCAGCGGCAGCTGCTGGAGACGTGTGCCTCGCTGCTCGCGATCTCGATCGAGCGGATCCACTACGTCGAGGTGGCGCAGTCCACCATCGTGCAGATGGAGTCCGAGCGCCTCCGCCACTCGCTGCTCGCGGCCATCTCGCACGACCTGCGCACGCCGCTGGCCGCACTCGTCAGCATGGCCGACACGCTGGCCCTCACGGCGGGCGAGGGCTCGGGCCGGCCCGCCGAGATCGCGCAGGCCATGCGCGATGCGGCCTCGCGCATGAGTTCGCAGGTGTCCAACCTGCTCGACATGGCGCGGCTGCAGTCGGGCCAGGTGCACCTGCGCCGGCAGTGGCTGCCGCTGGAGGAGTCGCTGGGCGGCGCGATCCGCGCGGTGCAGGGCGTGCTGGCACCAGGGCGTGTGCGCGTGCGGTTGGCCGGCGACCTGCCCCTGGTCCACATCGACCCGGCCCTGTTCGAGCGGGTGTTGTGCAACCTGCTGGAGAACGCGGCCAAATACGCGCCCGCCGGTTCCCCCATCGACATCGGCGCCGTGGTCGCGGGCGACCACGTGCGCATCGTCGTGGACGACCAGGGCCCCGGCCTGCCGCCCCAGCGCGAGGAGGCCGTCTTCGAGATGTTCGAGCGCGGCCGCAAGGAAAGCGCGACCCCCGGCGTCGGGCTGGGCCTCGCGATCTGCCGCGCCATCGTCGAGGCGCACGGCGGCACGATCCGCGGCGAGACCCGCGACGGCGGCGGCGCGCGCTTCACCATCGACCTCCCGCGCGGCGACCCGCCGTCGCTCGACCTGCCCCCTTCCGAAGACACCGAAGACAGCCATGAGTGAACCCGCGCAACGCATCCTGGTCGTGGAGGACGAGGCGGAGATCCGGCGCTTCGTGAGCCTGGCGCTGTCCCGCGAGCAGTTCGAGGTGTTCGAGGCCGACGGCGTCGAGCGTGGCCTGATCGAGGCCGGCACGCGCCGGCCCGACCTGGTCGTGCTGGACCTGGGCCTGCCCGACGGGGACGGCGTCGACCTGATCCGGCAGCTGCGCACCTGGTCCGACATCCCGGTGCTGGTGCTGTCGGCCCGCACCGACGAGGCCGACAAGGTCGAGGCGCTCAACGCCGGGGCCGACGACTACCTCATCAAGCCCTTCGGCGTGGCCGAGCTGCTGGCGCGCGTGCGCGCCCACCTGCGGCGCCGGGCCACCGTGGGCGGCTCGCAGGTGATCGAGTTCGGCGACGTGACGATGGACCTCGCGCGCCGCACGGTGACGAAGGCGGGGCAGGGGCTTCACGTGACCCCCATCGAGTACCGCCTTCTGGCCCACCTCGTGGCCCATCCCGACGCCGTGCTGACGCACCGTCAGCTGCTGCACGCCGTGTGGGGCCCGGGCCATGCGGAGGATGGCCACTACCTGCGCGTCTACATGGCGCAGCTGCGCAAGAAGATCGAACTGGATCCGGCGCAGCCGCGGCACCTGCTGACGGAGACGGGGATCGGGTACCGCTTCGTCGCCTGACGGCCCTACTTCGGCCGAGCGATCCCCTCGTCGATCCGCCGCAGCACATACGGAAAGAACGGGTTCGACGACATGCGCACGAGCGCTTCGCCGTTGACCACGAGCGCGGCCCGTTCACCCCGCACGGCCATCGCGCCGAGGTGGGCGCCGAAGGACTCGTCGGACGTGGGGGCCGAGCCGTACAGCGAATCGCTGGGCGGGAAGGGCAGGGCCACGTGCGACAGCGAGAACACGTCGCGCGGATAGGTGAGGCCCAGCTCGTGCGGCGTCTCGGCCGTGGTGCCGGCGTCCGTGCGCCGTTCGGTGACTTCCAGCGAGCGCGTGCCCGCGTTGGTGATCACCGCCGTGTGGAAGCGCCGCGGCGCGGGCGGCAGCAGGCGGCTGGCCAGGGCGTTGCTCCCCGGGCGCATCAGCGGGCCGAGGTCGGCGTTGTGGTTGTAGTCGAAGAGCACCAGTTCGCTGCCGTTCGCCGGCAGGTGGGCGTAGAAGGCCGTGACGACCGCGGGTGCACTCACCGTGTAGTCCAGCACCGACTGGAACGTGAGCACCGGCGGCATCGCGGCGATGCGGCCGCTGCGGGCCTCGCGCTGGATGGCCTGCTGCAGCGCGCGCGAGAACAGCGACGACTCGCGTGCCGCGTGCACGGGGAACGAGTTGTACTTGAACGGGTTGAACTCGGGGAGCACGTCGAGCCACGCGGCGTTGGCGAAGGCCGGGAACACTGCAGGCCATCCGAGCACGCCGGCGAACCGCGCGAGGCTCGTGACACCGATCATCGGCGACAGCAGCACCACACGGTCGGGGCGACCGAGCTTTGAATCACCGAGTGCGTCCAGCGTGTGGTTCATCGCGAGCGTGCCGCCGTTGGAGAAGCCCACGAGGTGCAGCGGCGCCGGGGCGGGCACGCGCCGCCGCGCCTCGCGCACGGCCAGCCGCGTGGCCGCGGCCCAGTCCTCCCAGTCGACGTCGGTCAGGCCGGCGGGCACCGTGCCGTGGCCCGGCATCCGTGGCGCCACCGCGGTCCAGCCGCGGGCCTGGTAGTGCCGGGCGATGTGGCGCAGGCTGTAGGGCGAGTCGGTCAGCCCGTGCAGCAGCACGACCACACCCGACGGCGGGCCGGCGGGTTCGAGCACGTAGGACCGGTTCCAGTCCTGCGCGAAGCGGGCGGGGTGCAGCGGGCTCGACGCGCTGTAGCGGTTCGAGGGCAGCTGGTCCTCCGGTGCGAGGGCCGCGGTCACCTCCTTCTCCACGTCGGCGAACACGGTGGCTTCCGCCGCGAGGTACGCAGCCCAGTCGGCCGAATCGAGTTCGGCGGCACGCAACTCGTGGGGCACGTGCGTGTGCCACGGCGACAGCGGCCGGCTGCGCCACGCGTCCCATGCGCGGACCGCGAAGATGGTGGCCACGATCACGGCCGTGACGAGCAGCGCGAGCCGCGCGGCCCGCACCAGCCGGTGACGAGGGGGAGGTGTGGTGGAGGACATGACCGCTGCCGACTGTACCGGCAATCGCCGCCCCCCCTAGGTTGAGGTCGCATCGTGGCGCTTCCGCTCCCTAGAATTTCCGGCCATCGAACAGGGAGCCGGGAAGATGCTGAAGAAGTGCATGTGGATCGCCGCCGCGGGCCTGCTGGCCGCGGCTGGCATCGCGGGTGCGGCCATGCCCGCGCAGGACACGGTCAAGGGCGGCAAGGACCACCCGCTGCTGTCGCGCTTCGAGGGCGCGAAGCTCGTGGGCTACGACACGAAGGCCTACACCGACGTGAAGCTCGTGATGGGTCAGGTCGTCGACAACGGTGCGCGCACGCCGGACAAGTGGCTGCCGCTGGAGGGCCGCTACACACGCCTCGCCTACAACTACTCGCCGCAGCGCGGGTCGATCGAGGTCATGCGCAACTACGAGGCGGCACTGAAGCAGGCGGGCATGACGGTGCTGTACGCCTGCGGGAAGGAGACCTGTGGCGCGGAGTTCGGCGACATGATGCTGCAGCGCATCGGCACCGCGATCTTCCCGGACACCACCTACTGGTCGCCCTTCAACTACGGGAGAAAGAACGAGCGGTACGTGCTGGCCCAGGGCAAGCGCCCCGACGGGTCCAGCGTCTACGCGGCCGTGTACGTCGTTGACGCGGTGGAGCAGCAGAACGGCGGCGTCTACGTCGAACTGGTCGAGAGCGAGAAGCTCGAATCCGGCAAGGTCACCGCGAACCTGAGCGCCGAGACCATGGCCAAGGGCATCGCCACCGACGGCAAGGTCGCCGTCTACGGGGTGTACTTCGACACCGGCAAGTCGGACGTGAAGCCTCAGTCCACCGCCGCGCTCGACGAGATGGCCAAGCTGCTGAAGAACCAGCCGGCGCTGAAGGTCTACATCGTGGGGCACACCGACAGCCAGGGGAACCTGCCGGCGAACCTCGACCTGTCGCAGCGGCGCGCGGAGGCGGTCGTCAAGGCGCTCGAGGCCCAGTACAAGGTCGACCCGAAGCGGCTGTTCGCGAAGGGCGTCGCGTCGCTGGCGCCGGTGGCCACCAACGACAGCGATGCGGGGCGGGAGAAGAACCGGCGGGTGGAGTTGGTGAAGCAGTAGCGAACCGCTGTTCGCAAGGAGCGGCGGTCACCCCTCCGTCACGTACTCCGGATGCCGCCGCCGCACCTCGTCGATGCGGGCAAGGGTGCCTGAGAGGTGATCGTTCAACGCGGCACGCGCGGCCTCCGGATCCCGCGCCGCGATCGCATCGACGATGCCCTCGTGGTCCTTCACCACCGCGAGCGTCTTCCCCTCCACCGGCAGGTGCAGGTGCCTCAGCCGGTCGATGTGCCCGCTGACCCGCCGCACCAGGTCCCACAGCTCCGACACCCCTGCCGCCTCGTACATCTGCTGGTGGAAGGCCTGGTCGAGCTTCAGGAATTTCGGGTAGTCCTTCAGGTCGCAGACCTTGCGCTGCGACTCGATGGTGGCGCGCAGGTGCGCGACGAGTTCGGCGTCGCCCTGTTCGGCCAGCACCCGCACCACCTCCAGTTCCACCGACCGGCGCAGGAAGTGCGCCTGCGTGGCCGACTTCAGGTTGATGCGGCTCACGAGCGTGGCGTGTTGCGGGAAGATGTCGACGAGGCCTTCCTCGCCCAGCTTCATCAGCGCGTCGCGCACCGGGGTCTGGCTCAGGCCGTAGCGGCTCGCGAGTTCGGTGCGGGACAGCACCGTGGCCGGCGCGAGTTCGAGCGTGACGATCATCTCGCGCAGGCGCTCGAACACCTGCGGCGCGGCATGGCGCGAGCGGTCGAGGGCGTCGGGTTCTTTCGTTCTCATGGGTTGATTGTAGGGAGCATTTTCCCTAGTGACGCACTAATGTATTAGTGCTTTACTTGCGGCCAGCCCCCGGATTTCCCGCATCCGGACGAACAGAAAGCCCCCATGCCCCGTGACGTCACCCTCACCCGGGTCCGCGTGACCCCCATCGCGTTCCGCGACGGCCCGCTGCTCAATGCCGCGGGCATCCACGAGCCCTGGGCGCTGCGCGCCATCGTCGAGCTGGAGACCAGCGACGGCCGCGTCGGCATCTCCGAAACCTACGGCGACGAGCCGATGCTGCGGGTGCTGGCCGAGGCGCAGGGGCTGGTGCTCGGGTTGTCCCCGTTCGACCTCAACACGATGGAGGAGCGCGTGCGCGCCGCCATCCATCCGGTCGCCGGTGCGGTGGAGTTCGAACTGGCGCCCGGCTCGCACAGCGCGAAGAACGCGGCGAAGGTGGCCAGCACCTTCGAGGTGGCGATGCTGGACCTGCAGGGGCAGATGCTCGGCGCGCCCATCGTCGACCTGCTCGGCGGGCGCGTGCGCGACACCGTGCCGTACAGCGCCTACCTCTTCTTCAAGCACGCCGAACACATCGAGCGCCCCTACGCGCCCGACGCGTGGGGCGAGGGCCTGTCGCCCGAGCAGGTCGTGGCCCAGGCCCGCCGCATGATCTCGCTCTACGGCTTTCGCAGCATCAAGCTCAAGGGCGGCGTGTTCGAACCTGCCCACGAGATCGCCTGCATGCGCGCGCTGCACGCCGCGTTCCCCGGTGTGCCGCTGCGGCTCGACCCCAACGCGAACTGGTCCCTCGCGACGAGCATCGCGGCGGCCGAACAACTCGACGACGTGCTGGAGTACTACGAGGACCCGTGCCCCGGCCTCGCGGGCATGGCGGAACTCGCCCGCCACACGAAGTTGCCGCTCGCGACCAACATGGTGATCACCACGCTCGACGACTTCCGCAAGGGCGCCGACACCGGGGCCGTGAAGGTGCTGCTGTCCGACCACCACTACTGGGGCGGCCTGCGCGTGACGCAGACCCTCGCCCGCATGTGCCGCCTGTGGGACCTGGGCCTGTCGATGCATTCGAACTCGCACCTGGGCATCAGCCTGATGGCGATGACCCACGTGGCCGCCGCCGTGCCGAACCTCACCTACGCCTGCGACACGCACTACCCGTGGCAGGAAGAAGAGGTGATCGCCGGCGGCCGCGTGCCGTTCGAGGACGGCGCGGTGCGCGTGCCCACGACGCCGGGGCTTGGCGTGACGCTGGACCGCGAGCGCCTTGCCGAACTCCACGAGCAATACCGTCGCTGCGGCGTGCGCAACCGCGACGACCTGAGCCAGATGCGCAAGTACGACCCCGGGTTCACCGGCCGGCAGCCCCGGTTCTGAACGCCGTGCCCGACGCCTTCCCCCACCGGAGACCTTCGATGAAAACCCTGCTCCTGCCGATCCTGCTGGCCGCCGCCTGTGGCGCCCAGGCCGCCGAGTTCCGCTCGGCCGACGTCCACAACAGCGACGACTACCCCACCGTCGCCGCGGTGCGGTACATGAGCGAGCAGCTCGACAAGCGCAGCAGCGGCCGCTACAAGATCAAGGTCTTCAACAAGAGCGCGCTCGGCAACGAGAAGGAAACGCTCGATCAGGTGAAGATCGGCGCGCTCGAGATGAACCGCGTGAACATCAGCACGCTGAACGCCATCTGTCCGAAGAGCCTCGTGCCCACCATGCCGTTCCTCTTCGACTCCACCGCGCACATGCGCAAGAAGCTCGATGGCCCCATCGGCGAGGAGATCCTCAAGGGCTGCGAGTCGCAGGGCCTCGTGGGCCTCGCGTTCTACGACAGCGGCTCGCGCTCCATCTACGCGAAGAAGCCGGTGCGCAGCCTGGCCGACGCGAAGGGCCTGAAGATCCGCGTGCAGCCGTCCGACCTGTGGGTGGCCGTGGCCGCCGCGATGGGCGCCAACGCCACGCCGATGCCCACCGGCGAGGTCTACACCGCGCTGAAGACGGGCCTGATCGACGCGGCCGAGAACAACGTGCCGTCGTACGAGGGCTTCAAGCACTACGAGGCCGTGAAGGTCTACTCGCGCACCGAACACTCGATGGCGCCCGAGGTGCTGCTGATCTCGAAGGCGGTGTTCGACCGCATGTCCGCGGCCGACCAGGAACTCTTCCGGTCCACCGCCAAGGCCTCGGTGCAGTTCCAGCGCCAGAAGTGGGACGAGCAGGAGGCCAAGGCGCTCGACATCGTGCGCAAGTCCGGCTCGCAGTTCGTGGACGACGTCGACAAGGCCGCGTTCAAGGCGGCCATGGCGCCGGTGTACGCGAAGTTCATCACGACGCCCGACCTGCAGCGGCTCGTGAAGGCCGTGCAGGAGTCCAAGTGATCGTGGACGCGACCGACTCGGCGGCGCTGTCGCCGGTCGCGCCGGCCATCGACGCGGGCCCGGCGCGGCCCGCGGCGGACCACCCGTACAACCGCCTGTGCGCGCGGTTGAGCAAGGCGTGCCTCGTGCTGGCCGTCCTCGGGCTCGGCGGCATCATCCTGAGCGTGCAGGCCCAGGTGATCGGGCGCTACGTCTTCAACGACACGCCCACGTGGACCGAGGCGCTCGCGCTGCAGTTGGTGCTGTACGTCACCGCGTTCGGCGTGGCGGTGGGCGTGCGCGACGCGGGCCACATCGGGCTCGAATCGCTCGTGACCCTGTTGCCCGACCGCTGGCGCCTGCGCGTCGAGGTGCTCATCCACGCGCTGGTGGGCCTCTTCGGCGGCATCCTGGTGCACAGCAGCTGGCTGTGGACGCGCCTCAAGTGGGGCGAACTCGACCCGATGCTCGGCATGCCCGTGGGCATCGACTACCTGTCGCTCGTGATCGCTGGGACGCTTGTCGTGATGTTCTCGATCGAACACATCCTCGCGCTGCTGCGCGGCGAGGACATCGTCCCTGCGTGGCACTGAAAGACTCCATGGAACTGGCCGTTCTCTCGCTGAGCTTCCTCCTGCTGCTGGTGATCGGCGTGCCGGTCGCCTTCTCGATCGGCCTCGCGTCGGTCGCCACCGTGCTCTACGCCGGCGTGCCGGTGCCCGTCGTCGTGCAGAAGATGGTGGGGGGCATGCAGGTGTTCTCGTTCCTCGCGATCCCGTTCTTCGTCTTCGCGGGCGAGCTGATGCTGTACGGCGGCATCGCCGACCGCATCGTGCGCTTCGCCAACGCCCTCGTGGGCCACGTGCGCGGCGGCCTCGGCATGAGCAATGTGGTGGGCTGCACACTGTTCGGCGGCGTGGCGGGCTCGGCGCTGGCCGACGTGTCCGCGATGGGGTCCGTGATGATCCCGCTGATGAAGAAGGAGGGGTACGACGCCGACTACGCCGTCAACGTCACCACCCACTCGGCGCTGGTGGGCGTGCTGATGCCCACCTCGCACAACCTGATCATCTTCACGCTGGCCACCACCGGCATCGCGTCGGTGAGCGTGCTGAGCCTGATCCTCGCGGCCATCGTCCCGGCGCTGCTGCTGACGTTGTGCAACCTGGGCGCGGCGTACTACGTGGCGGTCAAGCGCGGCTACGCGACCCGTGGCGCCTTCCCCGGCTGGGGCGAGGTGCTGCGCGCGTTCCTCGGGGCGCTGCCCGGCCTGCTGATCGTCGTGATCATCCTGGTGGGCATCCTGTCCGGCGTGTTCACAGCCACCGAGTCCGCGGCCACCGCGGTGTTCTGGGCACTGCTGGTCACCGCCATCGTGTACCGCTCGCTGGACTGGCCGCACTTCCTGAAGGCCTGCGCGAAGGCGTGCAAGACCACCGGCGTGGTGCTGCTGCTGATCGGCATCTCGTCCGCCTTCGGCTACTTCATGGCGCTGTACGAGGTGCCGCAGAAGACCGGCGCGCTGATGCAGATGGTGTCGGACAACCCGCTCGTGATCTTCTTCCTGATCAACCTGCTGCTGTTCCTGCTGGGCACCTTCCTCGACATGGCGGCGACCATCCTCGTGTGCACGCCGATCTTCCTGCCCATCGCGATGCACTACGGCATGGACCCGGCCCAGTTCGGCATCGTGATGCTGATCAACTGCGCGCTCGGGCTGAACACGCCGCCCGTCGGGGTGACGCAGTTCGTGGGCTGCGCCATCGGAGGCATCTCGGTGGGGCAGGTCATGAAGTCCATCCTGCCGTTCTACAGCGCCCTCGGCCTGTGCCTGATGCTCGTCACCTACGTGCCGGCGTTCTCGCTGTGGCTGCCCTCGCTCTTCAAGTGACCCCTCTTTCCAGGAGCCGACGATGAGACCCAATCGCCTTCGTGAACTCTGGCGCACCGGCGGTGCCGCCGTGAACGGCTGGCTCGCCATTCCCAACAGCTTTTCGGCCGAGACCATGGCCCACCAGGGCTGGGACTCGCTGACCATCGACCTGCAACACGGCATGGTCGACTACGCCACGATGGTGCCGATGCTGCAGGCCATCTCCACCACCCCCACGGTACCGGTGGTGCGCGTGCCGTGGCTCGAGGCCGGCATCCTGATGAAGGTGCTGGACGCGGGCGCCTACGGCGTGATCTGCCCGATGGTCAACACGCGCGAGGACGCGCAGCGCCTCGTCGCGTACACCCACTACGCGCCGCGCGGCACGCGCAGCTTCGGGCCGGTGCGCGCGTCGCTGTACGGCGGGCCCGACTACGCGGCGCACGCGAACGACACCATCGTCACGTTCGCGATGATCGAGACCGCGGCGGCGCTGGATCACCTCGACGACATCCTGTCCGTCGAGGGGCTGGATGCCATCTACGTGGGCCCGTCCGACCTGTCGCTCGCGCTCGGCTGCCGCCCGGTGTTCGACGACGTGGACCCGAAGGCGGCCGAGGCCATCGACCACATCCTCGCGCGGGCGAAACACCACGGCGTGGTGGCCGGCATCCACAACGGCACCACCGAGGCGGCGCTCGCGCGCATCGCCAAGGGGTTCCAGTTCGTCACGGTGGGGTCGGACGCGCGGCTGATGGCGGCGGGGGCGCGGCAGGTGGTGGATCGGATGCAGGCGGGGCTGGGGCGCTGAAAGAAGTCCGGAGAACGGCGGCGAGGCAGAAGAACAGTGCGCGCTGGGCCGACAGTGGCGCAAGCGACTCGATCGGCGCGTGCAGACGAGATCGATGACGAAACCCGAATCATCGTCACCCCGGCGAACGCCGGGGCCCGTTGCAGCACAATGAGCCCGGGCGAGGTGTCTCGGGGCTGTACCTCGCCGTGGACATTCCGGCAAGGGCGATGCATGAACCTCTTCGGGTGGGGCAAGAAGGACAAGCGCGTGACCTTCCAGCAGGATCCGGTCGGGTTCCTGCTGCAGGACGCCGACGACCAGATCGAGATCTGTCGGCAGGCCATCGGACCGAACCGGGAGGGCCGGCAGTTCGCCCTCATGGCCCGGAACGTCCGCACCGTCTTGGGATGCGTTCTCGAGCGGGTCGCCTTGCAGGCGCGGGCGCCGGATGGGCGCGGGACGGTCCGTGCGGAACTCGAGCGGTGCCGGCCGTACATCGCCCTCCTGATCGCGGCGGTGGAACTCCGCGCGAGTGACCGGAGCGCGACCGATCCCTTTGTGCTCGCCAGCACATTCACCCCGGCTATCCTCGCCGCGATGCTGCTGGGCGACTGGCCCCTCGCCGACCAGGTGTCGAAGGCCTCCTGCAGCGCGGCCGTGAGGGAGGAGGGCGGAGAGGCCGACAGCGGAGGCGTGCACGACGAGGAGGCGAGGATGGCCGCCGCGGCGGTCACCGACGATGGCATCGCCCTCGGTCGGCTGCGAGCGCGGTTCGCGCGGGACCGGGTCTCGGATCCCTACTTCCTGCGGCACTTCCACCACGACGTGGCCATGGACCTGATCGTGCACCGCGACGAGGCCGGGTTCGCGAAGGAGATGGCGGCCCACGAAAGCCGCTTCCTCGCCCGGGCGGCCGACCCGTCCACGAAACAGCGCCCGCTGCTGGACGCCTGCTTCGACGAGAACCGCCTCGTCATCGACGTCTGGGCCGTCGCACTGTGCCTCCTCGCGCGCCACCGTGGCATGGTGGTCGACGTGAACACGGAGTGTCTGCCGCTGGACCTGTTCGGCGCCGGTTGACCGTTGGCCTCGGGCTCAAGCCGGAGCCGCGGGCGGCGGGGGCACGGTGCCCACCGACTCCACCGGCTGCGACACCAGCATCGTCGGCGGCTTGCCCAACGACAACCCCGCCTCCCGCAACCGTTCCAGCACGTCGAACAGCAGGTCGCTGCGCACGCCGTAGGCTGCACGCGGTGAACTGACGAAGCCGCTGGCGTTGAACACGAGGTTCGTGCCGTCGATGCCGTCGAGCTGCACGTTCGGCGCGGGCGAGGGCAGTACACCGGGGTGGGACTGGAAGGCCGTCAGCAGCACCTCGCGCGCCTTCTGCGTGTCGGTCGACAGCGGCATCGGCAGCTTGATCTGCACCATGCCCAGCGGGTCGGTGTAGGTGACGTTGCGCACGATCTTCGTGATGAACTCGGAGTTCGGCACGATGACGGTCGAGCGGTCGCCCATCTGGATCTCGGTGGCGCGCACGTTGATGCGGCGGATGTCGCCCTCGACGCCCGACAGCGACACCCAGTCGCCCACCTTCACCGGCCGCTCGGCGAGCAGGATCAGGCCGGACACGAAGTTCTGCACCACCGCCTGCAGGCCGAAGCCGATGCCCACCGACAGCGCGCTGGCCACCCACGCCACGCGTTCGAGGCCCACGCCGACGGCCGACATCGCGAGCGCGATCACGGCCACCGCACCCGCGTAGCCGAACAGCGTGGTCACCGACAGGCGCATGCCCGCGTCCATGCGGGTGGTGGGCATGTAGCGCTTGCCCAGCCAGTCCTTCAGCATCCGAACCGCGATGAACCCGACGACGAGGACCAGCACGCCCTGCAGCAGCGCGGCGGGCTTGATGCTGATCTCGCCGATGCTCAGCCCGTCGTTGAGGTGGTCGGCCCGGCGCAGCAGTTCGAGCGGGCCTTCGCCGTACGGGGCGAGCAGCAGGACCAGCGCGAAGAGCCCGATCACGATGCGGCTCATGCCCGACAGCAGCACGGCGGTCTGCTCGCGCGTGCGCGGTGGCGCGGCCGAGCCCTCGGCCGGCTGGCCGTGCGGGGACTCGGTGGGCGCGAGCAGGGTCATGAAGAGGTCGTCGACCAGCACGGCCAGCAGGTAGGCCGTGGCCAGGACGATGAGGCCCCACACGAGCTGGTTGACCACGAAGGTGCCCAGCGCGACGTGGCCCGACAGCAGCGCGATCACCGCGGCGCCCAGCACGATCCAGGCGACCGTGCGTACCGTCTGCATCCACAGCGGCGGGGAGGGCTCGGGCGGTGCGTCGGATGCGGCGGCCTCGGCCGGGCGCGGGCGGACGCGCCGCAGGGCGACGGCCAGGAACAGGATGAAGGTCAGCGAGGCGAGCGCATGGATGCCCGACGAGGCCATTGCGCCCGGGCCCACCGCGACCACGAGGCGCGTGGTGAACCCGGCCAGCACGATCAGCGCACCGAAGGCCAGCGGGAACCAGCGCAGGCGGCTGGCCGTGCGGTCCGGGATCGGCGGCAGCCGCCACGAGGGTTTGCCGGACGACAGCAGGGCGATGCCCAGGCCCGCGGTGAAACCGCCGAACCACACGATGGCCTCCATGCCGGAGACCAGCCGGGCGTCCGCCATGGTCAACGTGTCGCCGGACTCCAGCGCGAGGGCGATCACGTGGGCGGCGAGGCCCGGCGCCAACGTCCACGCGGCCACGACGCCCACGGCATGCAGCGACCGCCGCAGGCGGCCGGCCGGCACGCGGGTGGCGCTGAGGTGCAGCAGCAGCCGCTGGCACGCGACGCCCAGCCCCAGCAGCACCGCGACCGCGGCGGCGACGGCCAGCCAGCGGCCCGCCGGCACGGACCCCAGCGCCCCGGACAGGCTGGTGCGCCAGCGCTCGAACCGCCGCAACTCGGCCGGCAGGTCGTCGCCCAGTTCCTTCCAGAACGTGGGCCCGAGGATCGCGGGCGACCGTTCGCCCAGCTTCGCACTGAACTGGGACCGGCGCAGCGCCGTGGCGGTCGCCGCCGCCTGCTCGGCTTCTACCGCGAGCAGCCGCGCCAGCTTGATCTGCGAGTCGAGCGTGGACACCTGCCGCATCAGCTGCGCCCGGTGCGCGGCGATGTCCGGCGATTCCTTCACCCCGTCGGCCGGCGTGCCCAGTTCGGCGAGCCGGGCCTTCACGTCGGCGAGTTCCGGTGCGAAGGCCGTGGCCGCATTGTTCGCCTGCGTCTGCACCGACTCCACCCGCTTGCCGAGGGCCTGCATGCCGGCGTCGTCCAGCGTCTCGACCTGGATGCTGCGGATGGCCTCCATCTCCTTGCGGGCGGTGTCCAGCAACACCGCGGGTTCGGGCGGTGGGGGCGCCTGCGCGAACCCGGGGGCGGGCAGCGCGAGCAGCACGCACCACGCGATCAGCCAGGCGCGGACGAACGACAGGCCGGTGCGGCGCACCGGGCGGGGAGGTGTCGTGGGCGGGAGCATCGGGCGATCGTACCCCCGTCACCGGGTGGGTCAGCGCGGCGTCTTCGGCCGCCCGTGCCAGAAGGGCTCTGCCTTGCCGGCACGCCGAAGGGCCTTGGCCGCGACGTGCGCCGACACCGGCTGGCGCGCCGTGAGCCAGCCCACCGCGAACCAGGCCTCGGGGTGGCGGGGGGCCCGGGCGCGGAAGTGGTCGAGGGCCGTGGCCTCGTCGTTGTGTTCACCCAGCGCGTCCTGCGCGGGCTTCAGCGCATCGAAGTACGCGGACACCTTCGCCCCCCGGTAGGCCGGCGCGATGAACTCCGCGAGGTAGCGCAGGCGCTTGAGCCGCTTGCGGACCGCGTGCTGTTCCTCGGCGGGCATCTCCGCGAAACGTGTCGCGCTCTTGCGGACCTGGCGGTGCAGCTTGTCCAGGCGCACGCCCACCGCGTCGAGGGTGTCGCCGTCGAAGGCGTCGGCGTCCGGGCCGGGCGGCTCCACGGTGAAGAGGCTCAAGGCCTTCAGCGCTTGCTGCAGAGGACGGGCGCGCGCCAGCGATGCGGGGGAGGGCGACCGGGCACCCACCGCGTCCGCCTCGAGCCCGGGTGCCCCGGCCCGCCACAGTGCCTGCCCGGTCTTCGATGCGAGCAGCGTCTGGTCGCGGTGTTTGCCCAGTTCGCGGAAGGTGTGGGCCAGCACCGGCTCCCAGCCGGGGTCGAGCCGCGCATTGAACTCCGGCAGCTCGCGCAGCGCGGTGCGCAGGCGGCGCAGCCCGACGCGCAGCTGGTGCACGTGCTCGGGGTCCTGGCTGCCGGCCGACAGTTCGCGGGCGTTGCGCAGGACCGGGTCGAGGCAGGCCGCGACGGCCTGCTGGACGAAGCGCCGGGGATCCGCCGGCACGGGGGTGTCTGTCATGGTGGGGAACTCCTGGACCACACACGGGCCACCTTAACGGATTCCGTGCGGAGGCAACGAACGATTCCGGCGTCTCCCTTCCATCGTTCCGCGCATGAGCACGTGCCGGAATGTCAGTTGGTGCGGCGCGGTCCTCGCCTTAACGTGGCACCCATCGACTGCTTCACCAGGATCCCATGCGCCAACTGCTCCCCCTCCTCTCCGTGCTCGCCGCCTTCGCCGTGCCTGTCGCGGCCTCCGCGCAGGACACCCTGCGCGTCGCCGCGTCCCCCGTGCCCCACGCCGAGATCCTCGAGTTCGTGAAGCCGAAGCTCAAGGCCCAGGGTGTGGACCTCGAGGTCAAGGTGTTCACCGACTACGTGCAGCCCAACATCGCCGTGGCCGACAAGCTCGTCGACGCGAACTTCTTCCAGCACCAACCGTACCTCGATGCGTTCAACCGCGACCGCAAGACGAGCATCGTGGCCGTGCCCGATGGCCTGGTCCACGTCGAACCGTTCGGCGCCTACTCGAAGAAGATCCAGCGCGTGGCCGACCTGCCGGTAGGCGCCACCATCGCGATCCCGAACGACCCGTCCAACACGGGCCGTGCGCTCGTGCTGCTGCAGAAGCAGGGCCTGATCAAGCTGAAGGATCCGTCGAAGATCCTGTCGACCGCGCGCGACATCGCCGAGAACCCGAAGAAGCTCGTCTTCCGCGAACTGGAGGCCGCGCAGCTGCCGCGTGCACTGCCCGACGTCGACCTGGCGCTGATCAACACGAACTACGCGCTGGAGGCCAAGCTCGTGCCCACGCGCGACGCGCTGTTCATCGAGGGCGCCGACTCGCCGTACGCGAACCTGCTGGCCGCACGCAACGACAACGCGGCCAGCCCGGCGTTGAAGAAGCTGATCGCGGTGCTGCACACGCCGGAGGTGAAGAAGTTCATCGAGGAGAAGTACAAGGGCGCGGTCGTTCCCGCGTTCTGACACGGGCGGCCGGGGGGCGGACGGGGTAAGCTCCCGCCCCCATGTTCTTCCTTTACCCCTGGCGATGAGCCTCGCCGACCTGCGCGCGGCGATCGACGCCGAACTCGCGGCCACGCCCGAGTTCTACGATTTCAAGGTGCTGCGTTCCGAACGGGACGGTGTGCTCTGGCGCGTGACGCTGGAGCCCGGCTACGTCTACGCGGAAGGCCAGCGGCCCGGCCAGGCGTCGGCCCAGGCCCTGCTCGACGACAGCCTCGACGGTGCGTCCGCCTGGTGGGGGTCGCCCGCCCGCGGCGGCGCCAGCGTGCTCGCCGTGGTGCCCGAGGACGACCAGCTGGTGCTGCAGAACGCGAGCGGCCCGCCGCCGGGGCCCGACTTCCTCATCCGCCTGTACCCCACGCGGTTCCTGAACGCCGTGGCCGAGGCCTGGTGGGACACCGCGTGGGCCGAACGCGCCTGGGCGTGTCTCCCCGACCTGGCGGCGCCGCAAGCGGTGGCCGGTGGCCCGACGCTCACCGGCGCCCCGTTCCGCTGGCTGCGTCCCGCCCAGCGCGCGGCGCTGTCCCTCGTCGACCACGGCAGCGCGTTCCTGTGGGGCCCGCCCGGCACGGGCAAGACCACCACGCTGGGCGTGCTGCTGGCCGAATACCTCGACACCCGGCCCGCGGCGCGGGTGCTGCTGCTGTCCACCACCAACCAGGCGGTGGACCTGGCCACCATCGCCGTCGACAAGGCGCTGGAGAAGGGCCGCCGCGAGCATTGCCGCGGCGCCGTGCGCCGCCTCGGCGCCCGCTTCCATGCGGCCGCCTATGCCGGCCGGGAGCACCTGATCCCCGGGGACGACGGCGGGGTCATCACACGGCTCGCCCGGGCCGAGGCCGCGCGGCCGTCGCCCCGTGACACGGCGGCGCTCAAGCTGTGGTCCGACCGGGTGGCCGCGCTGCGCGACGAGCTGCGCGCCGCGTCGCTGGCGGTGCTGCAGCAGTGCCGGCTGGCCAGCATGACGACCACGCGTGCCGCCTTCACGCTGAAGACGCTGCGGCAGCTCGCCCCCGACGGCGAACCGCCGTTCGACCTCGTGGTGTTCGACGAAGCGAGCCAGGTGAGCCTCGCGCATGCGCTCGTGCTGATGCCGCTCGGCCGGGCGTGCCTGTTCGCGGGCGACCCGTTGCAGCTGTCGCCGGTGCAGCGGTCCCCCGACCGCCTCGCGCGCCGCTGGCTCGGCCGCTCGGCGTTCGCCGAGAAGCCGGTGCGCGGGCCTTCGGTGGTGTTGCTCGACGAGCAGTCGCGCATGGCCGCGCCCATCAGCGACCTCGTGAGCGACCTGTTCTACGACGGCGCGCTGCGCGTGGCCACCGATGCGCTGGCATCGCCCGCGTGGACGGCGGCGCGCCGCCGCGCCTTCGCCGGCATCGATGCCGACACACCGGTGTCCGTGCAACGCATGAAGCGCGACGGAGCCTGGTCGGCCACCGAACGCGGGCCGGTGCGGCGCGAGTCGGCGGACGCCATCGCCGACGCCGTGGCCACCGCGCTGGAGAGCGGCGAGTGGTCGCCCGACGAGGTGATCGTGCTCACGCCGTTCCGTGCGCAGCGGGCGCTGATCCGCCAGCGGCTGCGCGCGCGGGGCGTGCCCGAGTCGGTGAAGGTCAGCACCGTGCACCGCGCGCAGGGCAGCGAGGCGCCGGTCGTGCTGTTCGACCCGGCCGACGGCACCCAGCCCTTCCTGCAGACCGAGGAGGCACGTCGCCTCGTCAACGTGGCGCTCAGCCGCGCGCAGGCCAAGGTGGTGGTCTACCTGTCGGCGGGCGATGCCACGAACCCGCTGCTCGCGCCCATCGTGCAGCGGCTGCGGCTCGCCGGCGACACCCGGGAGGCCGTGCCGCTGCTCGATCTGGCGCGCGACGCCGGCTTCCCGGCGAACGCCGTGGGCCGACGCGTGGTGGCGGGTCGGCTCGTGGGCGAGGCGGACGCCGTGAGCCCGGATGGGCAGCAGCTCTGGGTCGTCAACGAACGGTCGGGCGCGCGCGTGGCGATCGACGTGGCGTTCTGGCGGGCGCGGGCGGTGGACCCGGCCGCGAGATAATCCGCAGTCGCCCCGATCCCGGGGCCTTGCAGGACATCGCCATGACCATCGGCCAGCATCCGCGGGTTGTCGAACCCAACGAGGAAACTCCCCAGGCCACCCGCCTCGACGACGTGCGGATCCGTGAGATCCGCCCGCTCATCTCCGCCGCACTGCTGCAGTACGACCTGCCGGCCGATGCCGCCACGCAGGCCTTCGTCGAACGCAGCCGCACCGCCATCGCCGACGTGCTGCACGGGCGCGACGACCGCCTGCTGGTCGTCGTGGGGCCGTGCTCCATCCACGACCGCGAGCAGGCGCTCGAATACGCAGACCGCCTACGCGCGTTCGCCGACCGCGTCGGCGAGGACCTGCTGCTCGTGATGCGCGTGTACTTCGAGAAGCCACGCACCACCGTCGGCTGGAAGGGCTACATCAACGACCCGCGGCTCGACGGCAGCTTCCGCATCAACGAGGGCCTGCGGCTCGCGCGCGAACTGCTGCTCGACATCGCCCGCAAGGGTCTGCCCAGCGCCACCGAGTTCCTCGACCTGCTGAGCCCGCAGTACATCGCGGACCTCGTCAGCTGGGGCGCCATCGGCGCGCGCACCACCGAAAGCCCGAGCCACCGCCAGCTGGCGTCCGGCCTGAGCTGCGTGGTGGGCTTCAAGAACGGCACCGACGGCAGCATGCAGGTGGCCACCGACGCACTCGTCGCGTCCCGTTCACCGCATTCGTTCATGGGCATGACCAAGATGGGGCAGGCCGCCATCTTCGACACCGCGGGCAACGAGGACGCCCACGTCATCCTGCGGGGCGGCTCGAAGGGACCGAACTACAGCGCGGCCGACGTCGACGCGGCGTGTGTGTCGCTGAAGAAGGCGGGTGTGATCGAACGTGTGATGATCGACTGCTCGCACGCCAACTCGGCGAAGCAGTACGCCCGGCAGATCGAGGTCGCGGACGACATCGCCGGACGCCTGGCCGCCGGCGAACGCCGCGTGATGGGCCTGATGATCGAGAGCCACCTCGAGGAAGGCCAGCAGGCGTTGAAGCCGGGCGTGCCGCTCGCGCGGGGTGTGTCCATCACCGACGGCTGCATCGGCTGGGCACAGACCGAACCGCTGCTGCTCCGCCTGGCCGAGGCCGTGCGCCAGCGCCGCCAGTCCACCTGACCTTCGGAGACTCCCTTGAAGTTCCAAATGGCGAAGAACTCGCTCTTCGCGATCCTGCTGCGTTCGCCGTGGTGGATCAGCCTCGTCGTCGCGGGGGCGTTCATGGCCGTGGGCCTGGGCCTGCTGCCGGACCCGTTCCGCATTCCCGTCGCACTGACGAGCCTGCCGTTCCTCGTGATCGCGGTCATCGCGCTGCGCCGCCAGTGGGATCGTCCCGGCGCGGCCCGCATCGAGCAGACGCGGCAGGCGGTGTCCGCGATGGCGTGGCCGGCGTTCTCGGCCCTGCTGGAGCAGTCGTTCGTGCGCGACGGCTACGCGGTGCAGCGCCGGCAGGCCGACGCGTACGACTTCGAACTGGAACGCCGCGGGCGCCGCATGCTGGTGAGCGCACGGCGCTGGAAGTCGGCGCGCACCGGGCTGGAAGCCCTGAAGGCACTGCACACCGCACGCGACCAGAACGAGGTCGAGGACGCGCTCTACATCGGCCTCGGGGTCCTCAGCGACAACGCCGTGCCGTACGCCACCGAACAGCGCGTGTCGGTCTGGCAGGCGCCGGAACTCGCGTACGCGCTGCGCGGCCTGCCGCTCACAAAGTCCTGACCAGTTCCGGCACCGCGGCGAACAGGTCGGCCTCCAGGCCGTAGTCGGCCACGCTGAAGATCGGCGCTTCGGGGTCCTTGTTGATCGCGACGATCACCTTGGAGTCCTTCATGCCGGCCAGGTGCTGGATGGCCCCGGAGATGCCGGCCGCGATGTAGAGCTGCGGCGCGACGATCTTGCCGGTCTGGCCCACCTGCCAGTCGTTCGGGGCATAGCCCGCGTCGACCGCGGCGCGGCTCGCGCCGAGTGCGGCGCCGAGCTTGTCGGCCAGCGGGGTCAGCACTTCGTTGAACTGGGTCGCGCTGCCGAGCGCTCGGCCACCGGACACGATGATCTTCGCGGCGGTCAGTTCGGGGCGGTCGTTCCTGGCGATCTCGCTGCCCACGAAGCTCGACTTGCCGCTGTCGGCCGTGGCCGTGGCGGCCTCGACGGCGGCGCTGCCACCCGTGGCGGCCGCGGCATCGAAGCCCGTCGAACGCACGGTGATCACCTTGACCTTGTCGCTGCTCTGCACGGTGGCGATGGCGTTGCCGGCGTAGATCAGGCGCTCGAACGTGTCGGGGCTCACCACCTTCGTGATGTCGCTCACCTGGCCGACGTCGAGCAGGGCCGCAACGCGCGGAGCGACGTTCTTGCCCGAGGCCGTGGCCGGGAAGACGATGTGGCTGTACGAACCGGCCAGCGCGATGACTTGCGCGGCGACGTTTTCGGCGAGGCCGTGCTCGAAGCCGGCGGCGTCGGCGTGGATCACCTTGGCCACGCCGGCGATCTGCGATGCGGCCTTGGCGGCGTCGGCGGCGTTCGAGCCGGCGACCAGGACGTGCACGTCACCACCCAGCTGGGCGGCGGCGGTCACGGTGTTCAGGGTGGCGCCCTTGATGGATTGGTTGTCGTGTTCGGCGATGACGAGTGCGGTCATGTTCTTGTGCTCCTGGGATCAGAGGACCTTGGCGGTGTTCTTCAGCTTGTCGACCAGCGTGGCGACATCCGGCACCTTGATGCCAGCCGACCGCTTCGGCGGCTCGCTGACCTTCAGCGTCTTGATGCGCGGGGCCACGTCCACCCCCAGGTCGGACGGCTTCACCACTTCCAGCGGCTTCTTCTTCGCCTTCATGATGTTCGGCAGCGTCACGTAGCGCGGCTCGTTCAGGCGCAGGTCGGTCGTCACGACCGCCGGCAGCGTGAGCTTGAGCGTCTCCAGACCCCCGTCGACTTCACGCGTGACCGAGGCACCATCGGCAGCCAGTTCCACCTTGCTGGCGAACGTCGCCTGCGGCAGGCCCGCGAGCGCCGCCAGCATCTGGCCCGTCTGGTTGTTGTCGTCGTCGATGGCCTGCTTGCCCAGGATCACGAGCGACGGCTGTTCCTTGTCCACCAGCGCCTTGAGCAGCTTGGCCACGGCCAGCGGCTGCAGCTCGTCCGTGCTCTCGACCAGGATGGCGCGGTCGGCACCGATGGCCATCGCCGTGCGCAGGGTTTCCTGCGCTTGCGTGGGGCCGCACGAGACGGCGATCACTTCCGTGACCACACCCTTCTCCTTCAGCCGCACCGCCTCTTCGACGGCGATCTCGTCGAACGGGTTCATGCTCATCTTCACGTTCAAGAGGTCCACCCCCGTGCCGTCGCTCTTCACGCGAACCTTCACGTTGTAGTCCACCACCCGTTTCACCGCGACCAGAACCTTCACCACACACCTCCTTGTTGCATTGCATCAAGTGTGGGTGGGGCGCGGCTGTCCGGGGATCGTCGTTTCTGACGATTCACAAGGTGCGGGCGAGCACCGACACTGCCTCATCCCCAGAAGGTGAACTGCATGGTGCTGAACGAGAAAGACGCGGCCTTCCGCGACGAGGTGAGGGCGTTCCTGGCCACGGGCCTGAGCGACGAACTGCGGGTGGCGGGCCGCCGCTGCTCCGGCATCTTCTCCGACTACCCCGAGGGCATCCGCTGGCTGCGCTGCCTCGCGCAGCGCGGGTGGAGCGTGCCGCACTGGCCCGTCGAACACGGCGGCACCGGCTGGACGCCGATGCAGCACTACCTGTTCGCCGCCGAACTCGCCGCGGCGGACGCACCGCCGCTCGCGCCCATGGGCACGCACATGGTGGGCCCGGTCATCATCGCGTTCGGCACGCCGGAGCAGCAGCAGCGCTGGCTGCCGGGCATCCGCTCCGGCGAGGACTACTGGGCCCAGGGCTACTCCGAACCGGGCGCCGGCTCCGACCTCGCGGGCCTGCAGTGCAAGGCGGTGCGCGACGGCGACGAGTACGTCATCAACGGCACGAAGATCTGGACCACGCACGCGCAGTACGCGAACAAGATGTTCTGCCTGGTGCGCACCGCGAGCGGCGGCAAGCCGCAGCAGGGCATCAGTTTCCTGTGCTTCGACCTGCAGCGGCCGGGCATCACGGTGCGGCCCATCATCAGCATCTCGGGCGACCACGAGCTGAACCAGGTGTTCTTCGACGATGTGCGCGTGCCTGCGTCGAGCCTGCTCGGCGACGAGAACACGGGCTGGACCATCGCCAAGTACCTGCTGCAGCACGAACGCGGCGGCGCCTGGGCGCCGAACCTGCGCGCGCGGCTCAAGCGCCTGCGCCTTGCGCTGGCCGAGGCCTTCGGGGACCGTCACGGCCCCGAGCGCCATGACCTCGCGATGAAACTCGCCGATGCGGAATGCCGCATCGACGCGGTGCAGGCCCTCGAGATGAAGGCGCTGGAAGCCCATGCGCGTGGCGAGGCCCCCGGCATCCGCCCGTCGATCGGCAAGCTGCTGGGCACCGAGACGCGGCAGCGCCTGACCGAGATCGGCATCGAGATCGGCGGCCTGTATGCCACCGCGCGTGTGCCCATGGAGCTGTGCGAGAGCGACCCGCTCGGCGTGCCCGAGAGCGCCGCGTTCGGCATGAGCGCGTACCTGAACGACCGCGCCGCCTCCATCTACGCCGGCACGAACGAAGTGCAGCGCAACCTGATCGCCGCCCACCTGCTGGCCGGTTGAGGAACCCCATCCCATGACCTCCGGATTCGCTCTGAACGACACCCAGGCGATGCTGCGCGACAGCCTCGCGCGTTTCCTCAGCGAGCAGTACGACGTGGAGATCCGCGCCCGGACGCTCGCAGCCGCCGACCACCAGCCGCCGCTGTGGCGCGCCTTCGCGCACCAGCTGGGCCTGCTGGGCGCGGCGCTGCCCGAGTCCGTGGGCGGGCTCGGCGGCGGCCTCGTCGACCACCTCGTCATCATGGAAGTGCTGGGCGAACACCTCGCCGCCGAGCCCTACCTGTCCACCGGCGTGGTGGGGGGCGGGTTGCTGTCGCGCACGCCCGGGGCCACGGCGCAGCGGCTGCTCTCGCGCATCGTCGACGGCGACGCGGTGATCGCGCTGGCCGCCGGCGAGCCGCATTCCCGGCACGAACTCGACGACCTGCGTTCGACCGTCACGCGCGACGGCGACGGCTGGCGACTCGACGGCCGCAAGGCCGTGGTGCACTGCGCCCCGTGGGCCACCGACCTGCTGGCCGTGGCGCGCGACGACGCGGGTGGCCTCGCGCTGCTCGTGGTGCCGGTGGAGACCCTGGGCGTGCGCCGCCGCGACTACCGCACGCTCGACGGCGGCCGCGCGAGCGAGGTGGTGTTCGACCACGTGAAGCTGCCGGCCGAGAGCCACCTCGGCGAGGCCGGCGCGCTGCTGGAGCAGGTGCTCGACGAGGCCACGCTGGCGGTGTGCGCCGAGGCGGGCGGCGTGCTGTCGCGCCTGGTCGCCGACACCGTCGCGTACGTGAAACAGCGCCGCCAGTTCGGCGTGCCCATCGCGAGCTTCCAGGTGCTGCAGCATCGCCTGGCCGACATGTCCGTCGCGCTGGAGCAGGCCACGGCGATCACCGCGACGGCGGCCACCGCATTCCGCGGGTCGGCCGCCGCACGCGCGCGGGCCGTGTCGTCGGCCAAGGTCACCGTGGCGCGCGCCTGCCGCACCGTGGGCCAGGGCGCGGTGCAGCTGCACGGCGGCATGGGCATGACCGAGGAACTGGCGGTGGGCCACTACTTCCGCCGCGCCACGCAGATCGAGCTGCAGTTCGGATCCATCGACCACCACCTCCGCCGCATCGACCGCCTGTCGGCGCAGGCGGCATGATCCGGACGCCCGTCATCGTCGGGGTCGGTGAGATCACCCACCGCGAGAAGGACCCTGCGCTCGGTCTCGAACCGCTGGTGCTGATGGCGCAGGCGCTGCGCGCCGCGGCAACCGACGCGGGCATCGCCGCCACGGCCGTCGATTCGCTCGACGTGGTGTGCGAACACTCGTGGCCCTACGACGACGTGTGCGGGCGACTGTCCGCGTGGCTGGAGATGATGCCGCGCCATCGGGCCTACGCGCCGGCCGGGGGCGAATCGCCGGTGCGGCTGATCCACGAGGCGGCGCTGCGCATCGCGCGGGGCGAGTCCGACGTCGCCGTGGTGGTGGGTGCCGAGGCGGGGCACACGGTGGCCGCCGCGCGCAAGGTGCGCCTCGCGCTGCCGTGGACCCCGCGCGACCCGAACGCGCGCCTGCTCAAGGGCTCCGACCTGTGCCACCCGGTGGCGGTGGCCCACGGCGTGACCACCCCCACCACGGTGTACCCGTTCTACGAAAACGCGACCCTCGCGGCCTGGGGCCAGACCCCGCGCGAGGCGATGGCCGATGCGGCGGCACTCTGGTCGCGTTGCTCCGAGGTGGCCGAACAGAACCCGCACGCGTGGAGCCGCCAGCGGTTCTCGCCCGACGACGTCGCGACCCCCAGCGACCGCAACCGGCTGATCGCGTGGCCCTACACGCTGCGCCAGGTGGCGAACCCGTTGGTCAACATGGGGGCAGCGGTGCTGCTGACCCACGCGGCGCACGCCCGTGCCCTGGGCATCCCGGAGCACCGCATGGTGCCGGTGCTGGGCGGCGCCCGCGCGAACGAGGCGCGCGATTTCCTGGCCCGCCCCGACTACCGCGGCTCCACCGCGCAGGACGCGGTGCTGTCCGCGTTGATGGAACGGGCCGGCCCCTTCGACCTGCAGGAGCTCTACAGCTGTTTCCCCGTCGTGCCGAAGATGGCGCGGCGCACGCTGCGGCTCGACCCTGCCGCGCCCACCACCGCCACCGGCGGCCTGAGCTTCTTCGGCGCGCCGCTGAACAACTACATGACCCACGCTGCCGCGGCGCTGGTGCGTGCACTGCGCGAGCGGCCCGGCCAGCGCGCGCTGCTGTACGGGCAGGGCGAGTACGTGACCAAGCACCACGCGCTGGTGCTCGGGCGGGGCACGCCGTTCCTCGACGACGAACCCGCGGCGCAGCAGGCCGCCGACGCGACGCGCGGACCGGCGCCCGACCTCGTGCTCGACCACGTGGGCGACGCGGTGCTGGAGACCTTCACCGTCGTGTACGACCGCGACGGCCACCCCGAGGCGGGGGTCGTGATCGCCCTCACGCCGGGCGGCCAGCGCCTGATGGCGCGGGTGCCGCCCGACGACTCCGCCACCCTCGCCACGCTGACCGGCCTCGACCGCAGCCCCGTGGGGCGCCGCGGCCGCACCGCCCCGGCTCCCGATTCCCTGTTGCGCTGGACCTTCGAACCATGACCCCTGATCCCGTGGTGACCCTGGAAAAACTCCCGGGCCACGTCGTCCGCATCACGCTGAACCGCCCCGCCGCCCGCAACGCCGTCGACGGCGACGTGGCCGAGCGGCTCGACGCCCTCGTGGCCGAGACCGAGGCCGACCCCGACACCTGGGTCGTCGTGCTGACCGGTGCCGGCCCCGATGCGTTCTGCGCGGGCGCCGACCTGAAGGCCATTGCCGCGGGCCATGGCCGCCGGCTGCGCACCGCGCGCGGCGGCTTCGCCGGGTTCGTGGACGCGCCCCGCGCGAAGCCGTGGATCGCGGCCGTGAACGGCGCGGCACTGGCGGGCGGCGCCGAGATCGCGCTCGCGTGCGACCTCGTCGTGGCGGCCGACCACGCGGTGTTCGGCCTGCCCGAGGTGCAACGCGGGTTGATCGCCGGCGCGGGCGGCCTGTACCGCCTGCCGCGGGCGCTGCCGCGCCACCTCGCGCTGGAACTGATCGCCACCGGCGACCCGCTCGACGCCCAGCGTGCCCACCGCCACGGCCTTGTGAACCGCCTGGTGCCGAAGGAAAATGTGCAGGACGCGGCCCTCGAGCTCGCGGCACGCATCGCGCGCAACGCGCCGCTCGCCGTGCGCGAGAGCCTCGCCATCGCCCGCCGGGCCCACGAACTCGATGACGAGGCGCTTCGCCAACTGAGCGCGAAAGGCCTCGCGGCCGTGGCCGCCACGGAGGACTTCAAGGAAGGCCCGCGCGCCTTCATCGAGAAGCGCGCGCCGAACTGGGCGGGACGCTGACCATGGACTTTTCGCTCACCTCGCGGCAGCTCGACCTGCAGCAGCGCACCCGCCGGTTCATCGCCGACGTGGTGATCCCGTACGAACACGACCCGCGCCACACGCCGCACGGCCCCGGGCCCACGCTGCGCGCCGAACTCGTCCAGCATGCGCGCAGCGCCGGGCTGCTCACGCCGCACGGTCCGGTGGACCTCGGCGGCCTCGGCCTCTCCCACGCCGACAAGGCCGTGGTGTTCGAGGAGGCCGGCTACTCGCCGCTCGGTCCCACCGCGATGAACATCCACGCGCCGGACGAAGGCAACGTGCACCTGCTCGACGTGGTGGCCACGCCCGCGCAGCGCGCCCGCTGGCTCGCGCCGCTGGTCGCGGGCGACGTGCGCTCGTGCTTCTGCATGACCGAGCCGCCTCCGGGCGCGGGCTCCGACCCGGGCATGCTGCGCACCACCGCGCGGCGTGACGGCGACCACTTCGTCATCGACGGGATCAAGCAGCACATCACCGGTGCGGTGGGCGCGGGCTTCGCGATCATCATGGCGCGGGCGGAGGAAGGCGCCACGATGTTCCTCGCCGACATGGACCAGCCCGGCATCACCATCGAACGCCAGATCGACGCACTCGACAGCTGCTTCACCGGCGGCCATGCCATCGTGCGCTTCGACGGGCTGCGCGTGCCCGCGAGCGACGTGCTGGGCGAGGTGGGCCAGGGCCTGCGCTACGCCCAGGTGCGCCTGGCACCGGCACGGCTGACGCATTGCATGCGCTGGCTGGGCGCGGCCCGCCGTGCGCACGACACCGCCTGCGCGTACGCCCGCGACCGCGAGGCCTTCGGCCAGCCGCTGGCCGCGCACGAGGGCGTGGGGTTCCAGCTGGCCGACAACGAGATGGACCTGCACGTCGCCCGCCTCACGGTGTGGCACTGCGCCTGGGTGCTCGACCAGGGGCATCACGGCGGGCACGAGTCCAGCCTCGCGAAGGTGATCTGTTCCGAGGCCGAGTGGCGCGTGGTCGACCGCTGCGTGCAGGTGCTGGGCGGCACGGGTGTGACCGACCTCAGCATCGTCTCCCGCATCTTCGCCGACATGCGCGCCTTCCGCATCTACGACGGCCCGAGCGAGGTGCACCGCTGGCGCATCGGCCGGTCCATCGCGAAGGGTCCGCGATGAGGACGGACCTCTCCGGCCGCCTGGCGCTCGTGACTGGCGCGTCGAGCGGCCTCGGCCGGCACTTCGCCGCCACGCTCGCCGCGGCCGGCGTCCACGTGCTGCTGGCCGCGCGCCGGCTCGACCGGCTGGAGACCGATGTCGCCGCGTTGGCGGCGACGGGTGCACGCGCCGGTGCCGTGGAACTCGACGTGACCGATGCTGCGTCGGTCACCCGTGCGTTCGACCGCATCGAGACCGCCTGGGGCGTGCCCGACATCGTCGTGAACAACGCGGGCGTGGCGGTGTCCCGGCCGGCGCTCGGACAGGACGAGGCCGCGTGGGACCAGGTGGTCGACACGAACCTCAAGGGCGCCTGGCTCGTCGCCACCGAGGCGGCGCGGAGGCTGGTGGCCGCGAAGCGCGGGGGGAGTGTCGTCAACGTCGCGTCCATCCTGGGCGAACGCGTGGGCAAGGCCGTGGCGCCGTACTGCGCGTCGAAGGCGGGGCTGCTGCACCTCACGAAGGCGCTCGCGCTCGAATGGGCCGAACACGGCATCCGCGTCAATGCGCTCGCGCCGGGCTACATCGCCACCGACCTGAACCGCGACTTCCTCGCGAGCGAGGCGGGGCAGCGGCTGATGGCACGGGTGCCGCAGCGGCGGTTCGGGCGGCCCGAGGACCTCGACGGACCGTTGCTGCTGCTGGTGTCCGACGCGGGGGCGTACATGACCGGGTCGGTGATCGCGGTGGATGGGGGACACCTCGTCAGCTCGCTCTGATCACCGGATCACCGCCAGCCTCCTCGCCGCCGCCACCGCCTGCATCCGGCTGTGCGCATTGAGCTTCAGGTTGATGCTGCGCAGGTGCGTGCGCACCGTGCTGTCCGACACCTCCAGCTTCTCCGCCATCGCCCCGTTCGAATAGCCCTCGGCCAGCAGCTGCAGCACGCGGATCTCCTGGCGCGTGAGGGTCGCGAGCGAGTCGTCGGGCGCGGCCGGTCCGTCGGCGGTCGGCGAGGGTGCCCCGAGTGCCGTCGTGAGCCGCTGCAGGTAGTCGCCGAAGATCGGGTCGCTGCGGCCCGGAGCTTCGCCGATCGCGGTCGACAGCCGCCACAGCAGTGGTGACAGCGCCGGCCCTTCGTCGATCACGAGGCGCATGAACCCTTCCGGGCACGCGTCGCGCAGCGCGCCATCGAGCGTCGCCACCGCACCGGCGATGTCGGCCGCGCGGTGCTGGGCCATGGCCTTCAGCACCCGCAGCTTCAGCGACCGCCGGTGGCGCGACGACGCGCGGGCCTCCGCCAGTTCGACGTCGATGCGCGCGAGCGCGGCCGCGGGGTCGCCGAACGCGATTTCCCAGCGCACGCGGCCCACCGCCAGGTCTTCCAGGTCGTGCGACGGCAGCCGCTGCGCGCGCACGCGCTCCCAGAGTCCGGGCGTGTCGGCCTTGTCCATCGCCTCGCGCGACGCGAGCGCGTGGCCCTGCATCAGCAGCAGCCGGCCGCGTTCGAGGCGCGCCGACGCGATCACGCGCGGCAGCTGGCGGTGGTGGCCCAGGTACTCCAGTTCCGAGAGTACCTGGCGGGCGGTGTCGATGTCGCCGCGGTCGAACGCGATGCGCGAGCGCAGCACGTGGCTCAGGATCAGGTGGTCGGGCAACGCGACGTCGCGCACCAGCGGCTGGTAGACGTTGAGGAGGTGCCGGGCCGCGTCGAGCTGCCCCGACTCGTACACCGTGCTCGCGTGCAGCACCCCCGCCCACGCGTTGCCGTGGGCGTGCGGGAAGACGCCGGCCCGGGCCTCGCCCGCGGCCATGCGGAAGCGTGCGGCGGCCTGGCGCAGGCGGCCCTCGTGCAGGTCGAGGATGCCTTCCATCGACTCGGTGTACGGGCGCGTGAACGCCGTGGTGTGCGAGGTGCCGCGCGCGGCCTCCAGCAGCCGGTGCGAGCCGCCGGGGTCGCCGCGCACGGACAGCACGTGGGCCATCGTGTTGTGCAGCACGATGTCGACGAGGGGGCGGCAGGTGGGCAGGCGCTGCAGCGCCGGCAGGCCCGTGGCGAGGGCCTCGCCGTAGGCGTCCATCATCGCGTGCAGCAGCGGCAGCAGTGCCCCCACGTGCGCGCGCACCGCGGGGTGCGTGTCCTGCTCCAGGCCGCCGTGCTGCAGGCGTTCCATCGCGATGGCGGGGCCGCGCGTGAAGCAGTCGGACCACACGCCGGCCACCTGCAGCAGGCGGTGGGCGTCCACCAGGTCCGGGGGCAGGGCGCCGATCCACCGCGCGAGCAGCCGCATGCGGCCCTGCTCGATGAAGCTCTCCGCGTGCTGCACGAGCAGCCCCGCGGCGTGTGGCATGTCGCCGCCCTCGATCGCATGTTCGATCGCGGGTACCACACGCTGCCGCGCCTCGTACCAGCCCGAGGCGGCGAGGTGCAGCCGCGCGGTCCACGTGGGGTGTTCGCTCGCGAGGCGCGCGCGCAGGAAGTCGGCGAAGAGGCTGTGGTAGCGCCACGTGCGCTCCTCGCCGGGCAGTGCGGTGACGAAGAGGTTGTCGGCCTCGAGCCGCTCCAGCAGCCACGCGCTCTCGGCGCCGGGCACCAGCGTGTCGCACAGCGACACGTCGAGCCGGTGCAGGATGCTCGTGCGCAGCAGGAACTGGCGCGTGGCCTCGGGCTGCTGTGCGAGCACGGCCTCCGCCAGGTAGGCGGCCACGGTGCGGTTCGAGCCCGAGAAGCGGGCGATGAAATCGCCGCCCGGCGGCTGCCGCTGCAGGGCGACCGCGGCGAGCGCGAGCGCGGCCACCCAGCCCTCGGTCTTGTGGTGCAGCTGCACGACGGCCTCGGGCGACAGCGGCAGGTGGGGCCGCAGCTGGAAGTAGCGTTCGGTGTCGGCGAGCGTGAAGCGCAGGTCCTCGGTGTCGATGTCGAGCAGCTGGCCGCGCGCGCGCAGGCGGCCGAGCCCGAGGTCGGGCCGCGTGCGCACGCCGATCACGATGCGGCCGCCCGCGGGCAGGTGGTCGATCAGCTCGCGCACCAGCGCGATCACGGCGCGGTCCTGGATGCGTTCGAAGTCGTCGAGGAACAGCACGTAGGGCGACGGATGGGTCGCGAGGCGCCGCATCAGCTCGGCGGGTGCGGGCGGCTGCGGCGCGTCGGGCGCGAGCCGCGCGACGGCCTCGCCCAGCCGGTGCACGAACCGCGCGGCGTCGTTGTCGGCCGCATCGAGGCCGAACCACGCGGTGGCGGTGCCATGGGCCTCGAGGCGTTCGCGCATCTGGCCCATCGTCGTGGTCTTGCCGAAACCCGCGGGGGCGCGCACGACGATCACCCGCGCCGACGTGGCGGCACAGGCGTGCTGGCACAGCGCATCCCGCGGCACCTGCGGGCTGGGCGGGGCGGTGCGCACGGCGCGCGGGGCAACGGCTTCGTTCATCTCGGCACCTTTCTGGTTCGGTCCGATCGTGCGACGGCCACGCGCGCCGCGCACCGTCGTTTCCGACGATCCGGCGGCGGCCGCGACCTGTCGATGCGCGCTCCCCCAAATCGTCCGAAGTGACGATTCCGGGCCGGCGGTCCCGTTCGTACAGTGCCCTGGCACAAGAGGACAGGACCCCCCCCAGAGGACAGGACCACACCATGACACTTGAACACGCCGCGGCCCGGGGGCCGCATCGCCAAGCCAGGAAGAACGCCCGCCTGGCCCCGTCGCGCACTGCGCTGCTCGTCGCGTTGGCCTGGGGAGGGGCGGCCCACGCGGGCACCACCGACCTCGGCGACGGCCTCGAGGCCGTGTGGTCGATCAACGCATCGGTCACGGGCGGCTGGCGCACCCGCAACGCCGATCCCGACTTGATCGGCCCCGGCGACGGCGGCACCGGCTCGAGCTACACGGGCTCGGCCAACAAGAACTTCGACAAGGGCGACAACTTCTCCACGCTGTTCCGCGTGATCGGCGACGTGAACCTGCGCAAGGACGACTACGGCGTGATGCTGCGCGCCAAGGCCTGGGACAACTACCGGCTCAGCAGCCGCTCCGTGCAGTTCGGCGCGCCGAGCAACGACTACATCGCGAACACCGAGCTGAACGATTCCGCCTTCGACACGAACCTGTCGAAGTTCCGCGGCGCCGAGCTGCTCGACGCCTACGTCTACGGCAGCTTCGACGTCGCCGAGAACGCGCAGGCGAAGGTGCGCCTCGGCCAGCACGTGGTGAACTTCGGCGAGAGCCTCTTCGTGCCCGGCGTGAACCAGTACTCGGTGCTGGACGTGAACGCGCTGCGCCAGGCCGGCACGTTGCTGAAGGAGGCGCTGCTGCCGGTGCCGCAGATCTCGGCCAACCTGAGCCTGCCCGACGGCACGTCGCTCGAGGGCTTCTACCAGTTCCAGTGGAAGCGCACGAGCATCGACGGTTGCGGCACCTACTGGTCGCCGGCCACCGCGCTCAACTGCACGAACGGCTCCACCCTGGTGGCGAACGACAGCGTGTTCGGCCCGCTGCCGTCGGGCGCCGCGTGGAACGGCTCGGCGGCCACCGGTGGCGCGAACTTCCGCTTCTCGCTGCTGGACGACCGCGAGCCGAGCAACGGCGGCCAGTTCGGCCTCGCCGCGAAACACACGTTCGAAGCCATCGACACCGAGATGGGCGCGTACTACGTCAACTACAAGACGCACGTGCCGAACCTCTCGGGCGTGCGCGACATGACGACGGTGCCGGGCTCGGTGTACTACGCCCAGGCCCCGCTCGGCTCGGTGTTCTGGGACTACGACGCGAAGAACATCCAGGTGGCGGGCATCAGCGCGGCCACCGTGATCGGCGGGTGGGCCGTGGCCGGCGAGATGTCGTACACGAAGGACTTCCCGGTGCAGATCAGCTCGGTGGACGGCTTCTTCGCGATGGCCGCGCCGGGTCCGAACGGCACGGTGGGTGTCGGCCCGATGGCCTCGCGCTGGGGCTCCACGGCCTCGCCGCTCGGCTCGGGTGCGTACAACGAAGGCCGCGACTACAAGGACAAGATCCAGCTGCAGATGTCGACGATCAAGCTGTTCTCGGGCGTGCTCGGGGCGTCGTCGGCCTCGCTGCTCGGCGAGGTGGCGTTCCAGCACTGGACGGGCATCGGCGACCCGTACACGTCGGTGCGCTACGGCCGGGGCTTCGAGTACGGCGCGGCCGCCCACGTGACCTACGGCGGCGCCTGCCCGGCGGCCGCCACCAACGCGGCGAACTGCACGCAGGACGGCTACTTCACCTCGAACGCCTGGGGCGTGCGCGCCCTGATGGAGCTCGAGTACCCCGCGCTGATCCCGAACGTGGTGGTGCGCCCGCGCCTGTACCTGCAGTCCGACGTGAAGGGCTGGTCGGCCGACGGCGTGTTCAGCGAAGGCCGCTATGTGATTGCCCCCGGCATCAAGTTCGACTTCCAGAAGACCGCCTGGCTCGACCTCAGCTACAGCCGCTACAACCCCAACGCCCGCTTCGACAGCTTCCACGACCGCGACTACCTCGCCGCCGTGCTCGGCGCGAGCTTCTGACCCCGCGCCCTTTCCGGAGACTTCCGCATGAACCCCATCCGCCATCGCGCCGGCGCCCTCGGACTGCTCGCGCTCTTTGTCTTCGCCGTCCAGGCGAAGGCCCCGGCCGACCAGATCGACAAGCTCGGCAAGGAACTCACCCCCGTCGGCGCCGAACGCGCCGGCAACAAGGACGGCACCATTCCCCCGTGGGAAGGCGGTGTCACCAAGGCTCCGGCCGGCTTCGACGCCAACAAGGGCTGGGCCGACCCGTTCCCGGGCGACAAGCCGCTCTACACGATCACCGCGGCGAACGCCGAGCAGTACAAGGACAAGCTCGCGCCGGGCCAGCTCGCGCTGCTCAAGCGCTACCCGTCGTACAAGATGCCGGTGTACCCCACGCGCCGCTCGGCCGCGTTCCCCGAGTCCATCTACGCGGCCATCAAGAAGGAGGCCGGCACGATCGACACGGCCAACGAAGGCAACTCGGTGCTCGACGCCGTGGGCAGCACGGTGCCGTTCCCGATCCCGAACAACGGCGTCGAGGCCATCTGGAACCATGCGTTCCGCTACCGCGGCGCCACGCTCGTGCGCCACCAGACCGAGTTCCCGGTGCAGGGCAACGGCGCGTTCACGCCGGTCAAGCGCCACGAGGAGACCATCTTCGGCATCGGCCTGAAGGAAACGCCGAACGTGCTGTTCTACTTCCGCACGAACTACAAGGCGCCGGCGGCCATCGCGGGCGAGGCGCTGCTGGCGCACGACTTCATCGACCAGGTGAAGCAGCCGCGCGCCGCCTGGGTCTACAACCCCGGCACGCGGCGTGTGCTGCGCGCGCCGGAGGTGTCGTACGACACGCCGCGCAACGGCTGCGACGGCCTGTCGACCGTGGACGACTACGACGGCTTCAACGGCTCGCCCGACCGCTTCGAATGGAAGCTCGTGGGCAAGCGCGAGATGATCGTCTCGTACAACAACAACAAGCTCACCGACAAGGGCCTCAAGTACACCGACATCGTCAAGCCGGGAACGATCAACCAGGACCTGGTGCGCTACGAGCTGCACCGCGTGTGGGTGGTGGAGGCGAACCTGCGCCAGGGCAAGAGCCACGTGTACCGCAAGCGCGTGTACTACCTCGACGAGGACTCGTGGCAGATCGCCCACGCCGACCTGTACGACGGCCGCGGTGAACTGTGGCGCGTGCTCGAGATCTTCGGCGTGCAGTTCTACAACGCGCCGGCCTTCTTCATCGGCGGCTCGGCCCAGTACGACCTGCAGGCACGGCGCTACGTCGTCAGTGGCCTGACCAACGAGGAGAAGCCGATCGAGTTCAACACGCCGCTGAAGGCGTCGGACTTCACCACCGCAGCCCTGCGGCGCACCGGCAACTGACGGCGTGGGCACGAACCCGATCCGGCCGCGCGCGGGCGCGGCCCTCCTGACCTCGCTGGTCCTCGTGGGTGCGGCGTGGGGCATCGCGGTCAGCGCCCCGGCGCTGGCCGAGGGACTCGACCTGCTGGCCTCGCCCGCGCCAGCCACCCGCAAGGGACCGCAGCGGCTGCTGGTGGACGTGACCACGGCCGGCCACCGGCTCGTCGCGGTGGGGCAGGGCGGCCTCGTGCTGCGCTCGGACGACCGCGGCGCGCGCTGGACGCAGGCCGAGGTGCCCACGTCCGTGATGCTCACGTCGGTCACCTTCGCCGACGACCGCATCGGCTGGGCCGTGGGGCACGACGGCGTGATCCTCGGCACCCGCGACGGCGGTGTGACGTGGGTGCGCCAGTTCGACGGCAAGGCCGGCGACGCTCAGGCCCTCGCGGCCACCCAGGCGCAGCTCGCGCGCATCGACGAGTCGTCGCCGCGCCGGGAGGTCGCCGAGGACGCGCTCGGTGCGGCCGAGGCCGCGGTGTCCGCCGGGCCGTCGCGCCCGCTGATGGCCGTGCGCTTCTTCGACACCGAGACCGGCTTCGCGGCCGGCGCGTTCGGGCAGCTGTTCCGCACCGACAACGGCGGCCGGCAGTGGACCTACATCGGCGACCGCCTCGACAACCTCGAGGGCCTGCACCTCAACGGGCTGACGTTGACGCCCGAGGGCGACGTGCTCGTGGCGGCCGAGGCCGGCACGGTGTTCCGCTCGCGTGACCGCGGGCAGACGTGGACGCGCTCGGAGGTGGGCTACAAGGGCCACCTCTACGGCGTGCTGGCGCTGCCGAAGTCGGTGCTGGTGGCCTACGGGTTCCGCGGCCACCTGTTCCGCTCGACGGACGGCGGCGCGCACTGGGTGCCCGCGGCCAGCCGCACGACCAAGACGCTGGTGGCCGGCCTGCTGCAGAGCGACCGCGCGCTGCTGCTCGATGAAGAAGGCCAGGTGCTCGCGAGCACCGACGGCGGCGCGACGTTCTCGCCGGCCGGGCCCCGCCTGCAGGTGCGCCGCCTCGGCGGCTTCGCGCTGGCGGGCGGCGACACGATGGTGACCGTGGGACAGGGAGGCGCCGCCGTGTTCCCCGCCCCGCTGCCGAGGAGCAACCGATGACCGTGAAACCCACCCTCGGCGACCGCGTCGAGGCCTTCGCCGAGCGCGTGCTGTTCTCGCGCCGGCCGCTCTGGCTCGCGTTCTTCGCGGTGGCCTCGCTCGTGCTGCTGTGGCAGGCCCTGCTGCTGCGGCCGGACGCGAGCTTCCAGAAGATGGTGCCGGCGAACCATCCGTTCATCCAGAACACCCTGCGCTTCGAGAACGAGCTGCGCCCGCTCGGCAACACCGTGCGCATCGCGGTGGAGGCGACCGAGGGCGACATCTACAGCCGCGAGTACCTCGACACCGTGCGCCAGGTGACCGACGAGGTCTTCTACATCCCGGGCATCGACCGAGGCAACCTGCGTTCGCTGTGGACCCCGAACACCCTGTGGTTCGAGGCCACCGAGGACGGGCTGCGCTCGGGCAAGGTGGTGCCGGCCGACTTCGGCAGCCTCGGGCTCTCGCGCGACGTGGCCGTGGTGCGCGACAACATCGCGAAGGCCGGGCTCGTGGGCAGCCTGGTCGCCAACGACCACCGCTCCAGCGTGATCGTGGCGCCGCTGCTCGAGAACGATCCGGACACGGGCCAGAAGCTCGACTACGGCGTGTTCTCGACGCGCCTCGAGCAGCAGCTGCGCGCGAAGTACGAACGGCCCGGCATCCGCATCCACATCGTCGGGTTCGCGAAGCTGGTGGGTGACCTGATCCACGGGGCCGCGTCCATCGGCCTCTTCTTCCTGCTCACCGTGGTGCTGACCACCGCGCTGCTGTGGGTGTACTCGCGCTGCTGGCGCAGCACCTCGGTGACCATCGCGTGCTGCCTGCTCGCGGTGGCCTGGCACCTCGGGGTGATGCACCTGCTCGGCTTCGGGCTCGATCCGTACTCCATCCTCGTGCCGTTCCTGACGTTCGCGATCGGGGTGTCGCACGCGGTGCAGAACATCAACACCTTCGCGGTGGAGAGCCTGCGCGGCGCGACGAAGGAGGGGGCCGCGCGCGCCACGTTCCGGCTGCTGTTCGTGCCGGGCACGGTGGCACTGCTGTGCGACGTGGTGGGCTTCTCGACGCTGCTCGTGATCGACATCGGCGTGATCCGCGAACTCGCGATCAGCGCGAGCATCGGCGTGGCCGTCATCATCTTCACGAAGATGTTCCTGCTGCCCGTGGCGATGTCGTACGCCGGCATCTCCGGGTCGGGCCTGCGCGCGGCCGAACGGCGCGCACGGGGGCCGCACCGCCTCGCGGGGGCCATCGCGTCGCTCGCCTCCGGCGGCCGTGCGGTCGTGGTGGTGGCGCTCGCCACCGGCGTGGCCGTGCTGGGCTTCGCGATGAGCCGCCACCTGCAGATCGGCGACCTCGACCCCGGCGCGCCGGAACTGCGGCCCACGTCCCGGTACAACACCGATGTCGCCTTCTTCTCGCAGCACTACGCGACGAGTGCCGACACGTTCGTCGTGATGGTCAGGACACCGCCGGGCGACTGCGGGGCGTATGCCACCGCGGCCACCGTGACCCGGCTGCAATGGGCGCTGGAGGAGACCCCGGGGGTGCAGGGCACCGTCTCGCTGTTCGACTGGATGACGCAGATCATCGCGGGCACGTACGGCGGCAACCTGAAGTGGTCGACGGTCACGCGCAACCGCTACATCTCGAACTCGGCCCACAAGGGCATCCCGCAATCGTTCTACAACAACGACTGCTCGATGCTGCCGGTGATCGCGTACCTCGCGGACCACAAGGCGGCCACGCTCGAAGGGGTGGTGAAGACGGTGGAGGCGTTCGCCGCGCGCCACGGCGGACCGCAGGCGGAGATCCTGCTGGCGGCCGGCAACGCGGGCATCGAGGCGGCCACGAACCAGGTGGTGGCCGAATCGTGGCGGCCGATGCTGTTCCTCGTGTACGGCATCGTGGCGGTGCTGCTGATGCTCGAGTTCCGCTCGATCCGCGTGACGCTGTGCCTGCTGATCCCGCTCGTGATCACGTCGCTGCTGTGCGAGGCGGTGATGACGGTGATGGGCCTCGGCGTGAAGGTGGCCACGCTGCCGGTGATCGCGCTCGGCGTGGGCATCGGCGTGGACTACGGCATCTACCTCTACAACCGGCTCGAGCACGAGCTGGCGCGCGGCTTGCCGCTGCGCGACGCGTACTTCGAGACGATGAAGACGACGGGCCTCGCCGTCGCGTTCACCGGCATCACGCTCGCCGCGGGGGTGCTCACGTGGATCTTCTCGGAGATCAAGTTCCAGGCCGACATGGGCCTGCTGCTGACCTTCATGTTCCTGTGGAACATGGTGGGCGCGGTGGTGCTGATCCCCGCGCTGGCGGCGGTGATGGGGATCGGGCGGCGCGGGAGCGTCGCGGCGGGGACGGTGGTGCAGGCGCGGGCCTGAGGGGCCTCCTCTCACCGGTCATCCCGGCGAAGGCCGGGACCCCGGGCCTCGTTCGACGCGTTCAACCAGGTCCAGGGCCCCGGCCTCCGCCGGGGTGACAGCCTTCTTGTTTCGTCCGCGCATTCGATTTGAGCGAACGAACCTGACGCAACCGGCCACCCGTGTTCCATCCGTGGCCGGAGCCGCCGCCCCGGAATGTCGAACCGTCGACTCGTTTCGTCACTCATGTAACCAACGGAACACCGTGCGCTATGGCACATTCCAGGCCCTGACGTGGCGGCACGCCCTTTTTTGGAACCGATATCAAACGTGTTTCGAAGTTGGCATCATTTCTGCACTGTGTCCACGCAGACAAGTTCGTCGCCGGGACAAAGCGGGACCTCTCGGTGACTGCCATGTCACCCCAAGAACGATCAAGAGGTCCCGAGCATGAACCACCCCACCCCCGTGAAGCCGTCGAGGTCGCGCCCCGCGCTGGCGTTGACATCCCTGTTCTTCGCCGCGGCGCTGGCCGCCTGCGGCGGCGGCAAGTCCACCGAGCCCGACAACGCGGCGGCCCCGACGCCGAACGCCAACGAGCCCGTGCTGGAGAACCCGACGCCGGCACCCGCGCCGTCGCTGCCGGTCGGCGACACGCCGGCCGCCACGCCGTCGCTGCCGCCGGCGCAGCAGTTGCCGTCCGGCGTCGACATGAGCAACCCCGGCGTCGCCGTGAAGGTGACCGCGGCGACGGCCTCGTCGTCCACCAACGACGGCAGCAACGCCTCGAAGGCCATCGACGGCGTCGCGACGACCCGCTGGGAAAGCGGCCGCACGGACAACGAGTGGATCCAGTTCGACTTCGGCGCGAAGACCTCGCTGGGTTACCTGAAGCTCGTGTGGGAGAACGCGTACGGCAAGGAGTACGCGCTCGAGGCGTCCGATGACGGCGCCACCTGGTACCAGCTCCGCTACGTCACCAACGCCAAGGGCGGCACCGAGGAGTTCTTCAACCTCAACGCCAACGTGCGGTACGTGCGCCTGCGCGGCGTGGCCCGCGGCACGCAGTACGGCTACTCCCTGTTCGAGGTGGAGTTCAAGTCGCCCGGCAGCGACAACTCGCTGCCCGTGCTCGCCACGTCGGCCGAGAAGTTCCCGCCGGCGAACTCGCCGCTGGCCGCCGCGCCGGCCGTGCAGGACCCGCTGGAGACCGTGCAGTTCTCGCTGCCCGACGGCACGCTCGTCACCCGCTTCGGCATGGTCGGCCGTTCACGCCACGCCCGCGAGCGCGGCGAGGACTGGAACGAGATCGGCTATGGCGTCAACGAGACCGTGGACGCAAACGGAAAACCGGTCGACAAGGGCCCCGGCGCCCACCTGAACTGGGTCGCCAACTACTTCAAGAACCGCACCTGGGGTGTCGAGTTCATCGACAACAGCCGCGTGGCCGGTGTCACGAAGCCGTCGATCATCGTCAACCAGTACTACCAGCAGAAGCAGAAGGGCGGCGGCCATTCGTTCGTGCGCCGCTTCGACACCACGGGCGTCACCGGCTTCGGCTGGATGAGCCCGGGCGACCTGCTCGACGACACGACGTACTCGGTGAACGACGCCGTGTGCCCGGTCGTGCCGAAGCCCCCGCAGAAGGCGCTGGCCCGCCCCACCAGTGGCTACAACAACGTCATCGGCGCCAACGACGGCTGCAGCGTGGTCTTCGACGACTACCCCGCGCACTCGCAGCTCGTGGCCGACGGCAACGGCGTGCTCGTGCCGAACGGCGTGCGGGTCAACGCCCGTTCGCTCAAGGCCGGCGACGTCATCGAGTTCACCGGCTCGTTCTTCTCCACGCGTGCCGCCATGGACGCCGTGGGTGACAACGGTGCCGTGCGCTACTACACCAACGAACTCACCTACGTGGTGGGCACGGGCCTGCGTCCCTGGTACGGCGTGCAGCCGCGACTGATGAACGAGCCGCTGCCGGCGGAGACGCTGTCGGGCGGCATCGGATCGGTGTCGTACGACTACGCCGACAACGCGCAGTACATCTTCCAGCAGCCGCACAACAACATCGGCATGCAGAACATGCAGCGCTTCGTCGAAGGCCGCCGCTGGATCCACACGAACCTGACCACCGGCGAACACACGGAAGCGAACAACGACAAGAACAACGACGGTGTCGGCCTGCAGGGTCCCCGCTTCAACCAGTCCTCGTGCTTCGGCTGCCACATCAACAACGGCCGCGGCGTCGCCCCGGCCGTGGTGAACCAGCGCCTCGACACGATGGCCGTGCGCACCGCCGCGCTCGACGCGGGTGGCAAGCAGATCCCGCATCCGACCTATGGCCTGGGCGTGCAGATGAACGCCATGACGAACGGCAAGCCGCAGGACTGGGGCATGGCCGTGCGCGTGGCGGGCTTCGACACGAAGACCGTGACGCTGGCCGACGGCACCGCCGTGGAACTGCGCAAGCCGAAGGTCTCCTTCGACGGCCCGACGCCGGCCGCCTTCTCGCTGCGCAGCGCGCAGCCGATGATCGGCATGGGCCTGCTCGAAGCCATTCCCGATGCCGAGATCCTGTCGCGCGTGCGCACCACGGCCGATGCCGACGGTGTGAAGGGCACGGCCAACTACGGCTATGACCCCGAGACCGGCGCCGTGAAGCTCGGGCGCTACGGCTGGAAGGCCTCGAAGGTGAGCCTGCGCCACCAGACCGCCTCCGCCGCGCTGCTCGACATGTCGGTGACGACGCCCGTGTACCCGAGCCGCGACTGCCTCGCCGGTCCCGCGAACTGCAAGACCGGCCCGGCCGCGAAGGGCCTCACCGAGGACCAGCTGGTGCTGATGACGCGTTACCTGCGCCTGCTGGCCGTGCCGGCCCAGCGCAGCCTGACGAGCGGCTTCCCGAAGGGGGTGTCGCCCATCTCGTACCTCGACGTCAACCCGGCGCAGGTCGCGGCCGGCGCGAAGGTCTTCGACACGCTGAAGTGCAGCACCTGCCACGTCACGTCGATCCAGACCGGCGAAGGCTCGGAGATGGCCGAGACGCGGAAGCAGACCATCAAGCCGTACACCGACCTGCTGCTGCACGACATGGGCACCGGCCTGGCCGACACCCTGACCGAAGGCCAGGCCACCGGCAGCATGTGGCGCACTCCGGCGCTGTGGGGCATCGGCTACACCGAGCTGGTCGCCGCCAGCAAGAGCGTGCCGGTGGGTTACCTGCATGACAGCCGTGCCCGCACGCTGACCGAGGCCATCCTGTGGCACGACGGTGAAGGCGCGGCCAGCCGCCGGCGCTTCGAGGCGATCTCGAAGGCGGACCGGGATGCGCTGCTCGCGTTCCTGAAGTCGCTGTAAGGCGAAGTCCGGAAGGGGCGGCCACGGCCGCCCCTTTTTGCGTTCTGGTCCCCATGAACCAACCTGCACCCGTCGTCAACGGCCCGTGGCCGTTGCGCGCCCTGAAGATCGCCACCGCGTTCCTGCTCGGCACGCCGGCGACCTTGGTCTGGCTGCCGTACATGGTGCCGTTCGCGCTCTTCGGTCCGTTCTCGCTGGTGCGCGACGCGCTGGCCGGCCGCATCAGGTTCACGGACCTGCACGTCGTGGCCGTCGCGGCCGCGGGCACTGCCGGGCTCGTGGGCTTCTGGCTGTGGGTCTTCGACCACCCGGGACGGACGGTGCGCATGCAGCGCATCGTCGGCGTGCTGTGGCTGGCCGGGGCCGCGACGCTGGGGTCGAACCTGGCGGTGCCGAACCTGGCGGACATCTGGTTCAACACCACGGCGGTGCTCTGCGCCGCGGTCACCCTGGCAGGGCTCTGGATGCTCGTGCGGCCGAGAACACCCTCGGCCGCACGGTGAGTCAGTCGGGCCGCTTCGCGTACGGCGGGCCCAGCGACTCCACGGTGTACGTGTTGCCCGGATACGTCCGGTTCACGTGATTCACCAGCAGCTTCGGCGCCCGCTCCAGCGGCGCCCGCCGGTGCAGGCGGCCCCTGAGGCGCAGCGCACCCCGCACCAGCGCCGCGTACCACCGCGGCGGCGCGGTGTGCCCGATGGCGGGGTGCAGGCGTTCCGGCACCAGGCTCAGCACCGACCACGTCACGAGCCCGCGCAGCGGCCAGGGCAGCCACGCGGCCATCACGCGCATCGTGCTGTCGGCCACGCGCTGGTTGGCCGGGTCGTAGATGAACTCGCGGGCCTCGTACTCGGCGACGAAGGCATCGAACGCCGCCTTGTCGGCCGGGATGTCCGTCATGCCCATGCGCCGCCCGATCTCGCACCAGTAGTGGAACCAGGCAGCCTCCTCGTGCGGGGTGAACGCGCGCCACGCGAAGTCGGCCATCCACTTCACCGGGAACTCGATGAAGGTCCACAGCACGAAGAGGTAGTCCTCGTTGCGGATCGAGAAGAACGAGTGGATGTGGTTCATCTGCGCGATGGACCGCTCGCCGAGTTCCCCGTCCCAGCCGCACTCCATGAATTGGCCGATCAGCAGGCGGGTGTCGTCGTAGCGCTTCTGGCCGCGGTTCGCGAACTCGGCCGTGCGGTCGAGCAGGCCGGAGACGGTGCGGCTGCCGTACGTGTGGAACAGCGCGAGTTCGGTGGAGCGCAGCAGGTCGAACGGGAACTCGTGGGCGTACAGCAGGTGGACGATGCGCTGGCAGTCGCGCACTGCATCCAGTGAAGCGATCTCCTCCTGCACCGACGGCGCGTGCGCCTGCCAGAAGCGGCGGCGGTGGGGGAGTGAATGCAGCGGACAGCCAGTGGTCATGCGGGTTGCTCCGGAAAACACGGCACGTCGGATGGTAAGGCCACCCACGGTTGCGCGCTACCGCACCACAGGTGCAGCTTCGGCGCCAGCCACGACGGGTCGTCGAGCGTGCCGGCCTTCAGCGCGATGACACCCGGCCGCGCCGGCGAGTCGGTGAGCACCGGCGTGCCGCAGCGGCCACAGAAGCGGCGGCGCACCTCGCGGCCGCTGGCGGCCTTGCCGGCGAACGAGTCGAGTTCGCCCTCGATCGACAGGTCGGCCGCCGGCATCGCCAGCAGTACCGAGAAGGCCGAGCCCGACTGCCGCTGGCAGTCGCGGCAGTGGCACACGAGCGCACGCGCCTTCGCGGTGATGGCGCGGTAGCGCACGCGTCCGCACAGGCACGCGCCAGTGGCGGTCTCGGGCGCGCTCAAGCCGCCTTCCTCCGCGTCATCGACACCGTCTGCGGCATCGTGTACTCCAGCAGGCCCTCGAGCCCCTGCTCGACCCCCAGCCCCGACTGCTTGTGCCCGGCCATCGGTTTCATCGGCGTGATGGTGTGGATCTCGTTGACCCACACGGTGCCGGCCTGCAGGCGGTGGGCGATGCGCAGCGCGAGCGCCTCGTCGCGGCACCACACCGACGCGCCGAGGCCGTACGGCGAGGCGTTCGCGCGGGCGATGGCATCGTCCACGTCGGTGAACTTCAGCAGCGGCAGGATCGGGCCGAAGGGCTCCTCCTGCACGATGCGCGAGTCCTCGGGCGGGTTGTCGACGAGGGTGGGCGGGAAGAAGAAGCCGGCACCGGCCGGCACGTCGCCGCCGGCGATGATGCGCTGGCCCTGGCGGCGGCAGTCGTCGAGCAGGCCCTTCAGGCGCTCGAACTGCGGGCGGTTCTGCACCGGGCCCAGTTCGACGCCCTCGTCGGTGCCGCGTCCCACGCGCGTGGCGGCGGCGAGTTTCACCAGGGCGGCCGACAGCTTGTCGTACACGGCCTCGTGCACGTACAGCCGCTTGATCGCGAGGCAGAACTGCGCGCTGTTCGCGAACGCGCCCCAGAACAGCACGGGGGCCAGCGCGTCGACGTCCACGTCGGGCATCACGATGGCCGCGTCGTTGCCGCCGAGTTCGAGCGTCAGGCGCTTGAGCGTGGGCGCGGCGCTTTCCATCACGCGGCGGCCGGTGGCCGTCGACCCGGTGAAGCTGATCTTGTCGAGACCGGGGTGCGAGGACATCCACGGCCCGAGCGCGTCGCCGCCGCTGACGGTGTTCAGCACGCCCGGCGGGATCGCGTCGCGCAGCAGCTCGGCGAAGCGCAGCGTGGTGAGCGGCGTGAACGGCGAGGGCTTGAGCACCACGGTGTTGCCGGCCAGCAGCGCCGGCGCGATCTTGAAGAAGGCCAGCGCGATGGGGAAGTTCCACGGCACGATGGCGCCCACCACCCCGATGGGCACGCGGCGCACCTCGACGAGGGTTTCGGCGGTGTCGGCGAGCACGTGCGTGCCCGGCTCCAGCTTCGCGATCTCGGCGCACCAGTACGCCGCCGTCATCACCTCCTCGACGGCGCGCGCGAGCGGCTTGCCCTGTTCCTGCACGAGCAGCGCGCCGAGCGCGTCCTTGTGTGTCATCAGCGTGCCGGCGATGGCGCCGAGCACCGCGCGCCGCTCCACCAGCGGCGTGGCGGCCCAGCCCGGTGCGGCGCGGCGGGCCGAGGCCACGGCCGCATCGAGCTGCTCGGACGAGCAGTCGGGCACCTCGGCGAAGACCTGGCCGGTGGCGGGATCGGTCACGGACAGGCGCTGCGAGGAGGTGACGGCGCGGCCGTCGATCGTCATCGTGAACGGGGCATTCATGGGCGGGTCCTTGTCATTTCGAGGGAGAGGAGGCGGCGCTGTCGGCGATCTGGATCGCCTGGCGCAGCTGCTGGGCGAAGGGGTGCGAGGTGTCGAGGTGCTCGAGGGCGTCCTCGAAGTGCTTCTTCGCGACGGCGGGTTGGCCGCGGTCGAGCGCGACGCGGCCGAGCAGCGCATGGGCCATCACGTTGCCGGGGTCGAGGGCCAGCGCCTTGTCGAGGTGCTTCTCGGCCTCGGCGTTGAGCTTGCGGCCGTTGGCGTTGCCGAGCGATCGGCCGAGTTCGGCGTGGGCCATCGCGTCGTCGGGTTTCAGGCGGACGATGTTGCGGTAGGCCTTCACCGCGTCCTCCTGGCGGCCCATCACCGTGTAGGCGCGGCCGAGCATCTGCCAGCTGTCGAGGTCGTCGGGGTTGGCCTTCACCCGCTGTTCGAGCTGCAGCACGAGCGCGGGGCCGTCGGACGCGGGCGCGGAGGCGGGGGCTTCGGCCGCGGCGGGCGGTTGAGCGGGGACGGCGGGCGTGGCCTGGGCCGAGGGCATGCCGGCGATCAGCGCACCGGCGCCCGCGAATGCGGCGGTCACCAGTGCGAGCAGGCCGACGAGGAAGCGGCGCGAGGGCCGCGAGGTGTCTTGGGAGGTCATGCGGTACTCCTGGGCAAGGAAAAGAAGCGGCCGGAAAACCGGTCGGCACCGCACCGGCGGGTGGCCGGTGCGGTGCCGACGGACAGGGGCGGGTGGCCCCTGTCCGGACTCCGGGTCCGCGGACCGGTCACAGCGTCTTCATGTACTCCAGGATGGCGAGGCGCTCCGCGTCGGTCAGCGACTTCGTGAAGTCGTGGCCGCCGTTGCCCTGCCCATACAGGTAGGTGTTGAAGATCATCCGGGACTTGATCTGCTTGTCGGTCACGGGCGGCGGCGACTGGTAGGCCAGCGAGTTCTGGCCGGCGACCGCGTTGGCGATCGAGGCGAACACGATGTCCTCCGTGGCCATCTGCGGCGAGCAGGGCAGGAACGGGTTCGTCAGCACGTTGTTGCTGCAGGCGACCGTCGTGTACTTCCAGCCGAGCTTCGTGAAGTCGTAGGACGCATAGCTCGCGTCGTAGCCCTGGTTCTTGCCGAAGATGCCGGGCGCCGTGTAGTTGCGCTTCCAGATCTTCGGACGGTCCGACGGCTTGAGCACGCCCCACACGTCCGGCACCGAGCCGTTGTGGAAGAACGGTGCGCTGCCCCACGTGCCGTACAGCGGCGGTGCCACGTAGCCGAACGGCTTGATCCACTCGTTGGGGCCGAGCGGCGAGTAGACCGGGCCCATGCCACGGTCGTACGCGGCGCGGGGAACGCGGCGGGCCACGCTGGTCAGGACGTCGTCGTAGTAGTTGTTCCAGTCCTTGCTGAGTTCGTTGTACGCCCACCAGCTGCTGTTCCAGGCCCGGCGCTTCTTCTCGTCGGCCATCAGCCCCACGCGCTGCGGGTCGGTGCCGATGGTCTCGGTCGGCGTGATCACGCCGGCCACGCCCTTCAGGCGCGGGTCGGGCAGGAAGGCCGGGTCGTTGGCGTAGCGCGGCGCGTAGACGCCGTGGCAGCTGGCGCACGAACCGTTGCCGGGCTGCTTCGGGATCTCCGCGTTCGCGTTGTTGGCCCACAGGTCACGCGTGTGGAAGATCACGGCCCCCTGCTCGGCGAGCGGGGTGTTGATCGTGCCCGGATACTTCGGCGGTGACAGCGACAGGAAGAAGTTGTTGTTGTCCTCGAACTCCGTCGCCAGCGCACGGCGCTTCGGACCGTCGCGGAACAGGTTCGCGACACCGAACGCCATCTCGGAACGCACGTTGTCGGAGGTCAGCGCGCCGTCCCAGAACTGGCGCGGCTTCCAGGCGCGGTGCCACCAGTTCGGCGCCTTCGACATGCCGGCCGCGTGCGACGGGAACCACTCGAGCAGGCTCGGGACGAGCTGCAGCGAGTCCATGTCCCAGATGGCGGGCAGGGCGTCGAGGATGCCGATGGCGTCCGTCGTGCCGCGGCCCACGCTCCACGGGATCGGCAGCAGCTGCAGCGGCAGCGTGACGACGTTCGCGCGGTAGATGTCGGACGAGGTCAGGCCGGCGTCGTTCGCGTCGTTCGAGCGGCCGTGCAGGAAGGGGGCCTCGGCTTCCGTGCCCAGACGCGAGTCGTGGCACGCCGAACAGGTGGAACCGATGAGGCCGTTCCAGCGGCCGTTCTCGTCCTTGTCCTGCATGAAGCCGAGGGGCAGCTGGCCGCTGCCGCCGTTGGTCTGATTCGGGTCTTCGCCGGGCAGCGGGTACGGATTGCGGAACGGGGCCTTGGTCGCGCCGTAGCGCTTGGCGGCCTGTTCGTCGAAATCGGGCGGACGCAGCAGGTAACCCCAGGTCAGGTGCAGGTTGTGCCAGCCGAGCGCGGTGCTGAACGGCTGGAAGTACTGCTTGCCGCGCATGTTCGCCTGGCCGCGGGCCACGGACGCGCGGAACTCGCCGCAGGTCTTCACGCGCGGCGGCAGTTTGGCCACGAACGGCTCGGGCGGGTTGTGCAGGTCGACGTACCAGGCGTTGAACTGGATCGCGGCCCCGGGGGTGTTGACCCCTTGCTTGACGAGCGTGCGGGGGTCCACCGGCAGCGGGGTGGCATCGGGCTGGCCGTCGCAGGCGCGCGCCCACGGGGCGCGGATCACCTGCTGGTCCAGCAGCGGCAGGTCCGCGGCCATCGCTGCGTGCGGCGCCGCCATCAGGGCGGGCAGCACGAACAGCGCGCGGCTGCGCCATCGTTGGGTTGTCATGTCGTGTTCTCCTTGTGTACCTTCGCGGCTCTCGTACGGCGGGTGGGAAGGCACGTCACATCCCGCAGCCGTCCGACAGTACGTTTCGGGGTCCGGCGGCTCCCTCGTCAATTGCGACGATTTTTCGGGCCGGCGGGGCGGCGCCGCCACGCGGTCGCGAACCGTCCGAACCGACGATGGGCGGCGCGGGGCGCGGTTCCTACGATGGGGTCACTGTCATCCGGAGAGCCCCTGTCATGGAGATCCGCGCCGCCGTGGCCCGCCCGCCCGGTGTCTTTTCGCTCGAAACCGTCGAACTCGATGCCCCGCGGGCCGGTGAAGCCCTCGTGCGCATCGTCGCGGCCGGCCTCTGCCACACCGACGTGGCCGCCCTCGACCAGCACCTGCCGTATCCGCTGCCCGCGGTGCTCGGCCATGAGGGCGTGGGATTCGTGGAGGCGGTGGGTGACGGCGTCACGCGGCTCGCGCCGGGTGACGCCGTCGTGCTCACCTACGGCGCGTGCGGGGTGTGCGCCAACTGCCAGTCCGGGCGGCCCGCGTACTGCCTGCAGTCGCGCCGGCTGAACTTCGCGCCGTGCCGGCCCGACGGGTCGTGTTCGCACCACGCGCTCGGGCGCCCGCTGTCGGCCGGGTTCTTCGGGCAGTCGTCGTTCGCCACCCATGCGTTGGTGCGCGAGCGCAACGCGGTCAAGGTGCCCGGCGCCGTCACGGCCGACGAACTGGCCACGCTGGCCCCGCTCGGGTGTGGTGTGCAGACGGGGGCGGGCGCGGTGCTCAACGTGCTGAAGCCGGCGGTGGGGTCCACCGTCGCCATCTTCGGGATGGGGGCGGTGGGGCTGTCGGCGGTGCTGGCGGCGAAGCTCGCGGGCTGCTCGCGGATCGTCGCGGTCGACCTGCACGCGGGGCGGCTGGACCTGGCCGCCGAGCTTGGAGCCACCGACCTCGTGCGTGCCGGCGACGGCCCGGCGGGTCCCCAGGTGCAAGCCCGGGTGGCCGGCGGCACCGACTTCGCGGTGGAGGCCACGGGCATTCCCTCGGTCATGGCCGATGCCGTGGCGTCCACCCATCGCACCGGGACGACCGTGCTGCTGGGGCTCGCCGCGGCCGGGTCGTCGGTGACCTTCGACGCGAGCCTGCTGCTGAGCGGCCGCACCGTGCGCTCGTCCATCGAGGGCGACGGCGTGCCGGAGGTGTTCATTCCCCGATTGATCGCGCTGCACCGTGCGGGTAGCCTGCCGTTCGACCGCTTCTGCAGGCACTACCCGGTGGATGCGATCAACGACGCGGTGGCGGATTGCCGGCGCGGCGACACGATCAAGCCCATCCTCCACATGGACGCAGGCGACTTTCGTCGCTTCGGACGATCGTCCGCCGCCGCATGAGCGGCCATGATCACGTCGACAACACGCAGGGGGACACAGGCATGGCGGGTCCGCTCGACGGTTTGAAGGTGGTGGAACTCGCGGGACTCGGCCCCGCGCCGTTCTGCGCGATGCTGCTGGCCGACCTGGGTGCCGACGTGGTCCGCATCGCCCGGCCCGGCAGCCCCGAGCCGGGCCCGGCCGACGTCACGTCGCGCGGGCGGCCCTCGGTGCGGCTCGACCTGCGCAGCCCCGACGGCGTGGCCGCGGTGCTCGCGATGGTGCAGGGCGCCGACCTGCTGGTCGAAGGCTTCCGCCCCGGGGTCATGGAACGCCTGGGCCTCGGGCCCGCGCCGTGCCACGCGGTCAACCCGCGGCTCGTCTACGGCCGCATGACCGGCTGGGGCCAGCACGGTCCGCTCGCGCACGCGGCCGGCCACGACATCAACTACGTGGCCCTCAGCGGCGCGCTGCACGCCATCGGGCGGTCGCACGACACGCCGGTGCCGCCCCTCAACTTCGTGGCCGACTACGGCGGCGGGGCGGTGCTGCTGGCCTTCGGGCTGATGTGTGCGCTGCACGAGTCGCGCGCCTCGGGCCGCGGCCAGGTGGTGGACGCCGCGATGACCGACGGCTCGGCGCTGCTCTCGGCCATGTACTACGGCCTGAAGGCCGCGGGCCAGTGGACGAGCCAGCGCGGCGAGAACCTCCTCGACGGCGCGGCCCCGTTCTACGACACGTATGCCTGCGCCGACGGCCGCTTCGTCGCCATCGGCGCGCTGGAGCCCGAGTTCTATGCGCTGCTGCGCGAGCGCTGTGGCATCCAGGACCCCCTGTTCGACGCGCAGATGGACACCACCCGCTGGCCCATGCAGAAGGTGCGGCTGGCCGATGTCTTCCGCACCCGCACGCGCGACGAGTGGTGTGCGCTGCTGGAAGGCACCGACGCGTGTTTCGCGCCGGTGCTCGACTGGGACGAGGCGCCGTCGCACGCGCACAACCTCGCCCGCGAGACCTTCGTCACCGTCGACGGCGTGGTCCAGCCGTCGCCGGCCCCGCGGTTCAGCCGGACACCCGCCCGGCCGCCGCAGCCTCGAACCCCCACCGACCCGGCCGCGCTGCTGCGCGCCTGGGGTGTGGACGAATCCCTGGCCGCGCGGCTTGCCGCCGGCCCGAACCCTGCCTAGGAGAGTCGCATGCACCTGACGCAATCCCTGCACAAGGCGCTGCGCGAGCGCCCGGAGGCCACCGCGGTGGTCTGCGGGCCTCAGCGCGCCACGTTCAGCCAGTTCACCGAGCGGGTCTCGCGCCTGGGCGCCGTGTTGCGCGGCCTGGGCATGGGCCCGGGCGACCGCGTGGGCATGATGAGCCTGAACTCGATGGCCTACGTCGAGTACCTGTTCGGCACGTGGTGGGGCGGCGGGGCCATCAACCCGGTGAACTTCCGCTGGAGCGCGAAGGAGGTGGCGTACTCGCTCGACGACTGCGACACCCGCATCCTGCTCGTCGACAAGTTCTTCGCCCCGCAGATCGCGGCGATCCGGCCGCTGTCGAAATCGCTGGAGGTCGTCGTCTACACCGGCGAGGGCCCGGCGCCCGAGGGCATGCTCTCGTACGAGGACCTGATGGCCGCCGCCACGCCGATGGAAGACGCCTTCCCGGGTGGCGACGACCTCGCCGCGGTGATGTACACCGGCGGCACCACCGGCATGCCGAAGGGTGTGATGCTGAGCCACACGAACCTGTGCATCAACGCACTGAGCGCGGTGGCCGCGGTGCCGCGCCAGGGCGAGGCGGTGGGGCTGGTGGCCGCGCCGTTCTTCCACGTGGGCGGCTGCGGCCTGTCGCTGCAGATGATGCAGCGGCTGATCCCGCAGGTGGTGGTGCCCATGTTCGACGAGGTCGCCATCCTGCAGGCCATCCAGGCGGAGAAGGTCACCGAGACTTTCCTCGTGCCCACGATGATCAAGCGGCTCATCGAACACCCGCGCTTCAAGGAGTTCGACCTGTCGAGCTTCCACCTGATGCTGTACGGCGCCGCGCCCATCGACGCCGTGCTGCTCGGCCAGGCCATGGACGCGCTGCCCGGCGCGAACTTCTGCCAGGCCTATGGCATGACCGAACTGGCGCCCACCATCTCGGTGCTGCTGCCCGACGACCACCGTCCGGGTCCGGACCAGGCCAAGCGCCTGCGCTCGGCCGGCCGCCCCGTGCCCATCGCCGAGGTGCGCATCGTCGACAACGACGGCCGCGACCTGCCCCCGGGCCAGGTGGGCGAGATCACCGCCCGCGGCCCGATGGTGATGAAGGGCTACTGGAACAAGCCCGCCGAGACGGCGAAGGCGCTGCGCGACGGCTGGATGTTCACGGGCGACGGCGGCTACATGGACAAGGAGGGCTACCTCTACGTCGTCGACCGCCTGAAGGACATGATCGTCACCGGCGGCGAGAACGTGTACTCCGCCGAGGTGGAGAACGCCATCGCCCAGCTGCCCGAGGTGTCGATGTGCGCCGTGATCGGCGTGCCCGACGACCACTGGGGCGAACGGGTGCACGCGGTGATCGTGCCGCGGCCCGGCACCACGCTGGAGGAGGCGCGGGTCATCGCCCACTGCCGCGACCTGATCGCGGGCTACAAGTGCCCGCGCAGCGTGGAGTTCCGCACCGAGCTGCCCCTGTCGCCCGCCGGCAAGCTGCAGAAGTTCATCCTGCGCGAGCCCTTCTGGGCCGGCCGCGAACGGCGGGTCAACTGACATGGCATTGACATTCAAGCGGTCCTGGACCGACGAAGACCTCGACCTCTACCGCGACTCGGTGGGCCGTTTCCTCGAGGCCGAGATGGTGCCCGGCGACGAGGACGCCCGCCACCGCGGCAACGTGGGCCACGCGCTGTGGCGCCATGCCGGCGAACTCGGCTTCCTGTGCAGCGACATCCCCGAGGAATGGGGCGGCGCCGGCGGTGACTTCCGCCACGAGGCGGTGCTTTGCGAGGAGATGGCCCGCCGCGGCCTCACCGGCATGGGCACGTCCGTGCATGCCATCGTCGCGCACTACCTGCTCAACCACGGCACGCCCGACCAGAAGGCGCGCTACCTGCCGCGCCTCGCGAAGGGCGAGCTGGTGGGCGCCATCGCGATGACGGAACCGGGCACGGGCTCGGACCTGCAGGCCATCCGCACGCGCGCCGAGCGGCGTGGCGACACCTACGTGCTCAACGGCAGCAAGACCTTCATCACGAACGGCTTCCTCGCCGGGCTGGTGCTGGTGGTCGCGAAGACCGACCCCGCGCAGGCCGCGCGCGGCACGTCCATCCTGATCGTCGAGACGAAGGACCTGCCCGGCTACCGCGTGGGCCGCGTGCTCGACAAGGTGGGCCTGAAGGCGCAGGACACCTCCGAACTGTTCTTCGACGACGTGGTGGTGCCGGCCGCGAACCTGCTGGGCGGCCAGGAGGGGCAGGGCTTCTTCCAGCTGATGGGCGACCTGCCGTACGAGCGGCTCATCATCGGCGTGCTGGCGCAGGCGTCGATGGAAGGCGCGTACGCGGCGACCCTCGACTACGTGCGCGAACGAAAGGCCTTCGGCAAACCCGTCGCGGAGTTCCAGAACACCCGTTTCAAGCTCGCCGAGATCGCCACCACGCTCACCGTGGGCCGCGCGTTCATCGACCGCTGCGTCGATCAACTGCTGGCCGGCCAGCTCGACACCGCCACGGCGTCGATGGCCAAGCTGTGGGCCTCGGAGGCGCAGGGGCGCGTGGTCGACGAATGCGTGCAGCTCTTCGGCGGCTATGGCTACATGAACGAGTACCTGATCGGCCGCATGTACACCGACGCGCGCGTGCAGCGCATCTACGGTGGCACCAGCGAGGTGATGAAGGAAGTCATCTCCCGCGCACTCTAGCCATGGACACCTTCGACTACATCGTGGTCGGCGGCGGCTCGGCCGGCTCGGTGCTGGCCGGCCGCCTGACCGAGGACCCGGACACGCGCGTGCTGGTGCTGGAGAGCGGCGGGGGCGGCAGCAGCTGGGTGGTGAACACACCGGCCGCCGTCGTCGCGATGCTTCCGACGCGCCTGAACAACCATGCCTTCGAGACCGTGCCCCAGGCGGGCCTGGGCGGACGCCGCGGCTACCAGCCGCGGGGCAAGTGCCTGGGCGGTTCGTCGGCCATCAACGCGATGGTGTACGTGCGCGGCCACCGCTGGGACTACGACCACTGGGCCTCGCTCGGCAACCCGGGCTGGGGCTATGACGACCTGCTGCCGTACTTCCGGCGCAGCGAACACAACGAGGTGTTCGACGACGACTTTCACGGGCAGGGCGGGCCGCTGAACGTGAGCGGCCTGCGCACCGGGAACCCGTTCCACGAGGTGTTCCTGCAGGCCGCACGCGAGGTGGACTACCCGCTCACCGACGACTTCAACGGCGCGGAGCAGGAAGGCTGCGGCATCTACCAGGTCACGCAGAAGAACGGCGAACGCTGGAGCGTGGCGAGGGGCTACCTGCTGCCGCACATGGGCGTGCGGCCGAACCTCGAGGTGCGCACGCGGGTCACCGTGCTGCGCGTGCTGTTCGAGGGGCGGCGGGCGGTGGGGGTCGAGTGCCTGCAGGACGGCCGCCGTGTCACGCTGCGGGCCCGCGCCGAGGTGCTGCTGAGCGCGGGCGCGCTGCAGACACCGCAGCTGCTGCAGCTGTCGGGGGTGGGGCCGGCTTCCCATCTTCAGTCGGTCGGCGTTCCCGTGGTGCACGACCTCGCGGGCGTGGGCGGCAACCTGCAGGACCATCCCGACTTCATCTTCGGCTACCAGGCGAAGAGCCTCGACCTCGTGGGCCTCACGCCGCGCGGCTTCGCCCGCACGGCACGCGAGCTGCGGCGCTACTCGCGCGACCGCCGCGGCGCCATCACCAGCAACTTCGCGGAGGCCGGTGCCTTCCTGAAGTCCGATCCGTCGTTGCCCGCGCCGGACCTGCAGCTGCACTTCGTCGTCAGCATCGCCGAGGACCACGCGCGCAAGCTGCACTTGGCCCATGGCTACTCGTGCCATGTGTGCCTGCTGCGGCCGCGCAGCCGGGGCACGGTGCGGCTGCGCGACGCGGATCCCCTGTCGGCACCCGACATCGATCCCGCGTTCCTCGAGCATCCCGATGACCTCGCGCAGATGGTGAAGGGCTTCCGGATGACACAACGGCTGATGGACGCGCCGTCGCTCGCGCGGTGGCGCACGAAGGACCTGTTCACCGAGGGCGTGCGGACCGACGACGAGGTCCGCGCGGTTCTGCGGGCCCGTGTCGACTCCGTCTATCACCCGGTCGGGACCTGCCGCATGGGGCACGATGCCGACGCGGTGGTGGATGCGCAGCTGCGCGTGCACGGCCTCGACGGGCTGCGGGTGGTGGATGCCTCGATCATGCCCACCGTGGTGGGCGGGAACACGAATGCGCCGGTGGTGGCGATTGCGGAGAAAGCGGTGGACCTGATCCGGGCGCGGGTGCACTGACGGATTTGTCCGCTACGATGCGGCCCCATCACACCAGCGGAGGGCATTCAGTGGCCAAGTTCGTGATCCTGAACTTCGAGGACGATGACCAGGGGCAGACGCCGAACTCGACGGTGCCCGCGGTGATGCGCAAGAGCAGCACCGGCGCGGTCGCCGTGCCGGGCCACGTGACGGGGTCGGCCCGCTCGACGGTGGAAGGGGTCGCGGCGAAGGCCCGGGCCAAGGAGACCTTCTTCCGCAAGAACGTCGTCCACCACTACTCCGGCATCGACCTCATCCGCCGGGACGCCGCCGGCACGCTCGGCCGCAACGACGTGGCCCAGGTGCGCGCCGACGTCGCGGCGGCCAGGAAGGTCTACATCATCCTGCACGGTGCGCCGGACGTCACCGAACACGGTTTCACCAACGCCCAGACCCACATCGGCTGGCGCGAACTCAGCTCGCTGGCGCTGCTGCTGTTTCCGGAACGTTCGGACCCGTACCGCATCAGCCTCGTGATGTGCTACGGCGCGCGCACCGACAACTTCCGGCTCAACCACCTCGGGGCGATGTCGCCGGGCGATCTCAAGACGAGCTTCGCCTACAAGTTCTTCCGCGCGCTCTGCAACTTCCGCAAGCTCTCGCTCACGGCCTGCACCGGTGCCGTGTCCACGCAGGGGAGCGACGGAACGAACGAGGTCGAGACGGAGGAGTGGGTGTCGGCCACGCTCGACGTGATCGACTACCAGAAGGACAAGCCCACCCGTGACCTGAGGAAGGACGACCTCGACTGGGTCAAGCAGGCCTACATCCGCAGCGGCACGGGCAGCCTCGCCGACTGGAACGCGTTGAGGGACGCGTTCTACACCGACCGCACCAAGGTGCCCAAGGGCTACTACGAGACCGAGATCAAGAAGTACATCGCGCACACCCAGCACCTGTACGACGACCTGCAGGCCGCCAAGTCGCAGGCCGCCCAGATGCACGGCGGCCTGTCCAACCGCAGCAAGTACGGGCGCATCCTCTACGACTACAGCCAGGGCGGGGTGCTCACCATCGTCAACAAGTACGGGGATCCGATGAATCCGGTGGCGGGGCAGAACTACCTGCTGTACCGGGGGCCGTTGCTCTGACCGGCGGGTGGGGCCGGGGCGGCATGGTCACCCCGGCGCTCGCTCAGTCCAGCTTGATCTTGCCTTCCTTCACCACCGCGGCCCAGCGCTGGGATTCGGCCGCGACGAAGTCCGCGAACGCCTTGCCCGCGAGCGTCGGCGGCTCGGCGCCGATGCTGTTCCAGGTCGCGATCACCTCCTTGGAATGCAGCGCGTTGCGCAGTTCCGTCGACATCTTTTCCATCGCAGGCGCCGGCGTGCCGCGCACGGCCCACAGGCCGTACCACGTGGCCACCTGGTAGCTCGGCAGGCCCGCCTGGATCGTGGTCGGGATGTCCGGGAAACCCGGCGCCGGCTTGTCGCTCGCGACGGCGATGGCGCGCAGGCGGCCGCTGCGGATGTGCGGCGCGGACGAGCCGAGGCCGTCGAACATCATGTCCACCTGGCCGCCGATCAGGTCCTGCAGGGCCGGGCCCGTGCCGCGGTAGGGGATGTGGGTGATGAACGTCTTCGTCTGCGCCTTGAACAGTTCACCGGCCAGGTGGTGGGACGAGCCGTTGCCGGCCGAGCCGTACGTCACCTTGCCGGGGTTCGCCTTCAGGTACGCGATGAGGCCCTTGAGGTCCGTGGCCGGGATGTTCTTCGGGTTCACGACGATCACCTGCGGCACGCTCGAGATCATCGCGACCGGCACGAAGTCGTTCGTGAGGTTGTAGTCGAGCTTCGGGTAGATGGACGGTGCGATCGCGTGGTGCACGCCGCCCATGAACCAGGTGTAGCCATCGGGTGCGGCCTTGGACGCGATGCCGGCCCCCAGGTTGCCGCCGGCGCCGCCGCGGTTGTCGAGGACGATCTGCTGGCCCAGCAGCTTGCCGAGGGGCGGGGCCAGCGGGCGCGCGAAGGCGTCCGTGCCGCCGCCCACCGGGAAGGGCACCACGATCGTGACCGGCTTCGTGGGCCAGGACTGGGCCTGGACGATCGCGGGGGCCAGGGTCAGGCCCAGGCCGGCTGCCGCGAAAAGCGCCGCGACGGTGCGGCGATGGAACGTGGACGAGGGGTTCCGCATGCTTTCTCCAGGTGGGTGAGCCGGTCGGTGCGACGCACGATAGGGGTGCGTGGCGGGGTGATCAATCATGCTCGATCGGCGACCGTTACGGGTTCCGTAATGGTCGCCGCAGTCCGGGGCTCGGGGCCCGGCGGGTGGCCGAGTTCGGTGGCGTGGGCGCGGCACGCCGACAGCAGCGACAGCAGGTTGGGGTCGCGTTCCCGGGTGCGCAGGAAGGCGACGCAGATCTTCTGGCGCATGCGGAAGCGCGGGGCGAGGGGCACCAGCACCACGTCGGCCGGCAGGGCGTGGCGGATGCGGCCCGGCAGCAGCGTGTGGCCCATGCCACCGCCCACGAGGTTCATCAGCGAGAAGATGTCGCCGGTTCGCATCACCACCTCGGGCGCGTAGCCGGCCGTGCGGAAGGCTTCCTCGAAGCGGTCGTGCGTGACGAACCCCTCGGTCAGGCTGACGAAGCGGTCGCCGGCGCAGTCGCCCAGGTCGATCGCCGCTTCGTCCGCGTGGGCCGACCCGCGCCGCGTGGCGAAGAACACCTCGTCCTCGAACAGCAGCTGCGTCTCCACGTCCGGCGCGTCGTCCGGCTCGCCCAGCAGGGCCGCGTCCACGATGCCGTCGCGCAGCTTGCGCAGCAGGTCGGCGTTGGAGCCGAGCACCAGCTCGGCCTCCAGCTCGGGGCGGCGCGACCGCAGGCCCAGCACCAGGGCGGGCACGGTGCCGCTCGTGAGCGAGTACAGCGAGCCGATGCGGATGCTGTCCCCGGCATAGCCCGCCGCCACGCGCGTGCTGCGGATGCCGTCCGCCATCGTGCGCAGCACCTCGCGCGCGACGTCGGCCAGCACGCGGGCCGCGTCGGTGGGCACCAGGTGGCGTCCCTCCGGGCGGAAGAGCGAGCAGCGCACGCCGGCTTCGAGCGAATGCAGGGCGCGGTGGACACTCACCGCGCTGGTGCCGAGGCGCTCGGCGGCGCGGCCGAGGCTGCCGGTCTCGAGGAACACGAGCAGCACCTCCAGCTTGCGGAAGCTGACTTGCTCGTCGATGGGGAGGGGCACGGCAGGATCAGGTCGAGGGATGGAACCGGATCCTCGCATCCGCCGGGCGGGGAATCGTGACGGCCGCCTACAGATTTACCCTAGGTTCCCAGCAGCGGGATGACCTCGTCGCCGGGAGCCGCCTCGCAGCCGTCACCCAGCGGAATCCACCCTCTCCGAACGACGATCTTCTGGTCGTCATGGCACAGCTCGGTGCGGGCCGCCTCGGGGGCCTGCTGGTGGACGAACGCCTCGATCGCGACCGGCAGGCTCACCTGGAGCTGGAGCGCCTCGACGTCGCTGCCGGGGTGGTCGCGCACGTGCAGCAGCGGCACGAAAGCGCCGGCGAGCAGCAGCAGGCGGGAGTCGAGCGTGATGCGGGCGGGGGCATAGCCTTGTGCCCGCAGCCAGGCCTGCGCCTCGTCGCGCGTGTGGACCGACCCTTCGGGTGCCCACGCCGCCGCCAGCAATTCGGCCACCCACTGGTTGCAGTTCTGGTAGCGCGTGCTGAACGGGTAGGCGTTGGCGCTGTAGTCGGCGTGCAGGAAGGCGAGGGCACGGGGCTTGTCCAGCGCCGTGTCGCGCAGCCGGGAGGCCAGCGGCGCGGGCAGGTGAACCACGGTGACGTGCCCGCGCCGCGGGTCGTCCATGCCGAGCAGGAAGCCGGCGACGCCCTCGTCGAACAGGCGCGAGCGCGACTCGTCGCACGCGTAGTACAGCTGGCGCACGGACCAGGCTCCGCCGTCGGCCCGGAGGGCGATGCCGGCGTGGGAATAGCGGATGTCGAAGCGCGCGAGGTCGAGGCCCGAGCGGGCGATGAGGGCGACGCCGCCCGGGGTGTCGTCGAGCGCCTGCCGCACGCGCGCCGCGAAGCGCAGCCTGTGGTCCTGGTCGGTCGCGTTGACTTCGGGCCGGCGCTCGCAGAAGTGCAGCGCGGTGGCGTGGGCGTCGACCCCGGCCGCGAGGCCGGCCATCAGCACCGCGCTGGCCGCGGCGACGCGGGGAGTCACCGGGATCAGAGGCGGACGACGCGCGTGCCGAGGTCCTGCTGCCAGTCGTCCTTCAGCGCGAGGAAGAAGGCCTGCCGCGTGTCGGCGTGAGCGAACTCGAAGCCGTAGGGACGCACGTTCGTGACGACGTGGTCGCCGGTGGCGATGGCGCGGGCCGCGAGGGCCTTCTCGGGCACGAACAGCACGAACTCGGGCGTGGCGGTCGGTTCGGCGCCCTGCAGCGTGAGGCGGAGCGTGCCGGGGCGGTCCGGTGCGGCGGCCACGTCGACCACGCGGTACTCGCCTTGGGCGACCTTCTTGTCCTTGTCGGGCGACGAGGCGTCGCTCGACCCGCCGATGGAATCGGAGACGCTGCCGGACGAAGCGGAGCCGGCGCTGGACCCCGCGCTGGAGGCGGAGGAGGCGGACCCTTCGGCGAAGGCGACGGGGGCGGCGAAGAGGGCGGCCAGGGTGAGGGTGGCGGTGGCGAGGAGGGGGGCGCGGTGCATGGGGTAACTCCTGGAAAGGGGTGCGCCGGGAGCGGTGGCCCGGTGGAGTGCCATTGTGCCTTGGTGAGATTTCAGGGCATGTCGTGGGCCAAGCCCGAGGTTCGAGGAGGCCGGGACGTGGCGGCCCGCATCCATCGCCTGTCAGAACGCATCGCGCAGCAGGCGAGGGGTGAGTCCGCTCCAGCGCTTGACCGAGCGCCGGAAGTTCGTGCTGTCGTGGATGCCCAGGTGTTCGGCGACCTGCCGGCTGTCGTAGCCGCGGCCGTGCATCAGGCGCAGGGTGGTGTGCAGGCGGATGCGGTCGATCTCGGCCTGGAAGTGGGTGCCGTGGGCGGCCAGGCGCCGTTTCAGGGTCGCCGGGCTCATGCCGAAGGCGAGGGCGGTGTCCTCGAGGCCGGGGCTGTCGAGCAGGGTGGCCTGCAGGTGGGTGTAGAGGGCGCCCAGCAGGCTGCCCCGCGGTTCTTCCGTGCGGGCCTGGGCCAGCAGCGCGTCGTGGGCGACGTCCGACGCGGCATGGCGGGTCGCGGGCCAGCACCGGTCGAGCTGCGCGGCGTCGATCAGCATCGCGTCGATCTGGCAATTGAAGCGCAACTGGCTGCCCAGGTGGGTCTCGTGGTGGTCGAGGTGGCGCGGGGGTGTGCGGTTGAACAGGAACCGCCAGGGCAGGCGTTCGCCCGCCATCCAGTCGCACAGCGATCTCATCGCGTTCATGTGCAGGTCGACGAGGAAGGGGCGCATCTCGGCGGGCGCGAGGGCGTCGGTCCAGTACAGCACGGCCTGTCCGCCTTCTTCCGTGAAGTGGGGGACCAGCAGCGGGGAGAGGCGGGCGGGATGTGCGACCAGGACCTGCAGCGCCCGGCGCAGCGTGCCGGCGCGCAGCAGTGCATGGCTGGCCGCGCCGAAATGGCCGGGGAGCGCCTGCTGGCCGAGCACGAACGGCGTGTCGGGGCTCGCCAGGAGGTGGAGGATGTTGCGCAACATCTGCAGGTACTGGGCCGGGCTCAGCAGCGAGTCGTGCGGAGCGAGTCCCGTGCCCTGCCACAGGGGCGCGGGGTCGAGGTCCAGCGCCTGGAGGTGCTCGACCAGCAGCGCAGGCTGGTGGCCGCGGTGGATGAGCGGCGTTCCGGCGTCGTAGAGGGGGCCCATGCCGCGCCTCAGGCCGTCACGGGCTCGGCGCCCGCCGGGGCCGCTTCGAGCATCCGGTTCAGCTGCGACAGCAGGGCCGAGGCGTCGCCGGCCACGGTGACGGCCGCGGTGCGCAGGTCCAGCGCGACCCGTTCTCCGCGGAGGGTGTGGAAGCGCATGCCCTGCACCATGCGGGCCAGGTGCCGCGCCGTGCGCTGCCCTTCGGAGAGGGCGGTCCGCGGGAGCAGCACGAGGAAGCGGTCTCCGGCGTGACGGCACAGGAGGTCTTCCGGCCGGAGGTTGAGCAGCAACTGGTGGGTGACGGACCGAAGCGCACGCACGCCGTCGCGCCGGTCGTGCTGGCGCAGCAGCGCCTGCAGGCCGTCGATCTCCAGCATCAGCAGGGCGGATGCAGGCGGTGTCCCGGCGTCCTGGTCGAGTGCGATCTGCTCGCGGAGATAGTCGGTGCTGGCGAGTTGCGTGATGCGGTCGAAGCCGCGGTGCTCGCGGAACAGGCGTTCGCGCTGGTGCATGTGTTCGCTGAGCTGGAACTGCTCGCGCCGCCAGCCCATCAGGCCCAGCGTCAGCAGCAGCATGCCGAGCGGGGTGAGTCCGGACTCCAGCCACTTGTCCACCCGCCAGGGCGCCGCGTGCATCGAGAACACCTCGTCGAGCGTGTCGGCCCAGGCACCGAGCGCGAGCAGGCCCAGCCCGAGGGCGAGCCGCAGGGTGACCTGCCCGGCCGGACGGCTGGCCAGCACGATGCGCATCCACGCGGCGGCCATCACCGCGGTGCCGCCTTCGCCGAGCAGGTCGATGCCTCGCCATGCGGAGGGCGGCTTGGGGCTGCCCGTCGCGGCGAACAGCAGGGCGACGGCAGCCGCGGCCAGCAGGAACAGATGCTGGAGGTTTCGGTTCTGGGGTGTCATGGATGAGCACTGTGCGACCTCACTGTGTCGGCCGCGTGGCGGTTCGGGCGCCGCGGTGCGGGGAGGGTCGGATCGGCTCACGCGGTGCGAAGGCCTCCGGGATGACACCGCGGCGGCGCCGGGCCGGGGGGGCGGGTGCGATCGGCTCAACCGCGGCGCGGGCGAGGCTCCGCACGGCTTTCCGCGCCGGGGGTGTCACCGGACCGACATGCCGCGTTCCTAGAGTCGCGCCGCTTGCAACCTCCAAGACCACAGGACCTCCGATGTACGCCCCACCCCTTCGACGCCACTGCGCACCCGCGGCGCTGAACCGCCTGAGCGCCGCCGTGCTGCTCGCGCTCGTTGTCCCTGCCCATGCCCAGGAATCCGCCACGCTGGCGCCGGTGGTCGTGCGGGGCCAGGCCGCCGCGACGGACCGCGCACTCGACGATCAGGAAGCCGCCGACGACATCCGCAGCGTCGTGCGCAACGACGGCATCGGGCGCCTGCCCGACCGGAACGCGGCCGAGGCGCTGCAGCGCCTGCCCGGCGTGTCGATCGAACGCGACCAGGGGGAGGGGCGCTATGTGCGCGTGCGGGGGCTCGGTCCCGATCTCAATGCGGTGACGATCAACGGCACCCGCGTGCCCTCGCCCGAGAGCGGCCGCCGGGCGGTGATGCTCGACGTGCTGCCCTCGGCCCTCATCGGCTCGGCCAGCGTGATCAAGACGCTGACCCCTGACATGGATGCCAACTCGCTCGGCGGCACCATCGACATCCGCACCTTGTCCGCCTTCGATCAACCCGGACGCCTGCTGTCGTTCGAGCTGGGGGGAAGCCACAGCGACAACGTCTCGAAGACGAGCCCGCTCGGCTCGCTGCTGTTCGCCGACCGCTTCATGGACGGCCGGCTCGGCGTGGCCTTCGGACTGAACGCCGAGCAGCGCAAGTTCGGCTCCGACAACGTCGAGACCGGTGGGGCGTGGGATGGCAACGCGCTGGAGGAGTTCGAACGCCGCGACTACCGGATCACCCGCGAACGCGTGGGCGCGGGGCTCAACCTCGAGTTCAAGCCGGCCAAGGGGCAGCTCTACTACCTGCGTTCGATGGCCAGCCAGTTCAGCGACGACGAAGTGCGCAACGCGCACACCATCGCGTTCGACGCCCCGCAGGAGGCCGGCGTGCTCGGCGATGCCGAGAGCGTGCGGTCGCTCAAGGCGCGCAAGGAGACGCAGCGCATCTACTCGCTGGCCCTCGGCACCGACCAGACCCTGGGCGACTGGGAGCTGAACCTCGCCGGCGGTGTCAGCCGCGCGAGCGAAACCACGCCGCGCTCGATCTCCGCGGCCGACTTCGACGGCGGCACCTACTCGAACGTCGGGTTCACCGACGGCCGCACCCCCACGCTGCTGGCGCCGGCGTCGATCAACGAGGCCGCCGGCTACTCGCTGAGCGAGATCGAACTCGAGGAGAACGCGGCGCGCGACCGCGAGTACACGCTCAAGCTCGACCTGGCCAAGTCGCTGCCGATCTTCGGCGCCGCGGGCCAGATCAAGTTCGGCGGCAAGATCAGCCGCCGCACGAAGACCAACGACCAGACCACGTGGACCTCGGACGACTTCGGCCCGGCACCGACCGACCTCGCGTCCTACGCCGGCCCGTCGCCCCGCTACCCGTTCGGGGCCTTCGGACCCACCATCCAGCCCGGGGCGATCCAGGCCATCCTGCCGGGTTCGGTGATCGAGGTGGACGAGGTCGAGTCGGTCATCAACGACTACACCATGAAGGAGAACCTCGACGCCGCCTACGTGCAGTCGAAGTTCCAGCTCGCCGACTGGCACCTGATCGCCGGCGTGCGCTACGAGGGCACCCGCTTCACGGCCAGCGGCACCGGCTACGACGAAGGCGCCGGCACGTTCATGCCCCGCGACAGCCAGCACCGCGACGACCACTGGCTGCCCGGCCTGCACGCACGCCACGACCTCGACGACACCACCTCGCTGCGCGCCGCCTGGACCAACACGGTCGTGCGGCCGACCTTCGAGCAGCTGCGGCCCGGCTTCACCATCGACGGCTCGGAAGGCGAGTTCGGCAACCCCGACCTGAAGCCGCTGCGTTCGTCCAACCTCGACCTGGGCATCGAGCGGCGCCTGGGCTACGCGGGGGCGGTGTCGGTCTACGGGTTCCACAAGAACATCCGCGACTTCGTCTTCCAGACCACCGCCGACATGAGCGCGGCCTTTCCCGGCGTGACCGACGCCACCACCTACGCCAACGGCGGGCAGGCGAAGGTCTATGGCGTCGAGCTGGCCTACACCCAGGCGCTGCGTTCGCTGCCGGCGCCGTGGAACGGCCTGCTGGTCGGGGCCAACGCCACCTTCTCGGATTCGCGGGCCGACGTCAGCGTGGGGGGCGTGTCGCGCCGCATCACCTTGCCCAGCCAGTCCAAGCGCGTCTTCAACCTGGTGCTGGGCTGGGAGAACCCGGTGTTCGGGGTGAGGCTGGCCGCCAACCACAAGTCGTCCTACCTGCTGGAGGTGGGTGCGATCGACGACCCGTCCACCGACCAGTACGTCGACGCGCAGACCCAGCTCGACCTGTCGATGCGCTACTCGGTGAGCAAGTCGCTGCAGTTCGCGTTCGACGTGCAGAACGTCACCGACGAGCCCTACTACGTCTACGCGGGCAGCCGCGACCGCAACGCGCAGTGGGAGGCCTACGGCCGCACCTACCGCCTCAGCATGAAGTACAACCTCGAGTGATGCCTGCACCCATGAACCTCTGGATCCCCTCGAGCGCCTGGGTCCGCCTCGGCGCGGCCCTGGTCCTGTCCGCTGCAACGACGGTGCAGGCCGCGGCGTTCCCGGACGACGTCGAGGAGGCCGTCGTGCTGGAGGGCGGCGCGGCGCTCGTCCTGCGGAAGAACGCGGTCGAGCTGCTCGACGCGGCCGGCACGGTCCGAGCCCGTGTGGCGATGCGAGGTGAATCGCTCGACGCGCGGCCCGGCCTGGGCCTGGTCGTCGATGCGAACACCGAGCGTGTCGTGCCGTGGCGCATCGACCTGGCGCGCGGCCAACTGACGGCCCTGCCGCCACTGCCCGATGCGGGTCAGGCGGTGTCGGCCGCCTGCCTGTACCGGGATGCGCAGGGGCTGTCGCACGTGTTCGTGATCGGGCGCAACGGCGTGGCCACCCAGTGGCTGCTGCACGGCGGCACGGCGCGGGCGGTGCGCACCCTGGCGGTCGCCCCGGATGCGGAAGGCTGCCGGGTCGATGACCGCACCCACCGGCTGTTCGTGAGCGAAGCCGGTGGGGTGTGGGCGCACCCGGCCCAGCCCGAAGGGGCGCCGCGGCGCGAGCCCGTCGCCCTGCTTCAACCGAACGGCCCCTTGAAGGAAGGCGGTGGGCCGGTCGAGGTGCTCGCCGACGGCAGCCTGGCGGTGGGGGACCCCGGGCGGGGCGAGGTGTTGCGGCTCGTGCACCGCGAGGGCCGGTGGCGAACGGCCGGACGCGGTGTGCTGCTGCCGCGTGCCGGCGCCGAACGCCTGGCGCTGTGGCACGACACCACCCGCACCCGGCTGGCGGTGCGGGACGCGTCGTCGGGCCACTGGTCGTTGCGGGACTTGCCCCCGGACGCGGCCCGGGCCACTCCCGCGGCCACGCCCCTGCCGATCGTGACCGCGCGGGTGCAGACCGACCCGGTGGCCCGGTTCGGCGATGCCGCCGACGACCCGGCAATCTGGGTCCATGCGACGGAGGCCACCCGCTCACGCGTGCTGGGCACCGACAAGAAGCGCGGCCTCGGGGTCTACGACCTGCAGGGGCGGGAGCTGCAGTTCCTCGACGTGGGCCGCATCAACAACGTCGACCTGCGCCAGGACGTGCTGCTGGGCAGCGAACGCCTGGACCTCGCGGTGGCCACCCAGCGCGACGAGCGCGGCCTGGTGCTCTTCCGCATCGCCGGAGACGGCACGGTGTCGGAGCTGGCCCGCCTGCCGACCGGGCTGAAGGACATCTACGGCGTGTGCCTCTACCGCTCGCCCGATGGCGCGCCCGAGGTCTACGTCAACGACAAGGACGGGCGAGTCCTTCACGGGCGGATCGAAGGCCCGGCCGCGCATCCCCAGCTGCGGCCCCTGCGCGAGTTCCGCCTGGGGTCCCAACCCGAAGGCTGCGTGGCGGACGAGACGCAGCAGGTGGTGTTCATCGGCGAGGAAAAACGCGGCGTGTGGCGCGTGGCCGCCGACGGGCCGGCCCGGCCGGTGATGGTGCTGCCGGTGGGACCGTGGCTGGCCGCCGACGTCGAGGGCATGGGCCTGTACCGGACCGGGCGCGCGAACTATCTCGTCGTGTCCAGCCAGGGCAACGACAGCTACGTCGTGCTCGATGCGGCACCCCCGCACCGGGTCCGCGGCGCCTTCCGCATCGGCATCGACCCCGACGCGGCGATCGACGGTGCGTCCGACACAGACGGCCTCGAAGTCAGCTCGCACGGCTTCGGCCCGGTCTTCGCCCGGGGCCTGCTGGTGGTGCAGGACGGCCGCAAGGTGTTGCCGGAGGCGCCGCAGAACTTCAAGTATGTGGCTTGGGAGGATGTGGCGAAGGCGCTGGGGTTGCCCTGAACGTTCGCGTCCCTGGGAGGGCGGCCGGGAACGAGGAGCCCACACACTCGAAGAATCCGACCTGACGCCGGAGGCTTGCTGCGCCGGCGGCGGCCGGCATTTCGCCAGGTTGCTGTGTTGGCCTGAGATGTGAAGCGGACATGTCATTCGAGCGGCAGGAACAACTCGGCCACCGCTTCATGTTCCGCCACCTCCGGGAAGAAGCTCAGCCGCCGGCAGTAGATCGGGAAGTCACGCAGCGTTTCGCCGCTGGCCGGGAGCCAGGTGCGATAGAGGAAGAGGGCCGCCGGCTCCAGGTCGTCCGTGTGGCCCACCACGCGCAGCACGGCGCAACGCCCGCCCGGGATGGCGCCCCGCTCGATCCGCTCCCCTTCCCGCTGGACCGTCTGCTGGTGCGGGTCGATGCCGACGCACAGGTCGACGTCGTAGTCCGCCGGGTCGGCCGGGCTTTTCTCGGACCGCCAGACGTTGAAGGTGGCGTGGTGGCGGGGATGCAGGCCGTTGGCCTTGCGCCATGCGATGAACCGCTGCAGCGTCGCGCCGAACATGGCCGGGTCGCCGCGGTGTTTCATGATGGCGACCGGCGTGGCGGGCTCCTCGCGGAGGGTCACGTCGTCCAGGGTGAAGGTTCGTGTCATGAGCTTGCTCCTGGCGTTGTTCAACGGCTCGAAGGCGGCGAACCACGAGGCCCAGTCGGCCCCGTTCCGGAAGACCGAGGGCGCTTGGCCGACCTGCTGGCGGAACGCCCGGGCGAAAGCGTCCGGCGCGTCGTACCCGGCGTCCAGGGCCACGTCCGTGACGCTCTGCTCGCTCCGGTAGGCCAGCTGGTATGACGCGCGCTTCATGCGGGTCAGCTGGATGTAGCGGTGGACGGTGAGGCCGAAGGTCGCTGAGAACTGCCGGTGGAAATGGAACTTGGACCAGACGGCGACGCGGCTGAGGGTTTCCAGGTCCAGGTCGTCGTCCAGGTGCTGGTCGATGTGCTCCAGCACCCTTTGCATTCGGGCGTGGTAGTGGGTGAGCGCCGTCTTCATGGGTCGTTTCGTCGTGGCAATGCCATTGGAGCCGATGGTGGCTCAACTTGCCCGACCGATCTTGCGGTTCCCGGACTTGTCGCCGTCGGCGGCCCATTGGCGAGAATGGTGCCCCGCCGGAGACGCACGCATGAACGACACCCCCCAACGAGCCCACCGCATCCTGGACAAGCTGTCGCAGGCCAAGGCCGCCGATCCCGATCTGGAGGTGTTCGGCGCGGATGCGCACGGCTACGTGGTCCATCCGCCGGCCAACCTTCAGGCCGTGAGCGATTTCGAGGTGCGCCTGGGCATCCAGCTGCCGCCGGCGTATCGGCAGTTTGTTCTTGAGGTGGGCAATGGCGGGGACGGATACCAGGGGTCGGCGGCGGGGCCGTTCTACGGGATCTACGGGGTCGGCGACAGCATGGGCGCCATGCAAAGCGAATCGTTGGCCAAAGTGGTGGCCAGGCCCTGCGTCCTCTCGCCGGGCATGTCACGCCCGGACTGGGAGGCACTGGTCACCCGGTTGGGCCTGGATGGCGACCTGGACGACGAGACGTATGACGAGGCGCACGACACCCTGTTCGGCGGTCTGCTCCCGCTGGGGTCGCAGGGCTGCTCGATGTATCACGGCCTGGTCGTGAACGGCCCGCACACGGGGCGCGTCGTCAACTTCGACATCGACCGCAGCGGACCGCCGGTCTTCGCATTCGAACCCGACTTCCTGACTTGGTACGAGCGATGGCTGGACGAAGTCATCTCGGGCGACCTACTGCAGGAGGGGCCCTCCTGGTTCGGCTACATGCGCGGGGGCCTCGAGGCCGAATTGCTCGCCGGCTGGCTGGGCAGCGAGGACGCGCAGACGGCGAACGAGTACCTCGTCGGACTGCTGTCCAAGAGGCGGTTGAGCGAGGCGACTCTGGACGCGTTGGTCGCTCGCCAGCCCGAGAATGGTGAGCACCGCCCGCTGGTCTGCCAGATCGTCTGCAAGCACGATCCGGACAAGGCTCGGGCGCTGCTCACTCTGCTGGCAGCACAGGAGCCGCTGTCCTTCCTGCAATGCCTTCATTGGCATGCGCGAGACCGCGCGCAGCAGTGGCAGGCGGAGGTTCTGGCAATCGCGGACCGCATCACCGATCTGGAGACCTTCCGCTTCTTCACCTACGTGCTGGAGGTGCTGCCTGTGGACCGCGGCTCCATCCTGACGCCGTTCACCCGCCACGAGCAGGCCGGCGTGCGCCGCCAGGCTCTGCATGCGCTGGGCAAGGTCGCGGACCGCCGGCCGCATCTGCATTGCTTCATCGCCGGGTTGCATGACGAGGACAGCACCGTCGTTCACGCTTCGCTGCAGGCGTTGCACGGCGTCAAGGACCGCTCCCTGCTTCCCCACTACCGGCGGGTCGCGGAGCGCTACCCCGAAGAGCGCGACCATGTGCTTGTCAACCTGGAGCACCGACTCAAGGAACTGGGAACCTCCCGGGCCACGCTGTTGCTGGCACCCGCAGGGGCAGCCCATGGCACGGGCCTCGGCGCGATGATGCGGCACTTCGCCAATCTGGTGACGGGGCGGCGAACCGGTCGTTGAGTCCGGTGATCTCCGCCATCCATGGGACCCTGGCATGACTCGGAAGTCCGTCGAAGCGCTGCGGGAGGAGTTGCGCCACCAGGGAAAGGCCGCGTGCAGCCATGGCGCGGCCATCTCCGATCCGTTCGGACCTCTGGCCGGCTCCCTCGCACTGTGCGCGGCCCTGTGGATGCTGCCAGCGACTGGCGCGGCATCCGGTGCCGACATGGACGACCTCGCGCGACGCCTTCGCCAGGACGGGGCGGAGCAGGTCAATCTTCAGTTGGGTGCGCAGACCCAGTTCATGGCGAGCCTGAACCAGGCCGCGGCCGATTGCGATCCGCCGGCGGTCCAACTGGCCGTGGCGCTCAGCCGAACCCGAGATGCCAAGGCCCGCGAGCTTCACGAAGAGTCGCTGCGCGCTGCCGTCGGGGCCTGCACCGACCTGGTCCTGTCGCTGCTGACGCCGGCCGAAGTGCCCAGGATCTGCGGGTCCGTCTCCGGTTGGACGGTGACCCAGACCGCCCGGGAGCTGCGACGCCGCATCGCCCAGCTCGACCTCGAAGAGCGTCGGCAAGCGACGCGGCATGGCAAGGCGTGCCGTGCGGCCTACCTGCACGAGTTGCAGACCACGCGGGTGGGGTTGAGGGTGGCGCCGTCGAGGAAGGCGGGACCGTGAAGGCCGCCTCCATCGACCGCTCCACCAGGATCAAGTCTGAAATCTGAACTTCAAACTTCTTCATTGCATGTTATCTGTCATGCAACGAATGAACAACGAACCCTGGTGGGTGTCCCGGAAAAACTGACCTGGCCCTCATGGGGCACTCGGAGGTTCATGGTTCCGGGCCTCCACACCATGAGTCCACCCCGGCATGGCGACGTAGTACCGGACCGCCTTCCCCGCTCCCGAGGTCCAAAGCTGTCCCGCGGCGACCATCGCGGCGAGATCGCGTGTCGCGGTCGGCTTGGAGGCTCCGGTCATCTTCATGTACTTCTCGGCGTTGAGCCCGCCTGCGAAGCCTCCGTCTCCGTCGTCCAGGAGGCGTTGCAGCACCTTGCGCTGGCGCGGGTTGACGGCTTCGCTCCCGTGCCGCTCCCAGAAACGTCGCTTCTGGATGGCCTGGTCGATGATGCTGCTCGAGGCCTCGCAGGCGCTGGTGACTTGTCGAGCGAACCAGCGGACCCACTCGGTGACGTCGCCAGTCCCTCGTGCGGCCTGGTTGAGCGCCTCGTAGTACTCGGCCCGGTGGGACATCAGCTGCTGGGACACGCTGTAGAGACGCAGGGGCTTGCCCTGGTGCTGGGCGATGGCCATGTCCATCACCGCACGTCCGACCCGCCCGTTGCCATCCTCGAACGGGTGGATGAGTTCGAACCAGAGGTGCGCGATCGCTGCTCGCGTGAACCCGTCCATCGCGGCGCCGGGAGCAGCCGGCTTGGTCGGGTCGGTGGCATTGAACCACTCGAGGAAGTGGTCCATCTCGGCCGGAACCGAGCGCGAGGGCGGGGCTTCGTAGTGGACGGTCTCCCGATCCGCCTGGCCACTGACGATCTGCATCGGCTCGGCGTGGTCGCGGAACCGGCCGACCGCGATGCGTTGGATGCCGGAGGTTCCGCCGGGGAACAGGGCCGACTGCCAGCGGCAGAGCCTGTCGGCGTCGAGGGGGACCGCGAAATTGTCCGTCGCGTCGTTGATGACCTCCACGAGCCCGTCGACATGGCGGTCGGTGCCACCGGTGTGCGGGAGGCCGAGCCGGCGCAGCACGGACGACCGAACAGCGGCCGCCGAGTAGTGCTGGCCTTCGATCGCGGCCGTGGCGATGACCTCGGCCGAGAGGACATGCACGGCAACCTCCCCATCGAGCGTGACGCCGATGGCCGCGGCCTGACCTTCCACCACCCCGTGGCTCTTGTGCGCCCGAGCGAGGTCTGCAGCCACCGAATCGGCTTGCACCGCGAAGCGCCGCCATGACGGTTGCTGCCAGATGAACTTGGGCTGCTTCGGGCTCATGAGCCGCATTGTGTCACATGCGGCTCACGAAATGAGCCGATTTTCGGCCGATGCGGCTCAGCGAATCACCGCCAACCGCCTCGCGATCGCTACTGCCTGCGTCCGGCTCTTCGCATTGAGCTTCATGTTGATGTTCCGCAAGTGCGTCCGCACCGTGCTGTCCGAGACGAACAGCTTCTCCGCCATCGCGCTGTTGGAGTAACCCTCGGCCAGCAGCTGCAGCACGCGGATCTCCTTGCGGGTGAGGGGTTCCTGGAGTGGATCCACCGAGGGCGTGGGAACCGCCTCGGGTTCGGCCGCTGACAGCGGTCCCGCCGCATCCAGCAGCCGCTGCAGGAAGTCATCGAACAGCGGATCGGTGGCATCGGACGCGTGCTGCCGATGCCGATGCAGCAGCGCCGCCGCCGGCTCCCCTTCGTCGAGCACGAGCCGCATCACCCCTTCCACACTCGCCGCGTGGAGCACTGGCGCCAGCGTGCGTGATGCAGCGTCCGGATCCCCCGCGCGCTGCAATGCCAGCGCCTGCAGCACCTGCAGTTTCATCACGCGCCGGCGGCGCCCCGACGCTTCGTCGCGCGCGATCTCCCGGGCGATGCCCGGCAGCGCCGCACGGGCATCTCCGAACATCAGCAACCACCGCAGGCGCCCGAGCGCCATGTCGTCGGTGTCGTGTGCCGGAAGCCGTTGCCGCGCCACCCGGTCCCACACCGCCGGATCGTCGGCCCGATCGAGTTCTTCGCGCGCAGCCTGCCCGTTCCCCTGCAGCATCAGCATCCGCGCCCGCTCCAGCTTCGCACTGCACACCACCCTCGGCAGCTGCCGGTGATGCCCCAGGTACTCCAGTTCGGTGAGCACGAGGAAGGCCGAGTCGATGTCCCCGCGGTGGAACGCGATGCGCGAGCGCAGCACGTGGCTCAGGATCATGTGGTCGGGCAGGCCGACGTCGCGCGCGAGGGGGAGGTAGATGTTGAGCAGGTGGTCGGCGGCGTCGAGGCGGTTCTCTTCGTAGACGGCCGAGGCGTACAGCACCCCGGCCCACGCGTTGCCGTTGTGATGCTCGTACGTGGCCGTCTGCGCCTGGCTCAGCACCATGCGGAAGCGCGCGGTGGCCTGGCGCAGCCGGCCTTCCTGCAGGTCGAGCAGGCCTTCCATCGACTCGGTGTACATGCGCACGAAGGGCGTGGCGCCGCGCGCGGCGCGGGTGGCGTCGAGCAGGCGGTGGGCCTCGTGGGATTCACCCATGACCGAGACCACGCTGGCCATCGCGTTGGTGAGCACGCTGTCGGCGAAGGGGCGTGACGTGGGCAGGCGGGCGAGGTTCTGGCGGCCGATCTCGTAGGCGTCCTCGTAGCGGTCCATCATGGCCAGCAGCAGCGGGCGCAGCGCGTTCTCGTGGGCGCGCACGACGGCGTCGCCGCTGCGGCCGGCGCCGGAACGGTCGAGGCGGGCCATGGCTTCCCACGGGCCCTGCGTGAAGCAGGCGGACCACACGGCCACCACTTCGAGCAGCGGGTGCGCGCGCAGCGCGGCCTCGGGCACGACGGAGAACCAGCGCGCGAGCAGCCGCATGCGGCCCTGGGCCAGGAAGGCCTCGGCGTGTAACACGAGCAGCGAGAGGGCGTGCGGGTAGTCGCCGCCGTCGATGGCGTGTTCGATGGCGGGCACCGGGCGCTGCTCGGCCTCGTACCAGCCGGACGCCGAGAGGTGCAGGCGCGCGAACTCGTCGGGCATCTCGCGCTGCAGCTGCGCGCGCAGGAAGTCGGCGAAGAGGCTGTGGTAGCGCCACGCGGGGCCGCCCGCGCCCTGCGCGTCGGCGGCGAGGGGGATCAGGAAGACGTTGGCGGCCTCCAGCTGCGCGAGGATGCGCACGCTGTCGGCCCGCGGGTTCAGGGCCTGGCACAGCGACGCGTTCAGGTCGCGCAGGATGCTGGTGCGCAGCAGGAAGCCGCGCACCTCGGGCGTCTGCTGCGCGAGCACGTCCTCCGCGAGGTAGTCGGCCACCGCGCGGTTCGAGCCCGAGAAACGTTCGATGAAGTCGCTGCCGGCGCCGTGGCGTTCGAGCGCGAGCGACGCGAGCCACAGCGCGGCCACCCAGCCCTCGGTCTTGCGGTTGAGCAGGGCCACGGCCTGCGGGGCGGGCGTGGCGCCGCCGCGGCGCTGGAAGAACTCGGTGGTTTCGTCGAGGGTGAAGCGCAGGTGTTCGGTGTCGACCTCGACGAGCTGGCCGCGGGCGCGCAGGCGGCCCAGGCCCAGGTCGGGCAGGCCCCGCGAGCCGATGACGACCTGGCCGCGGCGGGGCAGGTGGTCGAGCATCTCGCGCACGAGGCCCAGCACGGCGGGCTCCTGGATCACCTCGAAGTCGTCGAGGAAGAGCGCGAACGGCGAGGGGTGGCGCGCGAGCGCGGCCATGGGGTCGGCGGGCGCCGCGCCGAAGCCGTCGGCGGCGATGTCGGCCACGGCGTCGGCGAGGCACGCGAGGAAGCGTGGCACGTCGTTGTCGGCGCGGTCGAGCGTGAGCCAGGCGGTGTCGATGCCATCGGCCTCGAGTGCGGCGCGGGCCTGCAGCATGGACGTGGTCTTGCCGAAGCCGGCCGGCGCGCGCACCAGCACGAGGCGTGCGGTGACGGCCTGGCGGATGCGGTCGCACACGGAGAGCCGGGGGACCTGGTGGGGGTCGGCCGTGGGCGGACGGATCTTCGTCGACGGCGCCGTCACCGGCGTGGGCCGGACCGCCTGGCGGTCGGGGGGAAACGTCGGCATACCGCTGGGATCGGTCATGACTTCGGGCCGGTTCGAGGGAAGGGAGGTTCCGACGGAGGCGCATCGTGCGCCCGAATGCACTCTGGCGCCCACGTCCATACCGACGATTTTGCAGGGAAGCAAGCCCTTGGTGTGCTGGTGTTTTCCGTCGGTTCCGACGATGGGCCGTGCCCCGGCGGATTTCTAGACTGGATCGCATGAACACCGTCTATGTCTACGACCACCTGCGCACCCCGCGCGGCCGGGGCCGCCCCGACGGCGCCCTGCACGAGGTGCCGCCCGTCCACCTGGCCGCGGGGCTGCTCGCCTCGCTGCGGGCCCGCAACGGCTTCACGGGCGACGCCATCGACGACGTGGGCCTCGGCATCGTGATGCCCGTGGGCGAGCAGGGCGCCGACCTCACCCGCACCGCGCTGCTGGCCGCGGGCTACGGCGACACCGTCACCGGGTTCCAGGTGAACCGCTTCTGCACCTCGGGCCTCGACACCGTGAAGTTCGGTCATGCATTGATTGCATCGGGGCAGGCGGACGCGGTGATCGGCGGCGGGGTCGAGTCGATGTCGCGGGTGCCCATCGGCGCCGACGGCGGTGCGGCGTACGTGGACCCGCGCATCGGGGTCACGCACCCGTACATCCCGAACGGCGTGGCCGCCGACCTGATGGCCACGCTCAACGGCTTCACCCGCGACGACGTGGACGCCTACGCGGCCGAGAGCCAGCGGCGCGCGGCCGAGGCGGTGGCCGGCGGGCGGTTCGCGAAGTCCATCGACCCGGTGAAGGATGTGATCGGCCAGATCCTGCTCACCCACGACGAGGCCGTCCGGCCGGGCACGACCCGCGCCGACCTCGCCAAGCTCAAGCCCGCCTTCGCCGGTGTGGGCGCCGAGGGCTTCGACAGCATCGTGCTGCAGCGCTACCCGTCGCTGAAGGCGATCGACCACGTGCACACCGGCGGCAACTCGAGCGGCATCGTCGATGGCGCCGCCGTGGTGCTGCTCGGCAACGAGGACTTCGGCAAGCGCCACGGCGTGCGCCCGCGCGCCCGCGTGCTGGGCAGCGTGAGCGGCGCGAGCGAACCGCTGCTGAGCCTGGGCGGGCCGCTGCCGGTGGCCGAACGGCTGCTGGGGCGCCTGCGCATGTCGCCGGCCGACGTCGACCTGTACGAGGTCAACGAGGCCTTCGCGGTGGTACCGATGGTGGTGGCGCGGCACTTCGGGCTCGACCCGGAACGGGTCAACCCGAACGGCGGCGCCATCGCGCTGGGACACCCGCTCGGGGCCACCGGCGCCATCCTGCTCGGCACGGCGCTCGACGAACTGGAGCGGCGCGGCGAGGCCACCGCGCTCGTGACGCTGTGCGCCGCGGCGGGCCAGGCCACCGCGCTGGTCATCGAACGGGTCTGACACCATGGACGACAACACCCTGACCCTCACCGTCGACCGGGACGGCGTGGCCCTGATCGAGCTGTTCGCGGGCCACTTCACCGCACCGCTGGCCGTGGCCCTGGACACCGCGGTCGAGCAGGTGCTCACGGACCCCGCGATCGTCGGCGCCGTGATCACCGGTGCGGCACCGGACCGCTTCCTGCTCGGCGCGCGCATCGACGAACTGCTGGCCGGGGCCGACGCGGGCCTCGATGCCCCCACCATCGCCGCGCTCGTCGCGCCCGTGAACCGCACGCTGCGCCGCCTGGAAACAGGGGGCAAGCCGGTGGCCGCGGCCATCGGTGGCGACGCGCAGGGCGCGGGCTTCGAGCTGTGCCTCGCGTGCCACCACCGCGTGCTCGCGGACGACGAGGCGGTGCAGGTGGGGCTGCCCGAGGTGCGTGCCGGGCTGATCCCCGGCGGCGGAGGCACGCAGCGCCTGCCGCGCCTGATCGGCATCGAACGTGCGCTGCCGCTGCTGGCCGAGGGGCGCACGGTGAATCCGCACGCGGCCTTTCTGCTCGGGCTGGTGGAGGCCCTGCGGCCGCGCGACGACGTGGTCGCCACGGCACGCCGATGGGTGCTGTCGCAGGGGCCCACCGCGCAGCCGTGGGACACCAAGGGCTACGCGCTGCCGGGCGGCGCGGGTGCACTGGCGCCCCACGCGTCCGCGAGCTTCGGCCTGGGCCTCGCCCGCGTGCGCCGAGACACCGCTGACCGCGAGCCCGCGCCACTCGCGGTGCTGGCCGCCGTCTACGAAGGCACGCAGCTGCCGATGGACCGCGCGCTGGCGCTGGAGGCCAAGTTCTTCGGCCGCCTCGTGGCCGACCCCGCCGCGCGCGACCGCATGCGCGCGCACAACGACAACCCGGAGATCCGATGAAGACACGCGTGACCGAACGGCTGGGCATCGCCTGGCCCATCATCCAGGGCGGCATGATGTGGGTGGGGGTGGCCGAACTCGCCGCCGCCGTCTCGAACGCCGGCGGCTTGGGCATCATCACCGCGCTGACGCAGCCCACGCCCGACGACCTGCGCCGCGAGATCGAACGCACCCGCGCGCTGACCGACAAGCCGTTCGGCGTGAACCTCACGCTGCTGCCGTCGGTGAAACCGCCGCCGTATGCCGAGTACGTCGCGGCCATCGTCGAGAGCGGCATCCGCGTGGTCGAGACCGCGGGGCGCAGCCCGCGCGAGTACATCGACACCTTCAAGGCGCACGGCATCGCGGTGCTGCACAAGTGCACGTCGGTGCGCCATGCGCTGTCGGCCGAACGCGATGGCGTCGACATCGTGTCCATCGACGGCCTCGAATGCGCGGGCCACCCGGGCGAGGACGACGTGGGCGGCCTCGTGCTGATCCCGGCCGCGGCGCGCGCGCTGAAGATCCCCATCGTGGCCTCGGGCGGCATCGCCGACGGCCGCGGCATGGCGGCGGCGCTGGCCCTCGGTGCCGAGGGCGTGAACATGGGCACGCGCTTCTGCGTGACCCGCGAGGCGGCGATCCACGACGACATCAAGCAGGCGCTGGTGAAGGCGAACGAACGCGACACCGCGCTGATCTTCCGCTCGCTGCGCAACACCGCGCGGGTGTTCCGCAACGCCATCGCCGACGAGGTCCGGTCCATCGAGCAGCGGCCCGGGGGCTGCGAGTTCGAGGACATCCGCCCGCTGGTGCTGGGCACACGCGGCCGCGAGGCGCTGCGGTCCGGCGAGGTGGACGGCGGTGTCATCACCGCGGGCCAGTGCATCGGCCTGATCGACGACGTGCCCACCTGCGCCGAACTCATCGAGCGCATGGTGGCCGAGTGCCGCGAGCGCCTGTCTGTCGCGTCCCTGCAGGCCGCCTGATTCGTCGCTACCGACGATGGTGCGGCGCGGCATGGCTTCCTAGACTGACCTTCATCCGATCCACGAGGAGTTCTCTTGTTCCAAGGTGACAGCATCCAGGTGCGGCGGCTGGACGACGGTTTCGCTGAATTGTGTTTCGACCGCCAGGGCGACGCGATCAACAAGCTCGACGCCCGCACCGTCGACGAGTTCCAGCGCGCGACCAGCGTGATCGCCGCCGACGGCGACGTGCGCGGCGTGCTCGTGTCAAGCGCGAAGGACGTGTTCATCGTCGGCGCCGACATCGCCGAGTTCGGCGAGATGTTCAAGCAGCCCGCCGAACACATGGCGCGCGACGTGTACGCGAAGAACGGCATCATCAACGCGTTCGAGGACCTGGGCGTGCCGAGCGTCGTCGCCATCAACGGTTTCGCACTGGGCGGCGGTCTCGAGCTGGCGCTCGCGGCCTCGTTCCGCGTGATGTCGAACGATGCGCAGGTGGGGCTGCCCGAAGTGAAGCTCGGGCTGTTCCCGGGCTTCGGTGGCACGGTGCGCCTGTCGCGGGTCGCGGGGCCCGCGGTGGCGGTGGAATGGATCGCCGGCGGGCGGCCGTCGCGTGCGGCCTCGGCCCTCGCGGCCGGCGTGGTGGACCAGACCTGCGACCCCGCGGCGCTGCGCGAGACGGCGCTGACGCTGCTGCGCAGCGCGGCCGACGGCCACGCCGACTGGCGCGCCCGCCAGCAGCGCAAGCGCGAGCCGGTGCCGCGCCAGCCCGCCGAGCTGCGGTCGCTGTTCGACGGGGCGCTGGCCGACGTCGATGCCCGCAGTCCCAAGCACCAGCCCGCCGCGGCCATCGCGGTGCGCATGATGTCGCGTGCGGTCACGTGCACGCGTGCCGAGGCGCTGCGGCTCGAGTCCGCCGCGTTCGCCGAGGTGGCCAAGACGCAGGCGGCCGCGTCGCTCGTGCGGGCGTTCTTCAACGACCAGTTGCTGAAGAAGCGTTTCAAGTCCTACGGACAAGGTGCGCGGCCCGTGAAGTCGATGGCGGTGCTGGGCGCCGGCATCATGGGCGGTGGCATCGCGTACACGAGTGCGCTGCGCGGCACGCCGGTGCGGCTCAAGGACATCGCACCACCACCGCTCGCGCTGGGCATGAAGGAGGCGTCGCGCCAGCTCGCCCGGCAAGTGAAGACCGGCCGCATCGACCAGGCGAAGGCCGACGCGGTGCTGGCCACCATCCACCCGCAGCTGGACGACGCGGGCTTCGGCGAGGTGGACCTGGTGATCGAGGCGGTCGTCGAGAACCTCTCCGTCAAGCACCAGGTGCTGAGCGCGCTCGAAGGGGCCGTGCGGCCGGACACGGTCATCGCGTCGAACACCTCCAGCCTGCGCATCGACGACATCGCCCGCCCGCTCGCGCGGCCGGAGAACTTCGTCGGCATGCACTTCTTCAACCCGGTGCCGGTGATGGCGCTGGTGGAGGTGGTGCGGGGCGAACGCACGAGCGATGCCGCCGTGTCTACCGCGGTGGCGCATGCCGTGCGGATGGGCAAGACACCGGTGGTCGTGAAGGACTGCCCGGGTTTCCTCGTCAACCGCCTGATCACGCCGTACGTGTCGGGCTTCCTGCAGCTGCTGGCCGACGGCGCCGATTTCGCCGAGGTGGACCGCGTGATGGAAGCCTTCGGCTGGCCCATGGGCCCGGCCCTGCTGCAGGACGTCGTGGGCATGGACACCGGTGGCCACGTGGGCGACGTGATCGCGGCGGGCTACCCGCAGCGCATGCGCCCGGTGACACGCAACGCGGTGAAGCTGATGGTGGAACACCGGCGCTACGGCCAGAAGAGCGGTGCCGGGTTCTACCGGCACGGGCTCGACCCGTTCGGCAAGCCGGTGCGGTCGCCGGACCCCGAGGCGCAGGCGCTCGTCGCCACGCTGCAACTCGGCGGGCCGCGCACCTTCGGCGAGGCCGAGATCGTGGACCGGCTGATGCTGCCGATGGTGGTCGAGGCCGCCCACGCGCTGGAGGAAGGTGTCGTGGCCACCGCCGCCGAACTCGACATGGCGCTCACGCTGGGCCTCGGCTTCCCGGCCTACCTGGGCGGGGCGCTTCAGTACGCCGACTGGCTGGGCCTCGCCGAGGTGGTGGCGCGCTGCGAGCGGCTGGCCGCGCTCGGTCCGGCGTACGAACCCACGGCACGCATGCGCGAGATGGCGGCCACCGGCGGCCGCTTCCACGGCTGAACTTCCCTTCGAAGAAAGAACCCGAACGATGAAACTCGATGCAACCGTGACCGCCGTGGTGACCGGCGGCGCCTCCGGCCTCGGCGCCGCCACCGCGCGCCTGCTGGCCTCGCGCGGCGTGCGCGTGGCCCTGTTCGACCTCGACGCCGACAAGGGCGAGGCGCTGGCCGCCGAACTGGGCGGTGTGTTCTGCCGCGTGGACGTGATGTCGGACGACGCGGTGGACCAGGGCTTCGCGAAGTCCCGCGCGGCCATCGGCCAGGAACGTGTGCTCGTCAACTGCGCCGGCATCGGCAACGCGGTGAAGACCGCCAGCCGAGACAAGGCCAGCGGCGAGGTGCGCCACTTCCCCACCGCGGCCTTCGACCGCATCGTGCAGATCAACCTCGTGGGCACGTTCCGCTGCATCGCGAAGTCGGCCGCCGGCATGCTGTCGCTGCCGCCGCTGGCCGACGGCGAGCGCGGGGCCATCGTCAATACCGCCTCGGTGGCGGCGCAGGACGGGCAGATGGGGCAGGCCGCGTACTCGGCGTCGAAGGCCGGCATCGTGGGCCTCACGCTGCCGGTCGCGCGCGACCTGATGGGCGAGGGCATCCGCATCAACACCATCCTGCCGGGCATCTTCAACACGCCGCTGCTGCAGGCCGCGCCCGACCACGTGAAGGACGCGCTGGCCGCCTCCGTGCCGTTCCCGAAGCGGCTGGGCGATCCGGCGGAGTACGCTGCGCTGGCGGAACAGATGATCACGAACGGCTACTTCAACGGCGAATGCGTGCGCCTCGACGGCGCGATCCGCATGTCTCCGCGCTGAACCTCTTTTTCATCTCAAAGGATCGACCATGGCAGAAGCATTCATCGTCGCGGCGGCGCGCACGGCCGGTGGCCGGCGCGGCGGGCGCCTCTCGGGCTGGCACCCGGCCGACCTCGCCGCCCAGGTGCTCGACGCGCTCGTGACCCGCAGCGGCGTGGACCCCGCGGCCATCGACGACGTGATCATGGGCTGCGTGGGCCAGGCCGGCGAACAGGCGGCGAACGTGGCGCGCAACGCGATCCTGTCGTCGTCGCTGCCCGAGTCGGTGCCGGGCACCACCGTCGACCGCCAGTGCGGCTCGTCGCAGCAGGCGCTGCACTTCGCCGCGCAGGCGGTGATGTCGGGCACGCAGGACATCGTGATCGCCGCGGGCGTCGAGAGCATGACCCGCGTGCCGATGGGCCTGCCGATGACGCTGCCCGCGAAGAACGGCCTCGGCTTCTACGTGAGCCCGGGCATGCAGAAGCGCTACCCCGGCGTCGAGTTCAGCCAGTTCGCCGGCGCCGAGATGATCGCGAAGAAGTACGGCCTGACGCGCGAGGAGCTCGATGCCTACGCGTACGAGAGCCACCAGCGCGCCATCGAGGCGGTGCGTGCGGGCCGCTTCGAGGAGGAGATCGTGCCGGTCGCGGCGCGCAGCGCCGAGCTGGGGGACCTGAACGAGCTGCACACGGTCGACGAAGGCATCCGCTTCGATGCGTCGCTCGAAGGCATCGCGGCGGTCAAGCTGATCCAGGAGGGCGGGCGGGTCACCGCGGCCAGCGCGTCGCAGATCTGCGATGGCGCCAGCGGCGTGATGGTCGTCAACGAACGCGGCCTGAAGGCGCTGGGCGTGAAGCCGCTCGCGCGCATCCACCACATGAGCGTGATCGGGCACGACCCGGTCGTGATGCTGGAGGCACCCATCCCGGCGACGCAGCGTGCCCTGGACCGTGCGGGGCTGTCCATCGACGACATCGGGCTCTACGAGGTCAACGAGGCCTTCGCACCGGTGCCCATCGCGTGGCTCAAGGTGCTGGGGGCGGAGGCGGGCCGGCTCAACGTGAACGGCGGCGCCATCGCGCTGGGCCATCCGCTGGGGGGCTCGGGCACGAAGCTGATGACGACGCTCGTGCACGCGCTGCACCAGCGCGGCGTGCGCTACGGCCTGCAGACCATGTGCGAAGGCGGCGGCCTCGCCAACGTGACGATCGTCGAGCGCCTGTGACCACGGTGAACGTGCGCCTGGAGCGCGAGGGCGACGTGGCGGTGATCCGCCTCGTCAACACGGCGAAGCTGAACCCGCTGACCGTGCCGATGCAGATCGAGCTGCGGGCGGCGCTGGCCGAGGTGCGGGGCGATCCCTCGTACCGGGCCGTGCTGCTGACGGGGGAGGGCAAGGGCTTCTGCGTGGGGGCCGACCTGTCCGGCCTGGGCCGGCCCGAAGGGGACCCGCGCACGCTGGGAGCGTGGACGGCCGACATGATGACGGAGCAGTCGACGCCGCTGGTGCTCGACCTGCGGTCGATGCCGGTGCCGGTGGTGTGTGGACTCAACGGCGCGGCGGCGGGTGCGGGCGTGGGCCTCGCGCTCTCGGCCGACATCGTCGTCGCGGCGCGGTCGGCGTACTTCCTGATGCCGTTCGTGCCGAAGCTCGGGCTCGTGCCCGACCTCGGATCCACGTGGTTCCTCGAACGGCTCGTGGGGCGCTCGCGGGCCACGGCGCTGACGCTGCTGGGCGACCGGCTGTCGGCCGAGGAGGCGGTGCGCTGGGGGCTGGTGTGGTCGTGCGTGGACGATACCGAATTCGCGGCGCAGTCCCTCGCACTCGCTCAGCGGCTGGCGCGCCTGCCCGCGCACGGCATCGGCGAGACGCGGCGGGCCTACGACTCGGCCGCATCCAGCGACCTGGCCACGCAGCTCGCCTACGAGACCGGCCGGCAGCGCGAGATGATCGACCGGCCCGAGTTCCTCGAAGGGGTGGCGGCGTTCCAGCAGAAGCGCGAGCCGTCGTTCGCGCCCCGCAAGGGATGAGTTCCGCGGACTTCGACTTCGACCGGCTGCGCGGCTGGCTCGGCGAACGGATTCCCGGCGCCGAGGGGCCGATGCAGTGGCGGCGCGTGGGGGCGGGGCAGTCGAACCCCACCTTCCTCGTCGAGTTCGAGCAGCGTTCGCTCGTGCTGCGCAAGCAGCCGGCGGGCGAACTGCTGCCCTCGGCCCACGCCATCGACCGCGAGTACCGCGTGCTGAAGGCGTTGGCCGGCAGCGCCGTGCCGGTGCCGGCGGCCTTGTGCTGGTGTGACGACCGCACCGTGATCGGCACGCCGTTCTACGTGATGGACAAGCTCGAGGGCCGCGTGATGAGCGGCCACCAGCTTCGCGAGGTGCCGGCGGGCGAACGTGCCGCGTACTGGCATGCGATGGCGGGCACGCTCGCCGCGCTGCACGCGGTGGACTGGGAGGCGGTGGGCCTCGCCGACTACGGCCGCCCGGGCAACTTCTTCTCGCGCCAGATCGCCCGCTGGTCGCGCCAGTGGGCCGCCTCGCGCACGCGGGAGGACCGGCACATCGACCGGCTGGTCGACTGGCTGCCCGCGAACATCCCCGACCACGACACCACGGCCATCGCCCACGGCGACTTCCGCCTCGGCAACCTGATGTTCCATCCCACCGAGCCGGTGGTGATCGGCGTGCTCGACTGGGAGCTCTCGACCCTCGGCCACCCGCTGGCGGATGCCGCGTACAGCGCGATGGCGTGGCACACGGTGCCGGCGGCCTTCGACGGGCTGCGAGGGGTGGACCTGGTGTCGGCGAGCTTGCCGACGCAGGCGTCGTACCTTGCGGCGTACCGTGATGCCGGTGGGTGTTCGGAGCCGGTCACGGCCTTCCACCTGGCGTTTTCGCTGTTCCGCTTCGCGGTGATCCTCGAAGGGGTCGCGGCACGGGCGAAGGCGGGGAATGCGGCCGCGTCGGATGCGGCGGTGGTGGGGGCGCAGTCGGCGGCGTTCGCGGAGGCGGCGGCGGCGTTGATCTAGCCGGATGGTCATCCCGGCGAACGCCGGGACCCACCGTGGTCGACGCGCACAGGGGAACAGTGGGCCCCGGCGTTCGCCGGGGTGACCCGTCTGCCTACAGTCGCACTCCCAGCTCCTTCGCCACCTCCTCACTGTGCTCCCCGAACCCCGGCGCATGCCGCCCTGGTTCCGGCGTCCACGCGGAGAAGCGCACCGGCGGCCCCACCTCGACGTAGCGGCCTTCCGTCGGATGCTCCCGCTCCCGCAGCAGTCCCGAACCCTTGAGCTGGGGATCGTCCAGCAGGTCGCCGATCTCGTTGACCTTCATGGCCGGCACGTTCGCGGCCTTCAGCAGCGCGAGCCATTCGGCGGTGGTGCGCGCCGGGGTCAGCGCCGCGACCGCGTCGTGCATCTTCTGCATGTGCTTCCGCCGCGACCTGAGGTCGGCGAACATCGGTTCGGCGAGCCGCTCGCCCAGCCCGCACACCTCGAAGAGCCGCACCCAGCGGTCGTCGAGGTACGGGGCGATGGCGATCCAGCCGTCGGCGGTGCGCATCGGTTGGCGGCCCGGATCGACCTGGCGGCCATAGAGCGCGGGGCCCGTCGGGGGCACGAAGGTGCGGTCGCACAGGTGTTCGGCGAGGTTGAAGCTCGCCATCGCCTCGAACATCGGCACCTCCACGGCCTGGCCTTCACCGGTGCGCAGGCGGTGCACGATGGCGGCCAGCACGGCGTAGGCGGCGTGGAGGCCCGAGACCTTGTCGGCCACGGCCATCGGCAGGAAACGCGGCTGCGGGTTCCCGTCCACCGCCGGCAGCAGCGATGCCGCGCCGGAGGCGGCCTGGATGATGTCGTCGTAGGCCTGCAGGCCCGCGTTCGGGCCGCGCTGGTCGAAGCCGGTGCAGTGCACGTAGACGATGTCGGGACGCAGCGCGCGCACGGCCTCGACGCCGAAGCCCAGGCGTTCGATGGCGTCGGCGCGCAGGTTGTGGATGAACACGTCGCTCGTCTGCAGCAGCCGCGTCAGCGCGGCACGGCCGGCCTCGGAGCGCAGGTCCCAGTCGACCGAACGCTTGCCGCGGTTCAGGCGCAGGTGGGCGGGGCCCATGCCGGGCGTGACGGGAGGCCGCCCGATCAGGCGAACCGTGTCGCCGCCGCCGGCGGGTTCGACCTTGACGACGTCGGCGCCCAGGTCGGCGAGGATCTGCGTGGTGTAGGGGCCGAAGATCACCGTCGTCATGTCGGTGATGCGCAGGCCTTTCAGCATGGGGGAAGGGTTCATGAGGCGATGCTAGAAAGCGGGGGCGGCACGGGCAATCGTCCGATGCGACGAGCCGGAGTACAGTGCGCCGCAACAGGAGCGTGCACCATGACCTACGAAACCATCGAAACCCGCGTGGAAGCCGGCCAGGTCGGCATCGTCACGCTGAACCGCCCGAAGGCGCTCAATGCGCTCAACGACACGCTGATGGACGAACTCGGCGAGGCGCTGAAGGCGTTCGATGCCGACGAGGCCATCGGCTGCATCATCGTGACCGGCAGCGAGCGTGCGTTCGCCGCGGGGGCCGACATCGCCGCGATGGCGAAGTACACCTTCGCCGACGTCTACAAGGGCGACTTCATCACGCGCAACTGGGAGACGATCCGCTCGATCCGCAAGCCGGTGATCGCGGCCGTGTCGGGCTTCGCGCTCGGCGGCGGGTGCGAGCTGGCGATGATGTGCGACGTGATCATCGCGGCCGACAACGCGAAGTTCGGGCAGCCCGAGATCAAGCTCGGCGTGATCCCCGGGGCCGGCGGCACGCAGCGCCTGCCGCGTGCGGTGGGCAAGGCCAAGGCGATGGACCTCGTGCTCACCGGCCGCATGATGGATGCCGCGGAAGCCGAACGCGCCGGCCTCGTGAGCCGCGTGGTGCCGTACGAGAAGCTCGCCGACGAGGCGCTGGCGGCCGCCATCGTCATCAGCGGGTTCTCGCGCGTGGCCGTGATGGCCGCGAAGGAGGCGGTGAACCGGGCCTACGAGGGCGGACTGGCCGACGGCGTGATGTTCGAGCGTCGGCTCTTCCACTCGCTCTACGCGACCGAGGACCAGAAGGAAGGCATGGACGCCTTCCTGAACAAGCGCGCCGCGGTCTTCAAGCACCGCTGAATCGAGGCAGTCTGCCCTTTGGGGCAATGTGGCCCGCACGCCATTGACAAGGCCGGGCACCGGCAGGAGACTGCCTTTCGCTTCGGTGCCGCACTTCCTCTGGTGTTGTCCGAGCACGCCTCGCGATTCCACCAAGGAGATGAAAATGGACAAGCGTCGTTTTCTTTCACTCGCGGCAGGCGCCGCACTCGTCGGTGCCACCACCGGCTGCAGCACCACCAGCCCCAGCGCCTCGTCCGACCCCGCGGCACGCCGCCGCGGCATCGATGCCAAGGTCGACGAAGCCCTCGGCAAGCTCTTCGATCAGGTGCCGGGCTCGAAGGAGCTGGCGTCGAAGGCCAAGGGCATCCTGGTGTTCCCGTCGGTGGTGTCGGCCGGGTTCGTGGTCGGCGGCTCGTACGGCGAGGGCGCGTTGCGCAAGCATGGCACCAGCGCCGGCTACTACAGCACCAGTGCGGCCTCGGTCGGCCTGCTGGCCGGCGCCCAGTCGCGCTCGGTGTACCTGCTGTTCATGAACGACGAGGTGCTGAACAAGTTCGAGACCAGCAAGGGCTGGACGGCCGGGGTCGACGCCACCGTGACGGTGGCCGACGCCAGCGCCACCGCGGCCGTGGACACGAAGACGGGCCAGAAGCCCATCGTGGGCTACGTGCTGGCCGTGGGCGGCCTGATGGCCAACCTGAGCTTCGACGGCACGAAGTTCACGAAGATCGACATCTGACGCGGGGCGGCGCGGGGTTGGCGCTCCTGCGCTAACCTCCGCGCATGGACGACACCGACCTCCGCATCGACTGCCATGTGCACGTGTTCGACCCCGTGCGGTTTCCCTATGCGTCCGACACGGCCTACCGGCCGCAGGGCGCGGAGATCGCCACGGCGGCGCAGCTCGGCCGGGTGCTCGACGCACACGGCGTTCGGCATGCGGTGATCGTCGGTCCGAACTCGGGCTACGGGTTCGACAACCGCTGCCTGCTCGATGCGCTGGCCATCGGCCAGGGCCGCTACCGCGGCGTGGCCGTCGTGCCCAACGGCACGGGGCGCGACGAGTTGCAGGCGCTGCAGGCGGCCGGGGTGATCGGCATCGCGTTCAACCCGTCGCTGCTGGGCGTGGACTTCTACCGCGATGCGGGGCCGTTGCTCGAGCGTTTGCGGGACCTCGGGATGTGGGCGCAGGTGCAGGTCACGGGCGACCAGCTCGTGGACCTGGCGCCGATGCTCGAGGCGAGCGGGGCGAACCTCGTGTTCGACCACGGTGGGCGACCCGAGCCGCGGGCGGGCCTTTCGCAGCCCGGGTTCGTGAAGCTGCTCGAACTGGGCCGCGAGGGACGCGCGGTGGTGAAGCTGTCGGGCCTCGCGAAATGGTCGCACCAGCCTCATCCGTACGAGGACACGTGGCCCTTCGTGCAGGCGCTGGCGGATGCGTTCGGGACGGACGCGCTCGTGTGGGCGTCCGACTGGCCGTTCCTGCGCGCGCCCGACCGCATCGACTACGGGCCGCTGCAGGCACTCGCCGCACAACTGCTGCCCGACCCGCGGGTGCGGCACGCGGTGATGTGGGAGAACCCGCGCCGCCTCTTCGGCTTCTAGCGTTCCCAACCGCCGCCGAGTGTCAGGAACACCTGCACCTGGTCGTCGACCAGTTGCGCGTGCGACGCGGCGAGCGAGGCCTCGCCGGCTGCGAGCGAGCGTTCGGCGTCCAGCGTCTCGAGGTAGCCCACCTTGCCGCCCTCATAGAGCCTGCGCGTCTGCGAGGCCACGGTGCGGGCCTCGTCCACCGACACCTGCAGCGCGGCCTGGCGGTCCAGTTCGTGGGCGTACGTGGACAGCGCCGTCTCGGTCTCCCGCAGCGCGGTGAGCACGGCGCCGTCGAACTTCGCGAAGGCGCCCTCCGCGCCGGCCTCGGCCTGGGCCACGCGCGCATCGGCCACGCCGGTGTTGGGCAGGGTCCACGAGATCAGCGGGCCGAGGCTCCAGCTCACCGTGTCGCGGCTGCCGAGGCGGTCGAGCGGGCCGGCCGTGCCGGCGGACAGGCCCAGCGTCACCTTCGGATAGCGGTCGGCGATGGCGACGCCGATGCGGGCGGTGGCCGCGGCGAGTTCGCGTTCGGCCTGGCGCACGTCGGGCCGGCGCTGCAGCAGCGCGGCGCCGTCGCCGACAGGCATCGCACCCGCGACCTGCGGCGGGGTGCTGCACGAAGCGATGCCGGCGGGCAGCGACTGCGGCGGCTCGCCGATCAACGTGGCGAGCCGGAACGCCGCGCCCTGGCGCTGGGCCTGCAGCGGCGGGATCGCGGCGCGCAGCTGTTCGAGCTGGCTGCGTGCGCGGGCAGCGTCCACCTCGCCGACGCGGCCGGCCTGCTGGAGCCTGCGCGTCACGTCGACCGCCTGCTGCTGCAGGTCGATGGACCGTTGCGCGGCCTGCAGGCGCTGGCCCGTGGCGCACACGTCGGCGTAGGCGCGCGCGGTGCCGGCGGCCACGCTCACGCGGGCCACGTCGAGTGCGGCCGACGCGGCATCGGTGCCGGCCTGGGCCGCTTCGCCCGCACGGCGGATCTGGCCCAGCAGGTCCACCTGGTAGGCGACCGACACACCGGCGCTGCCGTGCCATGCCGACGGCGGCTCGTAGCCGGGCTTGAGCACCGACAGGCCGGAGGCGTGGCCGAACGACGGGTCGCCCGAGACCCCGATGGTGGGGTGGGCCGCGCCGTCCACCTCGGCCTGCAGGGCCTGCACGCGGGTGAGGTTCGCCGCGGCCTGGCGCAGGTCGGTGTTGTGGTCGAGGGCGCGGGCGACGAGGTCGTCGAGCACCGGGTCGTCGAACAGGCGCCACCAGTGGGACGGCAGCGGCGCCTGCGTGTAGGGACGGGCCGTGGGCGCGTCGGAGGCGGTGTCGTGGGTGCCGATGAACGGCGCGGCCGCGTCGGCGCGGCGGGCGAGGGCCGCATCGGGCTCGCGGTAGTCGGGTCCCGCGGGGGCGGTCGAGCAGGCGGCGAGCACGGCGGCGAGGGCCAGGGTGCCGAGGGCAGGGAGGAACTTCATGGCGTTCATCCCTTGCGTGCCGGTTCGACCACCTGCACGGTGACCGTCTGCCCCGCGACGAGCTGGGTGCCGTCGGGCAGCGGGTCGAGCTTCACGCGCACCGGCACACGCTGCGCGAGGCGCACCCAGTTGAACGTGGGGTTCACGCTCGGCAGCAGGTTCGCGCCGGTGGAGCGGTCGCGGTCGGCGATGCCGGCGGCGAGGCTCTCGACGCGCCCCGTGAACGAGGCACCCTGGCCCATGGGGGTCACGCGCACGGCGTCGCCGAGGTGGATGCGCGCGAGCTTGGTTTCCTCGAAGTAGCCCTCGACGTAGAACGATCGCGCGTCGACGAGTGCCAGCACCGGGTGGCCGACGGTGGCGTAGCTGCCCTGGCGCAGGTCGAGGTTCGTGACGAGGCCGTCGGCCGGCGCGCGCACCTCGGCGCGTTCGAGGTTCAGGCGCGCGGCGTCCACGGCCACCTCGGCCTGGGCCACGTTCGCGCGGGCCTGGTCGACGCGGGTGTGCGCCTGTTCGGTGGCCTCCTGCGACACGAGGGTGCCGAGGCCGGTGTTGCGGCGGTTCTCGCGGTCGGCCTGGGCCAGCGCGGTGCGCTGCGCGGTGAGGGCCACCTGGGCCTGGCGCAGCGCGAGCGTGTAGCGGGCGCGGTCCACCTCGAACAGCAGCGTGCCGGCCTGCACGGGCTGGTTGTCGTGCACCGGCACGGCGGTGACGAGGCCGGACACGTCGGCGGCGATCTGCACGACGTTGGCGCGCACGCGGCCGTCGCGGGTCCACGGTGCGCGTTCGTAGTGGTCCCACAGCCGCAGGCCGGCCCACGCGGCGGCGGCCACCGCCACGGCGGTCACCGCGAAGCGGGCGACGCGCTGGCGGTTCGGGGAATCGGAGAGGAAGCGGAAGGTCATGACGGTCTCACTGGAGGAATCGGGAGGCGCTGCTGAGGGCGAGGAGCACGAGCACGTACAGCGCGATGTCGAACAGGGCCGGGTGCCACACCCAGCGGTAGGCGCCGGTCGCGGCGAGCAGGTGGCGCAGGCCCCAGGTCACGAACAGGCCCAGGGTGGCGAGCACCAGCAGCCAGGGCAGGTACACGCCGAAGACGTTGGCTTCGCCGATCATGGGGACACTCCTTCGGGAACACGCGCGGACACGACCGGTGCCGGGGCGTCGGGGAACAGGGCGCGGCGCACGCCCACGAGCGCCCCGAGGCCGGCCGAACGTTCAGCCGACGCGGGGTCGTGGGTGGCGAGCGTGGCGGTCAGCGCGGCGTCGACGCGGTCGAGCAGGTGCGCCGGCTGGGCGGCGTCGCCACCGGCGCCGAGGTCGCGCAGCCAGCGGGCGAGGTCGGCCATCAGCGCACCGGTCACGCCGAGCGGCAGGTGCCAGCGCACGCGCTGCAGCGTGACGATGTCGGTGCCGAGGCGCAGGTCGCGCAGCGCGTCGGCGGGCAGACCGTCGATCTTGCCGCCGGACTGGGCCACGCGCGGGGCGATCAGCGCGATGCGGTCGAGCAGGCGCACGGTCTGCGCCGCGGCGTGCACGGGCTGGCGGGGCGAGGCCGCGACGCCGGCGAGTTCGCGCCACGTGGCCTGCTGGATGCGCCGCGCGCTCCAGTCGGCGCCGATGGAGCGCATCAGGCGCGTAGTGCGCGAGGCCACCACCACACCCACCACCTGGGCGATCATCGAGTTTGCGAAACTCGCGAGGTCGGCGTTGGCCGTGTCGTGCATCGCGAGCGTGGTGGCCACGCCCATCAGCACGGGCATCGCCGACAGCACCGTGGACGGGCGCGCCATCAGCGCGCCGAGCACGAGGAACACCGGTGCGCAGGCGAGCACGAGCATGCCGAAGTCGCGCACCGCGGGCAGCACGAACAGCACGTAGACGGCCGAGATGGGCACGGACCACAGCGTGAACGTGAGGAAGCCGTGGATGGCCGGCACGGGATCGTCCATCGACGCGAAGAAGCAGCAGAAGATCGCGGCCATCATCACCGCGGCCGAGCCGGTGGGCCAGCCGGTGAGGACCCAGAACGCACTGCACACGGCGATCGCGATCACCGCGGCCAGCGCCGACAGCAGCGCCATGCCGTGGTCGCGGTGCAGCACGTGGTCGCCCACCACGGACGGCTTCGGCGGCGTGGCGCCGGTCAGGCCGTGGTCCACGTCGCCGCGGCGGGCCAGTGCGGCGTGCCAGGTGGCCACGAGTTCGGCGAGACGTTCGGCGAGGGACACGCGCAGGGCGAGGGGCCAGCCGGCGTGGTCGTCCGACGTTTGCGTGGCGAATGTGTCCAGCGCGGTGCGCAGCGGGGTGTCGTCGTCCGGTGTCTGCACCCAGGCCGCGAACGCCGCGAGCAGTTCCATCACGTCGGGCGCAAGGCGCCCCTCGGCGGACTGCAGCGCCTGCAGGCGGTCTTCCACCGCGGAGAGGGCCGGGGTCAGCGCGGCGAGCTGGTCCTGCACCGCGCGCACGGCGTCGCCGCTGTGGCGCAGGTGGGTGGGGTCGAAGGGAATGTGGGTGGCGAGCAGGCGCAGCTGCGTGAGGTCGGCGGCGAGGCGCTGGCGGTCGGCGGTGAGGTCCTTCGCCGGTCCGCGCACGAGGTCGAGCAGCCACTGGCGCGCGTCGCGCAGGCCGCGGTCGAGCAGGCCCAGCACCGGAGCCGAGAGGCTTTGCGGCAGCACGACGGCGTGCACGAGCGAGGCGCACAGGATGCCGATGCCGATCTCCTCGACGCGCGCGGCGGCGATGTCGAAGAGCTGCAGCGGGGTGTCCACCGCGGGGAACCCGATCAGCGCGGCGGTGTAGCCGGCCAGCATGAAAAGGTACGAGCGCGGGGTGCGGTCGAGCAGCGAGAAGTAGAGGCATGCGCCGACCCACAGCGCGAGGCCCAGCGTGAGCAGCTCGGGTGAATTGATCAGCGCGGGCACGAGCAGCACGGCTGCGGCCGACCCGATCAGCGTGCCGCCGAAGCGGAACAGCGCCTTGGAGCGGACGGCGCCGGCGAGCGGGCTGGCCACGATGTACGCGGTCATCATCGCCCAGAAGGGGCGGGGCTGGCCGAGGCGGCTCGCGATGTACATCGCGAGCATCGCGGCCGCGAACGCCTTCACCGAGAAGATCAGTTCCGCGCGGCTGAAGCGCAGCGTGCTCATGGGCGCTTCACCGGCGGCTTGCGGCCCACGGCGGGTGGCGCGACCTCGACGGGCAGCAGGCCGAGGCGTTCGCGCAGCGTGGTGAACACGCGCAGGAAGGCCGCGATGTCGTCGTCGGGCACGCCCGCGAACACCTCGGTCCGCACGGCGTTCAGCGAGGTCTCGAGCTGCTCGCACGCGGCCCTGCCGGCGGCGGTGAGGTGCAGCGTCTTGGCACGGCGGTCCGTGGGGTCCTCGCGGCGATCGACGAGGCCGGCCTGCACGAGCTGGTCCATCGAGCGTGCGAGGGACGGGCCCTCGATGTTCAGGATGTCGGCCAGCACGCCCTGGCGCATGCCGTCGCCGTGCCGGCCGATCATCACGAGCGGCCAGGCCATCGACTGCGAGACACCGACGTGCGACACGGCCTGGTCGGCCACGGCGCGGTACGCGCGTTCGACCACCCCGAGCGAGGAGGTGATGGTCATCAGCGAGGTCTCGCGGAGGGTGCGGGCGGTGGTCCGGGTCATGGCGGCTCTTTAAATTAGCAAGCTTGCTATCTATTGTAGGCGCCTTCGGAAATTCTTGCAGGCCGGAGCCCCCCGGGTCAGCTCCCGGACGACGTGTAGTACCGCACGCCCACCCGCCACGCGGCGAAGCTGGCGGCGAGGAAGGCGAAGCCGGCGAGCGGCGACATCCAGCCGACCCAGGCCGGCGCGCCCAGCGGATCGGGGCGGCCGAGCAGGGCGACCGCGGGGTAGTACGCCACGCAGGCGAGCGGCACGACGAAGGTCAGCAGCTGCCGGAACCACCGCTCGTAGATCGCGAGCGGGTACTGCCCGGCTTCCACTCCGCCGTAGGTCAGCACGTTGGCCACCTCCAGGCTCTCGATGGTCCGGAACGACAGCGTGCCCTGCAGCACCAGGATGCCGAGGAACAGCGCCGCGCCGCCGGCCACGGCGAACAGCGCGAGCGCGACGGTCGCGGGAGTCCACGCGATGCCGGCCGACACGGTGGCGAAGCCGATCACCAGCAGCCCCTGCAGCAGGCGGCCCAGGCGGCTCACGCGCAGGTCGTGGCCCATCAACTGCAGTGTCAGCGCGCGCGGGCGCAGCAGCAGGCGGTCGAACGCGCCGGTGCGCAGGAACTCGGTGCCGAGCACGTCGAAGCCCCGTCCCAACGTGTCGGCCACGGCGAACATCACGTTGACGAGGCCGTAGAACAGCGCTACCTCGCCGATGCGCCAGCCCGCGACGTCACCGAAGCGGTGGAACAGCGCCCACACGGCGATCACCTCGATGCCCGTCGCGAGGAACTGGCCGAGGGTCAGCATCAGCGCCGACTCGGGGTAGCGCGCCTGGCCGCGCAACGAGGCGGCCACCAGCCGGGCGAAGAGAGGAAGGGTGCCCATGTCAGCCGCCCTGCACGTCGAGCCGGCGCATCGCGCCGCCCATCGCCGCGTGTCCCAGGGCGGCGAGCGTGGCGATCCAGAAGCATTGCAGGCCGAGCGCACCCACCGCCGTCCAGCCGGTGAACTCGCCGAAGTACAGGCGCACGGGGATGTCGAGCAGCCCGGCGAACGGCTGCAGCAGGAGCACGGCCTGCCAGGTGTCGGGCAGCAGCGCGAGCGGCAGCAGGTTGCCCGACAGCACGATCACGAGCGGTGTCGCGAGCGCGTTGATGCCACGGTCGTTCAGCAGCGCGGCGGTGGCGATGTTGAGGAGCATCACGAACGCGGCCGACAGCAGCAGGGCCAGCCCCGCCGACACGGCCGCGAACGCGCCCGCCGCAAGCGTCGCCGGCGGCTGCCAGGCCCATGCGCCGAGCCCGGCCAGCGGCAGCAGCACGACGGCGAACGTGGCCATCAGCGCCACCCGCGGCAGCACGCGCGCGGCGACCCAGCCGGTGGTGCGCGCGAACCAGAGCGCGTAGGCATCCACGGGCCGCAGGCGGTCGTACGCGACCGACCCGGTGCGCACCGACAGCGCCACCTCGGGGTCGCCCGCCCACGGCAGCAGGGCCAGCAGCCCCTGGGCGATCCAGGTGTACGTGATGGCGTGGGCGAGGGGCATCGACGCAGGGGCACCGCTGGCGTAGAAGGCCGCCAGCACCATCACCTTGATGCCACCCCACCAGCACTGGGTGACGAAGCCCGCGAGCGCGGCGGTGCGGTACTGCAGCATCTGCAGGAAGCGCGAGGTGAAGGCCGCGACGTACGGTCTCATCACGCTTCACCCGCGCCGTGCATGGCATAGAACCGAGAGATGACCTCCTCGATCGACAGGCCCTCGAGGTGGATGTCCGCCACCGCGTGCTCCGCGACGAGCCGCGCGATCAGCGCGGGCGCGGACGAGGTGGCCGGGTCGAAGCCGAACACCACGGTGCGGCCGTCGCGTTCGACCACGTCGGTGCCGGGCAGGTCGAACGTCTCGGGAGGCGTGCCGTCGAAGTCGACCACGAGCCGGCGCTGGGCGAGCACCTGCGTGCGCAAGGCGTCGACCGGGCTGTCGGCCAGCACCCGGCCGTGGCCGATGATGATGACCCGCTCGGCCAGCGCCTCGATGTCGTGCATGTCGTGCGTGGTCAGCAGCACGGTGGCGCCGCGTTCGCGGTTCGCGCGTTTCACGAAGTCGCGCACGGCCAGCTTCGACGGGGCATCGAGCCCGATGGTGGGTTCGTCGAGGAACAGCAGCTCGGGTTCGTGCAGGAGCGCGGCGGCGATCTCGGCCCGCATGCGCTGGCCGAGCGACAGCTGGCGCACGGGCTGGTCGAGCAGGCGCTCGAGCTGCAGCATCGCGACCAGTTCGTCGCGGGTGCGCCGGTAGCGCGCCGGGTCCACGCGGTAGATGTCGCGCAGCAGGTCGAAGCCTTCGCCCACCGGCAGGTCCCACCAGAGCTGGGTGCGCTGGCCGAAGACCACGCCGATGCGGCTCACGTGCCGCTCGCGGTCGTCGAAGGGGTGGCGGCCATCGACCTCCACGCGGCCGCCGTCGGGCCGCAGGATGCCGGCGAGGATCTTGATGGTGGTGGACTTGCCGGCGCCGTTGGGGCCGATCAGGCCCAGCAGCTCGCCGCGTTCGAGCGAGAACGTGACGCCGGAGAGCGCCTCCACCGTGCGGTGGCGGCGGTGGACGATGCCGCGCATGGCGCCCCACAGCCCCGGGTCGCGTTCGGCGATGCGGTACGACTTGACGAGCCGTTCGACGAGAACGTGGGGCATGGGGCGCGCGCCGGGCTGCCGCGGAGGCGGCGGGGCCCGGATTCTATCGGCGCGCCGGGATCAGTCGACGCGGAAGTTCAGGCGCAGCCAGCCCACCGTGCCTTCCGGACGGTTGCGGACGGCGAACTCCTGCATCACCTTGAAGTCGATGGCCCAGGTGCCGCTTTCGCTCAGGTACGCGACGGTCGGGCCGGCGCCGTAGGTCTGGACCTTGTTGCCGTCGGCCGCGACGTTGGCGCCCTTGTCCTTGGTGGTCTGCACGAGCGCGTAACCCTGCACGCCGATGCGCCACAGGTCGCCGAGCGGGTACACGGCCGCCCAGTCGGCGTGCAGGTACTGGCCCGACTTCACGCCGGTGTCGCGGTTGGTCGAGTTCACCGAGTAGGTGGTGCGCGTGCCGATCTGGAAGCCGTTCTCCCAGACGTGGGACGCGACGAGCAGCGGGCGCAGCGTCCAGTACTTGCCGGTGCCGATGTTCACGGCACGGCCGGCTTCGTAGTCGCCCGTGGGCGCGACGACGGCCAGGCCACCGGCCAGGCGCGAGGCCTCCTGCTGCCAGTCGACGAAGCCGGCGACTTCCATGTCGGCGATGCCGCTTTCCTCGCCGGACCGCGTGGCGGCCAGGGCGTTCAACGTGGGCTGCAGGGCCGCCACGGGGGACGACAGGCCGACCGTGGTGCGCTGCTTCACGAGCGGCAGCGAGGCCGAGAAGCCCAGGCGGCCGTCGGCGACCAGCTGCTCCGTGATCCAGGTGACGCGCGGCACGATCACGTCGGCGCGGACCTTCGTGTCCACCTTGACCGGCACCACGCCGACGCCCGGCACGGTGGCGGACTGGCTGACGTCGTCGCCGTTGTTGTCCTTCACCTTGTCGGCGCTGTAGTGCTGGTACCAGAGCTGGCCGTAGACGCCCGGGAACTGGGGCGTGGCGAGTTCGTACGACGGGGCGCCGAGCAGGGCGCGGACCTGCCCGTTCTCTGCGGCGAAGGCCGGGGCGGTGAAGGCGGCGGTCAGGGCCGACGCCAGGACGGCCAGACGGCGGACGGGGTTCGAAACGGTCATGGAGGTCTCTGCGGGTGGGGGTTTTGCGGATGGCCGGAAGGTCCGGCGGACGCGAATATAGCCCGCCCGTCGATAAAATCGAACGTTCGTTCTTATTTTGAGACGTTTGCACGTGCGCAATTCACGACACGCGCCAAAATGCACCCGAACTGCAATGTCTCGTCGAGATCGAGCGCTTACAGTCGCCATCGCGTCATCGTGAACGTTTTGTCACAAACCGTTCCACCGCTCGTGTTCGAACCCGTTCAGCCCCAAGGAAAACCATGACCCTGTCCCGCTACCTCGCCCCCCTGGCCCTCGTGATGGCCTTCGCCACCGGGGCGGCCCGCGCCGAAGTCGAAGTGGAGGGCTACAAGTTCGCCGACACGGCCACGGTCCAGGGCCAGACCCTGCACCTCAACGGCGCCGCGGTGTCGAGCATCCTGTCGATGAAGTCCACCGCCGTGGCCTTCTACCTGCCGAAGAAGCAGACGACGATGGACGGCGCGGTCGCCGAGAAGGGGGTCAAGCGCATCCACTTCTTCATGGTGCGCGAGGTGTCCGCCCGCGACCTGTCGAACGCCATGCTCGACCGCATCCGCCAGAACGTCTCCACCGCCGAGTTCTCGGCCAACATCGTGGCCACGTCGCAGCTGGGCACCGTGTTCGGCAACCGCAAGCGCGTGAACAAGGGCGACGAGGTGATCGTCGACTACTCGCCGTCCACGCAGACGACCGAGTTCTCGCTCAACGGCCAGAAGATCGGCGACTCCATCCAGGGCGAGGCCTTCTTCCCGATGCTGATGAAGGTGTGGATCGGCCCGAAGGTGCGTGGCGCCACGCGCGACGGGCTGCTGGGCGGCAAGGCGACCGACTGATTTCCCGGATGTCTAGACCGGCAGCACCTTGTCGGTCCAGAACGCTGACCCGGGCAGCACGCCCCGGCCGGCCGCCACGTTGTCCACCATGTGCTCGGCCCGGCTCGTCCCGGGAATCGCGCACGTGACGGCCGGGTGGCTCAGCACGAACTTCAGCAGCACCTGCGCCCACGACGTGGCGCCGATCTCGCCGGCCCAACCGGGCAGCGGTTCGTCGCGCAGCCGGCGCAGCAGGCCGCCGCCGCCGAACGGGCGGTTCACGATCACCGCCACGCCGCGGTCCGCCGCCAGCGGCAGCAGCCGCTCGGCGGCCTCGCGGTCGTCGAAGGCGTAGTTGATCTGCAGGAAGTCGAGCTTCTGCGACTTCAGCACCGCCTCCACCTCGGGATAGGCCGAGGCCGTGTAGTGCGTGACGCCCAGGTAGCGCACGCGGCCCTCGGCCTGCCAGCCGCGCAGCGTCGCGAGGTGCGTGCGCCAGTCGACGAGGTTGTGCACCTGCATCAGGTCGAGGCGCTTCGCACCGAGCAGCCGCATCGACGTCTCCATCTGCCGGATGCCGGCCTCGCGCCCCGTGGTCCACACCTTCGTCGCGAGGAACCCTTCACCCGCCTTGCCGCGAGCGGCCAGCACCTCGCCGGTGGTGGCCTCGGCGCGGCCGTACATCGGCGAGCTGTCGATCACCTTGCCGCCGGCGGCGAACAGCGTGTCGACGACCGCGGGCAGCCGCTGGTACTCGGCGCTGCCCGGGGCCTGGTCGAAGCCGATGTAGGTGCCGCAGCCGATCACGGGCAGCGGCTCGCGGGAAGACGGGATGGGGCGGGTGTGCATGGGCGGTGCGGCGGCGGGCACGCCGTGCGGCCAGAGCCCCGCGGCCGACAGGCCGGCGGCCCATCGGAGCCACTGGGCGCGGGTCAGGCGAGGGGCATCCATCACCTCAGTCTAGCGGTGGGGGGCTCACCCTTCCACACCACCCTGGAAATCGGCGAGCTTCACGCCGTCGACCGTGACGATGCGGTCGAGACGGATCGATTCGCCGGAGTCGAGTGTCATGTACTCGACCCCGTCGCGCCCGAAGAGGTCGGCGATCACCGCCGACACCTCGTGCCGCGTGCCGTCGTCGCCGACATAGACGACCGGGGCGCGGCGGGCCTTCGTCGCGAGCGACTCCAGCACGTCGTGGAATTCGCAGCTGATCGGTTGGTACGGTTCGGACGGCATGCGGGCCTCACTTCAGGTGGGTGTCGAAGAACGCGAGCGTACGCCCGTCGGCGAGCGCCGCGGCCGCGGCGTCGTGGTGCTGGCCGCCGTGGCGGGCGAAGGCGTGGTTGCAGCCGGGGTAGTCGTGGATCTTCACCTGCGGGTGGACGTCGAGGGCCGCGTGGATGGTCTTCTGCGCGTCCTTCGAGATGTACTCGTCCTCGCCCGCCAGGTGCATCAGCAGCGGTGTCTTCAGCGAACGCGCCTCGTCGACGTACTGCTCCGTGCCGCCGCCGTAGTAGGCCACCGCCGCATCGGCACCGTGTTTCGACGCGGTCCGGAAGGTCATCAGCCCGCCGAGGCAGAAGCCCATGATCCCGGCCTTGCCGGACGCGCCCGGCAGCGACCGCGCGTGGGCGAGCACCGCGGCCGCGTCTTCCACGCCCTGGTCGAAGTCGAAGGCCTGGTAAAGCGCGAAGCCCTTCTCCCATTCGGCCTGCGTGCGGTCGGACAGGTCGATGCCCGGCTCCAGGCGCCAGAACAGGTCGGGGCACACGGCGATGAACCCCTGCGACGCGAGCGTGTCGCAGGTCTCGCGCATGTCGGCGTTGATGCCGAAGATCTCCTGCATGACGACGATCGAGGGGGCCGGCGTGCCGCTGGCCGCGGGGCGCGCGAGGTAGGCGCCGAAGGCGCCGTCCGGGGTGGTGATGGTGATGCGTTCGCTCATGGGAGCTCCTTCGGGATGGGCCTTCAGGATGCATCGGCGCACCGCTGCGGTCATGTCCCCCAGGGTGCGCCCGGGACCTGAACGAAGGAGGGGGGCGTCAGTAGTCGTAGCGCGCGGTGAACATCAGCGTGCGCGGCGGGTTGTAGTAGACGGCGTGCACGCCGTAGACCGGGATGCGCGTGTGCAGCAGCGCGTACGACTTGTCGAACAGGTTGCGCACGCGCAGCGAGAAGGTCCAGTGGCGCGACGGGTCGATGAAGTTCGCACCGAGGTTCACGTAGGTCTGGTCCGGCGCCTTGAGCTCCGGGGTGTTCGCGACGTCGGTGTACTGGGCCTTCAGGTATTGCAGCGTGGCATCGAGGTTGGCCTCGGCGCCGTTCGAGAACGGCTGGCGGTAGCTCAGGGTGGTGCCGAGCGTGACCGGCGGTGCGTTCGGCAGGTCGTTGCCCACGTAGTCGCGCGAGGCCTGGCCCGTCGGGTTCGCGAACTCGTCGAAGCGCGACTTCAGCAGCTCGAGCGACAGGGTCCAGTCGACCTGGGCGCTCAGTTTCGCAGCCATGTCGATGTCGACCCCGTACGTGCGGGCCTTGCCGGCGTTCACGAGCACGGCGTCGGGCACCGTGACGCCGCCGATCACGAGGTTCGTGAGCGCCGCGAGGTAGTCGCGGTAGTCGTTGTAGAAGAACGCGACGTTCGCCGAGAGGCGGCCGCCGAGGAACCGGCCCTTGGCGCCGCCCTCCCACGTGGTGACCCGTTCGGGGTCGGTGGGGGTCTGCGCCGAGATCACCGATTCCGCGGCGCGGTTGTAGCCGCCGAACTTCGCGCCCTGGGCGATGCTCGTGTAGAGGTACAGGTCGGGCGACCACTGGTGGTCCACGCCCAGGCGCGGCAGCAGCCCGGTGTCCGACGTCGACAGCCCGTCCACTGAGTACACCGGCACGAGCGTGCCCGTGTTGTCGGTGCGGGCGAACGCGTTCGCGGCCTTTTGCCGCGTGTGGTACAGGCGCAGCCCGCCGATCACGCCGGTGCGTTCGTCCACCGCCTGGCGGGCCTGGCCGTACAGCCCGAGGTCCTGCGTCTCCTGGTGCGTGCGCGCATCCGAGTGCACGAGGCCCGCGGCGGGGTAGGCGTCCACGCCGCGCTGGAAGTCGAAACGGTCGGACACGAACATCGTGCCCACGGTCCACTGGCGTTTCGCCTCGCGGCCCTGCAGCTGGAACTCCTGCGTGAAGGCCTGCTGCTCGATGCGCTGGGACATCACGTACTGCGGCGTCGCGAGCCCGCCGAAGTCGGCGATCGTGGGGTCGTCCGTGTAGGCCCGGTAGCCGGTGATCGAGCGGAACATCAGGCCGTCGCCGAGCAGCGACTCGACCTTGAGGGACGCCCCGCCCGCCTGGCGTTCGAACGCACCGGGGCCGGCCGGGGTGTAGGTCACGCGGGGCGGGCCGCCGGCGGGGAAGTTGGCGGTGTTGGTGTCCGAGCCGTCCTTCAGCCCGTCGATGGCGAGCACGGCGCTGGTGGTGTCGCTCGCGGCCCAGCGCAGCTTCGCGCGGAACTGGGTGGCGTCGATGCGGTTGACGTCGGTGTCGAGCGTGGCGTTGCGCGCATAGCCGTCGTTCACCTTGCGCGAGAACGCGATGCTCGCCGACAGCGGCCCGTCGCCCAGCGGGCCGTTGGCATAGCCCCGTGCCTCGAAGGCGTCGAGGTTGCCGACGCCCATGGACAGCCAGGCGTTGGTGTCCGCAGACGGATCGATCGAGATGTAGCGCACGGCGCCGGCGGTGGCGTTCTGGCCGTACAGCGTGCCTTGCGGCCCGCGCAGCACCTCGATGCGTTCGATGTCCGGCAGGTCCCACAGCGCGGTGGCGTAGCCCCGGATGAGCGGCACGTCGTCGATGTAGATGCCCACGGCCTGCGCCATCGCCGGGGACGACACCCCCACGCCGCGGATGCCCACCGCCTGCGGCATGTTGCTGAAGCCGTTGGGCACGGACACGCCGGCCACCAGGCCCACGAGGTCGTTGAGCTGGGTGATGCCCTTGCGCTCGATCTCCTTCGAGTCCACGACGCCCACCGACACGGGGGTCCTGCGCAACACGTTCTCGACCCGTTCGGCGGTGACGGTGACCTCCGGCAGCGAAACCGGTTCCGCCGCGCCCTGGGCCGCGGCCCAGGGCGCCAGCAGGGACGCGCAGCCGGCGGCGACGGTCGAGGGGAGGAAACGGCGGGGCACGTGGGCGGTCATGGTGGCATCGGGACAGGGAAGGTGGTGGCGCACGGCGATCTGCACCGGGCGGCATCATGAGGGAGGGGGCCTGTCAATCGCCGTGAAATCTTGTGAAGGGCGTGAACCGGCACGCCCTTCACGAGCTTCACGACCCCCGGCGCTCAGCTGGCGAGCGGGCTCGGCTGCGTGAACACCGAGGCCGCGAACGGCCGCCCGGTGTCCTCGGGGAGGCGGCTCTCGTGCGGGACGGTGTCGTCGACGAGACCGCGGCCGGCCGCCACCGTGACGGCATGGGTGCGGCTGCGGGCGTCGAGCTTGCCCATGATGGCCTTCACGTGGGCCTTCACGGTGCCCACCGCGATGTCGAGGTCGGTGGCGATGGCCTTGTTGCACTGGCCCCGCGCCAGCAGGCGCAGCACGTCGACTTCCCGCGACGTGAGCGACTCGCGCGTCAAGCTGTCGGCCATGCGCTGCGCCACGGTCATGCACAGGTAGCGTGCCCCGTTGCCCAGCGCCCGCACGCAGCGCACCAGCTCCTCGGTGTGGCAGCTCGTCAGCAGGTAGCCGTGCACGCCCGATTCGAGCGCCTGCCGCACCTCGTGTTCGCGGTCGTGCACGGTGACCACCATCAGCCGCGTGGGGGCGGGGCGGCCGGGGCGGGGCGGGCGCGTGCGGGCCTCGGTGGCCAGGCGCAGGCCGCTGCGGTAGTCGGCGATGACGACGTCGGCCGGGCCCGTGTCGGCGGGGCGGACGTCGATGCCCGGCTGGGCCTGCAGCGCGTGCAGGGCGCCGGCCGCGATCAGCGGTTCGGCATGCTCGATGTGGACGATCAGGGGTCGGGATGCAGTGGTGTCCATGGGTTCTTCTCCTGTCTCGCGGGACGGGGCGATGCGCCGTGGCGCCCGCCTGCCCGCCGGGGGCTTGTCGGTTCTTCTCGGGTGTGGCGGGAAGAACCCGAAACTGCCGGGAGGTCCGACCACATGGACGAATGATCGGCGGCGGCCCCTCGGACCGCACGTGAAAAACGGTGAATCGGCGACAGGGTTCCGTTCAGCCGAGCAGCGCGCGCGCTTGACGGAGGTCGGCGGTGCCGTCGCCCTGCGTGAAGCGGTCCAGCACCGCGGCGAGCGCCGCGAGGTGCGCCGGGGACCGGTTCCATCGGGCAAGGCTCGTGGCGGTGCGCAGCTCCCACGACAGCGCCCCCTGCGCCCGCGCGACGGCGAGGGAGCGGTCGAACAGCGCACGGGCGGCGGCGAGGTCCCCCTCGGCGAGGTGCCGTTCCGCCACCCGCCGGAACACCTCCGCGGCGCCCCAGCCCACGTCGCCGCGGTCGTGGCGGGCGAAGGCCTCGGCGGTCGCGAACACGTCGGAGACGGTGGCGAGGGAATCCAGTTCCTTCAGGCTCCCGGGTTTCACCTCGGGGACCGGCGCGCCGGGGTCGTCGATCCGCGCGAGCGCGATGCCGTAGTGGTGCGCCCACGACTGCCAGTACGGCGACGAGTGCCGCCGCGCATGGTCGGCGAGGCGCTGCACGTGGTGCCGGGCCGCGTCCAGGTCGCCCCGCCAGAGCGCGAGCGGGCACAGCGACGACCCGAGCATCTGCGCGAGGGCATAGGGGTTCTCGGACTCGGCGAGCGCGAGCCCGGCCTGCGCGACGGTCCACGCCTCGTCCACCCGGCCCTCGATCCAGAGCGAACGCGACAGCACGATGCGCATCGCCACGCCGCGCGGGCTCAGCATCACGTAGCTGAGCGGGGCGCGGTCCGACGGCGCGTCCAGCACCCGTTCGACGAGCTGCCGCGAGCGCGCGTGTTCGCCGAGGTAGTGCGAGGTCATGCCCACGAGGCGGTCGGCCATCAGCCGGGTCATCGGGTTCCCGGACTCGTCGGCGAGGCGCCCGATGGCATGCGCGGCGGCGAGCGCCGCGTGGTAGTCGCCGGTGCCGTACGCGCGGCTCCAGACCCCGTGGAACGGTGCGACGCGGTGGGTGGGATCGCCGAGCTCGTTCGCGAGGTGGCGGGCCCGGTCGAACCCGGCGGCGGCGTCGACGGGGGCGACCGACTGCGAGCCGAGCATGCTCCGCGTGGTGAGCAGGCGCAGTTCCATCGCGGGGTCCTGCACGTGGCGCAGCGCGCGGTCGACCCACGGGCGGTACTCGTCGAGCAGGCCCATCTCGCCCATCAGCAGCGTGGCCGAACCCGTGAGTTCCACGCCCAGCGCGAGGGTGTCGGGCTGGGCGAAACACCAGGCGACGGCGGCGCGCACGTCGTCGACCAGGCGGGCGTGGGCCACGAGCCAGTCGCGGCGCGCGACGTCGTACCGCCCGCGCTCGGACTGCACCAGCACGTGGTGGAGGTGACGGGCGTGGCGGAGGTGGGCATCGCGGGCATGGGGGCCGGCGGCGAGCTTCTCGGCGGCGTAGTCGCGGGTGCTGACGAGCAGGCGGTACAGCGGCGCGGTGCCGCGGCCGTCGGTCGACACGAGCGACTTCGAGACGAGGTTGAGCACGGCCGCCGTGCGGTCCTCGCCGGCCACCGCCACGGCGGCGTCGAGCGGGAACGCGCTGCGGAACACCGAGAGCTGGTGCAGCGTGTCGCGCTCGGACGGGGGCAGCAGGTCGTGGCTCCAGTCGAGCATCGTGCGCAGCGTGCGGTGGCGCGGCTGCGTGGGCCGGCGGCCGCTGCCCAGCAGCCGGAGCCGGCCGCCGAGCTGCCGGGCGACGTCCGCGAGGCCGAGCGTCTCCACGCGCGCCGCGGCGAACTCGATCGCGAGCGGGATGCCGTCGAGGCGGCGGCACAGGTCGCGCACGAGTGGTGCGTTGCCGTCGTCCAGCGTGAACGACGCGGCCCGTTCGACGAACAACTGCACGGCGGGCCACGCGAGCGCGCCGGTGGCGGTGAGTCCGTCGCCGTCCGGCGGGATCTCGAGCGCGGCGACGCGGTGCACCGACTCGCTCTCGGCCTGCAGCGGCTCGCGGCTGGTGGCGAGGATGTGCACCGAGGGTGCGAGGCGCAGCAACTGTTCGGCGAACGTGGCGACGGCCTCGACGAGGTGCTCGCAGTTGTCGATGACGAACAGCAGGTGCCGGTCGTGGAGGAAGGCCGCGAGCGGCGGGAGCGGATCGTCGCGCGGCACCGACAGGTCGAACAGCGCGGCCACCGCGGCCGGCAGCAGCCGCGGGTCGGCGACCGAGGCGAGGTCGACGAAACGCACGCCGTCGCGCCACAGCGGCAGCACCGACTCCGCCAGCGCGAGCGCGAGCGTGGTCTTGCCCATCCCGCCGGGGCCGGTGATGGTGACGAGGCGGCGCGAGGGCACCTGGGCGGCGAGGTGGCGCAGCGCGTCGTCGCGGCCGAACAGCCGGGTGGTGCGGGCGGGCAGGTTGTGCGGTGCGATGGGCACGGGCGCCGCGGCATGCACCGGTGCCACGAAGCGGTAGCCGCGGCGGGGCACGTTGCGGATGAAACGTCCTTCGGCCGGGTCGTCGCCCAGCGCCTTGCGCAACGCGGCGATGTGCACCCGCAGGCTCGTCTCGTCGACCACCGACCCGGGCCACACACGTTCGGTGAGTTCGTCGCGGCTGACGACGTCGCCCGCGCGTTCCAGCAGCGCGATCAGCAGTTCGGTGGCGCGCTCGCCGAGCGGCACGCGCCGGTGGCCGTCGAGCAGCAGGCGTTCGGCGCGCAGCAGCCGGAACGGACCGAAGGCCCAGGCCGTCTCGTGGTCCCGCGTGCCCTGTGGCGACATGGCTGGTGGAGTTGGGTGAACGTGGTGGTGCCGGTTCCATCGCCCCCGGCTGGCGGGCGCCATTCTACGGAGATGTCAGCCGGCCACCAGTCGGGCCGCCAGCCGCTCGTGCCGTTCGATCAGCACCGGCAGGTCGACGCCGGTCGGCTGGCCGTCGCGCACCACCACGCGGCCGTTGACGACGGTGAAGGCGGCGCGCGGGCTGCCGCAGAACAGCAGCGCGGCGACCGGGTCGTGCACCGCGCCGCCGGCGAGGCGGGGCGAGCGTAGGTCGAACACGGCGAGGTCGGCCGCCATGCCGGGGGCGAGGTGGCCGATGTCGTCCCGGCCGAGCACGCGCGCCCCGCCGCGCGTGGCCACGGCGAGGGCGTCGCGGGCGGTCATGTCGCGCGGGCCGTGGTCGCAGCCGAACGGCTCCAGCGAGCGGCGCACCCGGGCGACGAGCATCGCCTGGCGCGCCTCGTCGAGCAGGTGCGCCGCGTCGTTGCTGGCGCTGCCGTCCACCCCGAGGCCCACCGGCACGCCGGCATCGAGCATCGCGCGCACCGGGGCGAGGCCGGAGGCCAGCCGCATGTTGCTGCACGGGCAGTGGGCCACGCCGGTGCCGGTGGCGGCGAAGCGGCCGATGCCGTGGGCGTCGAGCTTCACGCAGTGCGCGTGCCACACGTCGTCGCCGAGCCAGCCGACGCTCTCGGCGTATTGCGTGGGGGTCATGCCGAACGTGGCCTGGCTGTAGGCCACGTCGTGGTCGTTCTCGGCGAGGTGGGTGTGCAGGCGGGCACCCAGCGAGCGGGCGAGGGCGGCCGAGTCGCGCATCAACTCCCTGCTCACCGAAAACGGCGAGCAGGGTGCCGCGGCCACCCGCACCATCGCGAAGCGCGAGCGGTCGTGATGGCGCTCGATCACGCGCTGCGTGTCGGCGAGGATGTCCGCTTCGCTTTCGACGAGGTGGTCCGGCGGCAGGCCACCCGCGCTTTCGCCCACGCTCATGCTGCCGCGCGTGGGGTGGAAGCGCATGCCGGTGACGGCGGCCGCGGCGATGGTGTCGTCGAGGGTCACGCCGTTCGGGTACAGGTACAGGTGGTCGCTGCTGGTGGTGCAGCCCGACAGCAGCAGCTCGGTCATCGCGAGCTGCGCGGACACGTGGGCCATCTCGGGGGTGAGGCGCGACCAGATCGGGTACAGCGTGCGCAGCCAGCCGAAGAGCTCGGCGTCCTGCGCGGCGGGCACCGCGCGGGTCAGCGACTGGTACATGTGGTGGTGCGTGTTGACGAGGCCGGGCACGACGGCGTGGTGGCGGGCGTCGATGACTTCGTCGGCGGTGGCGGGCAGCGCATGGGACGGGCCGATGGCCTCGATGGCGGGGCCGCGGACGAACACGCTGGCGTCGTGCCATTCGGTGCGGTCGTCGTCCAGGGTGGCGACGACGCGGGCGTTGCGGATCAGCAGGGTGGGTTCGGTCATGGTGGCTCCCGCTTGCAAGTGCCGGGCCCGAAACGCATAAGCAAAGGCGGAGAACTTCGTTTTCCGCGCGGACCGGCGGCCGTAGTGTCTCAGCCTTCCGTCATCGAAGTCCCGAGGCCCCCATGTCCGACATCTTCCAAGGCGCGCTGCGCCGCCGCCACCTGCTGCTCGCCGGCGCCGCCGCACCGTTCGCCTCCGCATTCGCGGCCGACCCCGAGAAGGTGCGCGTCGGCTTCCAGAAGTCGTCCACGCTGACCATCCTGCTCAAGTCGCGCGGCACCCTCGAGAAGGCGCTGGCGCCGCTGAACGTGTCGGTGCAGTGGCACGAGTTCACGTCGGGCCTGCCACTGCTGGAAGCCCTGAACGTGGGCGCGGTGGATCTGACCGCCGACGTCGCCGACGCGGTGCCGCCGTTCGCGCTCGCCGCCGGCGCGAAGCTCACGTACTACGCGATCGAGTCGCCGTCGCCGCAGGCCCAGGCCATCGTCGTGCGCAAGGACTCGCCCGTCAGCAGCCTCGCCCAGCTGAAGGGCCGGAAGGTCGCGTTCGCGAAGGGCGCCGGCGCGCACTACCTGCTGCTCGAGGCGCTGGCCCAGGCCGGCCTGTCGATCAAGGACATCGAACCGGCGTACCTCACGCCCGCCGACGGTCGCGCCGCGTTCGAGAACGGCAGCGTCGCCGCGTGGGTGATCTGGGACCCGTTCCTCGCCGCCGTGCAGCGCCAGTCGAACGCCCGCATCCTGCAGGACGGCGGCAAGCTGTCGGCCTACCGCCGCTTCTACCTCGCCGCGTCGCCGTACGCGCAGCGCCGGGCCGACGTGCTCAACACGGTGTTCGCCGAACTGAAGAAGGCGGGCGAATGGGTCAAGGCCAACCCGGGCCCGGCCGCCGAATGGCACGGCCCGGTGATCGGCCTCGACGCCGCCACGGTGGAGGCCGCGAACCAGCGCCGCTCGTACCGTGTGCAGCCGGTGGACGCCGAGGCGCTGGCCGAGCAGCAGCGCATCGCCGACGCCTTCGTGCAGGCGAACATCATCCCGCGCAAGGTGGCGGTGGTGGAGTCACCTGTGTGGAAGCCGGCGTGAACGCGGGCCGCTAACATGACCGGATGACCTCCCTTCGCCACGACCAGGTGACCGCACTGATGCGTGCCGCCGCCGCCGACCTCATCGCTCCTCGCTTCCGCCGCCTGCAGCAGGGCGACGCGATCGAGAAGGCCCCGGGCGAGTGGGTGACCGTGGTCGACCGCGAGGTCGAGGCCCGGCTGACCCCGGCGCTGCGCGCGCTGGTGCCGGGCTCGCGGGTGGTGGGTGAGGAACAGTGCGCCGCCACGCCCGAACTGCTGGACCAGTTGGACGACGGGGTGGTGTGGCTCGTCGACCCGCTCGACGGCACGAACAACTTCATCGCGGGCCGCGAGCCGCTGTCGTCGATGGTCGCGCTGCTGGAAGGTGGCGAGACGGTGGCGGCGTGGATGCTCGACCCGCTGTCGGGCGTGATGCACCACGCCGAACGCGGGCAGGGCGCCTGGCGCGATGGCGAACGGGTGCATGCCCCCGAGGGCGCGGGGCTGCGCCGGGCCGTCGTCAAGACACGGTTCCTGCCCGAGGACCACAAGGCGCGCGTGGCGGCGTCGGCCGGCGTCGAGGTGCTTCCCGGCGTCAACTGCGCGGGCGCCGAGTACCCGGCCGTCGCGGCGGGTGGCTTCGACGCCGTGCTGTACTGGCGCACCCTCGCGTGGGACCACGCGCCGGGCACGCTGTTCGTGACCGAGGCCGGCGGCCATGCGGCCCGGCTCGACGGCACGCCGTACCGCGCGGGCGACCGGCGCCCCGGCCTGCTGGTGGCGCGCAGCCGTGCGGTGTGGGACACCGCCGCGGCCGCCTGGGGCTGACGCCGCCGTGCCGTGGTGAGATGATGGTCCCCCGACCCTGATCGAGACGGAAGTCATGTCCGACTGGCACCTCCCCGGCAACCCCGCCATCGCCGCGCCCCGGCCCGCGGCGCTCGGCCTGTTCGTCGACCGGCTGGACCAGCTGCTGTCGCGTGGCGCTGGCGAACCGGAGGTGCTCGCCTCGGGCAGCGCCTGGCTCGCCGAGCTGATCGCGTCCGACGACTGGCTGCCCGAACCCTGGACCCGCCCCGGCGAACGCTACCGCCAGTACCCGCTGCACGTGGACCCGGCCGGCCGCTTCTCGGTCGTGTCCTTCGTGTGGGGACCGGGCCAGGCCACGCCCATCCACGACCACCTGACCTGGGGCCTGATCGGCGTGCTGCGCGGCGCCGAGTTCTCGCAGGGCTTCCACTTCGCGGGCCGCCACGCGATGGTGCCGTCCGGGGCACCGGTGCGGCTCGAGCGCGGGCAGGTCGATGCCGTCTCGCCGAACATCGGCGACGTGCACCAGGTGCGCAACGCGTTCGACGACCGCGTGTCGATCAGCATCCATGCGTACGGGGCCGACATCGGCCGCGTCGAACGCGCCACGTATTCAGAGGACGGCACGCCCACGCCGTTCGTTTCCGGTTACTCGCAGATCCCATGAACATCTCCACCGTCACCCCCGCCCACGTCCGTTCCAAGCTCCTCGCCCGCGAGGAGATCGCCCTGCTCGACGTGCGCGAGGAGGATCCGTTCGCGCAGGCGCACCCGCTGTGGGCCGCGAACCTGCCGCTGTCGAAGCTGGAGCTGGAGGCCTGGGGACGGCTGCCGCGGCGCGACGTGCCCCTCGTGGTCTACGACGACGGTGAGGGTCTGGCCTTGCCCGCGGCGACGCGGCTGCGTGCCCTCGGCTACACCGACGTGTCGGTGCTCGCGGGGGGCCTCGCGGGCTGGCGCGACGCGGGCGGTGAAGTCTTCCGCGACGTCAACGTGCCCAGCAAGGCCTTCGGCGAACTGGTCGAGGCCGAGCGCCACACGCCGTCGCTCTCGGCCCCCGAGGTGAAGGCGCTGCTGGACGAGAAGGCCGACGTGGTGGTGCTCGACGCACGCCGCTTCGAGGAGTACCAGACCATGTCGATCCCGGGCGGCATCAGCGTGCCCGGTGCCGAGCTGGTGCTGCGCGTGCGCGACCTCGCGCCCGATCCGGCCACGCGCGTGATCGTCAACTGCGCCGGCCGCACGCGCAGCATCATCGGCACGCAGTCGCTCGTGAACGCGGGCATCCCGAACCCGGTGGCGGCGTTGCGCAACGGCACCATCGGCTGGACGCTCGCGGGCCAGTCGCTCGCGCACGGCCAGTCGCGCCGCTTCGCCGACGTGCCCGCGGGCGACCCCGCGGCCGCACGGGCTTCGGCCGACGACGTGGCGCGCCGCGCCGGCGTGGCCGTGATCGACGACACGCAGCTCGCGGCCTGGCTCGCCGAAGCCCATCGCACCACCTATCGCCTCGACGTGCGCACGCCGGAGGAATATGCGCGCGGGCACCGCCGCGGCTTCCGTGGCGCGCCGGGCGGCCAGCTGGTGCAGGAGACCGACGTGCACGCGCCCGTGCGCGGCGCGCGCCTCGTGCTGACCGACGACGATGGCGTGCGGGCCCGCATGTCCGCGTCGTGGCTCGCGCAGATGGGTTGGGACGTGGCCGTGATCGACGGCCTGGGTGGCGACGTCGAGACCGGCCCCGACGTGGCGCCGCGGCCGGACACTCCCGTGGTGCGCAGCGTCGCCCCCGTGACCCTCGCCGACTGGCTCGCCACCGGCGACACCGCGGTGATCGACGTCACCGCCAGCGCGAACCACGTGGCACGCCACGTCGCCGGCGCATGGTGGTCGCCGCGCTCGCTGCTGCCCGAGGCGCTGAAGGTCATCCCGCGCACCCGCCGCTACGTGGTCACGTGTGGCACAAGCCTGCTGGCCCGTTTCGCGGCCGACGACCTGAAGGCGCTGACGGATGCGGAGGTGTGGGTGCTCGAAGGGGGCAACACCGCGTGGTTCGCCGCGGGCCTGCCCGACGAGCAGGGCGAGGCACGCCTGGCTGCCCCGCGCGTCGACCGCTACCGCCGCCCGTACGAAGGCACCGACAACGCCCGCGAGGCGATGCAGGCGTACCTCGACTGGGAGTTCGGACTCGTGGCGCAGCTGGGCCGCGACGGCACGCACTTCTTCCGAGTGATCTGATCGGGTGTTCCGATCTGCAATCATCGGAGGGTTGTTGCCGTACCGACCTTCCGATGACCCCGAATGATCCCGTTCTCCGGAACGACTGGTTTCCCGTCGCCTGGAGCGACCAGCTGGCCGCTGGCGCTTCCCTCCCCGTGCGCCTCCTCGACGAGGAACTGGTGCTCTGGCGCCGCGCCGACGGGTCCGTGCACGTGTGGGACGACCGCTGCCCGCACCGTGGCGCGAAGCTGTCGCTGGGCCGTGTCGTCGACGACACGCTGACCTGCCCGTACCACGGCTGGCGCTTCGACGGCGAAGGCCGCTGCGTGCTCAAGCCGGCCCAGCCGTCCACGCCGTGCCCGCCGCAACCCATGGTGCAGATGTTCCGCGCGCAGGAGCGCTACGGCATCGTCTGGGTGTGCCTCGGCAAACCGGCGCACGACGTGGTGCCGTACCCCGAGTTCGCCGACACGCGGCTTCGCCACATCCAGGCCGGGCCGTACGCGGTGAACGCCTGCGCGCCGCGGGTGGTCGAGAACTTCATCGACATGGCGCACTTCTCGTTCGTGCACGAGGGCATCCTCGGCGCGGCCGGTGACACCGAGGTGCCGCCGTACGACGTGGAGGCCTTCGTCGACGACTCCGGCGAGGCGGGCGTGCGGGCGGTGGGCATGCGCGTCAGCCAGCCGCGGGCCAACCTGCAGGCCGAGGGGGCGTCCGACGTGGTCTACGGCTACCGCATCTCGCGGCCGCTGTCGGCCATCCTCACCAAGCAGGTGGTGGGCACCGAGGTGGCCGAGGCCATCACGCTGTTCATCCAGCCGATGACCGAGACCGAGTGTCAGGTGTGGATGATCTTCTCGGGCATCCGCTCCCCGGAGCCCGACGAAGCCGTGCGCGACTTCCAGGACACGGTGTTCGCGCAGGACCGGCCCATCCTCGAGTCGCAGCGCCCGAAACGCCTGCCGCTCGACGCGCGGGCGGAACAGGCGCAGCGGGCGGACCTGCTGGCCGCGCACTACCGGAAGTTCCTCCGGGAGCGGGGGCTGGTCTACGGGGTGATCCCGGCCTGATCAGTCGCCCAGGTTCTTCTGCAACCGCGCCAGCAGCGACGCGAGCTGCTCGCGCTCGTCCGGCGTGAAGTCGGCCACCAGCTTCGCCGACAGCTTGCGCCGTTCGGCCGCGATGCCCTTGACCACCTCGCGACCCTCCGCCGTGAGTTCCAGTCGCAGCTTGCGCCGGTCGGTCTCGTCGGGCACGCGCACCAGCAGGCCCGCGTCCTCGACCTGCTGGATCAGCCGGTTGATCTGGCCCTTGTCCCGGCCCGTGCGTTCGACGAGGTCACCCTGCGTGGAGCCCGGGTGGCGGGCGACGTGGTGGAGGATGCGGGCCTCGGTGGGCGCGACTCGGCGGCCGCCGGCCTCCGGTGAGCCGCGCATGACCCGCGCCTTCAGCGCGTGCATCAGCGTGTGGATCTGCTCCATCACGTCGGGCGGGGAATCGGGGGAGGTGGCCATGGTGAAGTCATTGTAGTTGACAGTGTCAACCGTTCGATCGCATACTTGGTTGACACTATCAACGAATCAGGAACCCATGGCCGATTCCCTCCTCGAAGTGCGCCGCGTGCGCCACGAACTCCGCCGCCGCCGCGTCCAGGTGAGCCGCGTGACGCGGCTGAGCCCGCACATCGTCTCGATCACCTTCACCGGTGCGGACCTCGCCGGCTTCACCAGCGCCTCGTTCGACGACCACATCAAGCTCATGCTGCCCGCGCCGGGCACCTCCGAACTGGTGCTGCCGGAGCTCGGGCCCGACGGCCCGTCGTTCCCCGAAGGCGCGCCGCGCCCGGTGATGCGCGACTACACCCCACGCCGCTTCGACGCGGCCGCGCTCGAGCTCGACATCGAATTCGCGGTGCATGGCGACGGCCCCGCCGCCACATGGGCCGCGCAGGCCCGGCCCGGCCAGGAGGTCGGCATCGGCGGCCCGCGCGGTTCGTTCCTGATCCCCGAGGCCTTCGACTGGCACCTGCTGGTGGGCGACGACGCCGCGCTGCCCGCCATCGCGCGGCGGCTGGAGGAGCTGCCCGCGGGCAAACGGGTCATCGCCGTGCTGGCGGTGGCGCCGGAAGACCGCCGCGAGCTGCCGACGAAGGCGGACGTGGCGTGGCACTGGTGCGAGCCGTCGGGCCTGGTCGATGCCGTGCGTGCGTTGAAGATCCCGGACGGCGCGGGCTACAGCTGGGCCGCGGGCGAGGCGAAGGCCATGGCCGCGGTGCGCGAGGTGCTGGTGGGTGAGCTGGGCCTGGACCGCTCACGCGTGCGTGCGGCGGCCTATTGGAAGCAGGGGGCGCCCGGGCACCACGAGCGCATCGAGTGAAACCCGCGCGCGCAGGCGGTCAGGGGAGCGGCTGTCCGATCACTTGGTCGCGCCCCTGTGCCTTCGCGAGGTACATGCGCGCATCCGCCACCTTCATCAGCTCCACGACGCTGTTCGCGTGCGCGGGGAAGGTGGCCACGCCGAACGAGGCGGTCAGGCGCAGCGACGATCCCTCGATGGGGATGCGCACGTCCGCGAGGGCGGTGCGCCAGATCTCGGCGCGTTCGATGGCGCCGTCGTGGCCCATGCCCATCAGCAGCACCGCGAACTCCTCGCCGCCGAGGCGGAAGGCGAGGTCGCCCGAGCGCGTGGTCTCGCCGAGCAGGGCGCCCACGGCCTTCAGGGCCGCGTCGCCCACGGGGTGGCCGTGGTCGTCGTTGACGCGCTTGAAGTGGTCGATGTCGAGCATCACGAGCGACAGCATCGCGCCCTGGCGCCGCGCCCGTTCCATCTCGCGTTCGGCCACCTCGACGAAGTGGCGGCGGTTGTGCACGCCGGTGAGTTCGTCGCGGATGGCCTGCTCGCGCATCTGCGCGTGCAGTGCCTGGATGTGGGCGAGCTGCGCCTCGAGCCGCTCGTTGGCGCGGCGCAGGTCCTGCTCCGCGCGCTTGCGCTCGGTCACGTCGCGCGTGATGCCGAAGTAGCCGATGTGCAGGCCCGCGTCGTCGAACACGGGCACCGAGACGGTCTCGATCCACAGGCGGGCGCCGTCCTTGCGGAAGAACTCGCCGGTGTGACGCAGCGGGTGGATGTGGGCCAGCGGGTTGTCTGGGGTGCCGCGCTGCGCGGCGTGGGTGAGGATCTCGGCCCGGTACTCGGGTGTCATGAACTCCATGACGTTGCGGCCGTGGATCTCCTCGCGCGCGTAGCCCATCATGCGGCACATGTTGTCGCTGATGTGGACGAAGTGGCGCTCGACGTCGGTTTCCCAGAAGCTGTCGCCGCTGGCGTTCACCATGGCCAGGAGGCGGGCCTCGGTGATGGGACGCGGATCGGTGGGACGGTCGCTCATGGGGGAACAGGGGGCACGGCAGGGAGAGACGGGCCGGATCGGCGCCGTGGCTGCCATTACAACACCGCCGTCGTCGCGAAGGCACCCCCGCAGGTGGGGCCAACGGCCCCTCCGAGGCGTGCATCACGGTCCGCGGAGACAATCGTCCGGCACTTCTCCACACCGGATCGATCATGAGCCCCCATTTCCAACCCGTCGCGCTCGAACACGCGAGCCGGCTGATCAACCACGGCCCCACGGTGCTCGTGACCAGCGTCCACGGCGGACGCCGCAACGTGATGGCCGCGGCCTGGTCGATGCCGGTGGAGTTCACGCCACCGCGCATCGCGGTGGTGATCGACAAGAGCACCTTCACCCGCGAGCTGGTGATGGCCAGCGGTGCGTTCGCCCTGTGCCTCCCGGGCGCGGGGATCGTGGACCTGACCTACGCGGTGGGCAGCGACAGCGGGCGCGACACCGACAAGTTCGAACGGCTCGGCATCGCGGCCCGGCCGGGGCCGGTGCTGGGCATGCCCGTCATCGAGGCGGGCTGCGCCGCGTGGCTCGAATGCCGGCTGATTCCCGAACGGCACACGGAGGCCGCGTACGACACCTGTTTCGCCGAGGTGGTCGCGGCGGCCGCGGACGCGCGGGTGTTCTCGAACGGCCGCTGGCACTTCGGGGACGACAACGCGGCGCTGCAGACCATCCATCATCTCGGGGCGGGCAATTTCGTGCGCGCGGGCGGGGTGTTGCGGGCGAAGGCCTGACCCGGCCGATCGGAAGACGGGGATCAGGGGTGAAGGGCTCGGGGCCGATTGTCCGCGGGCGCCGGTCCGCCTTCATCCCTTGGTTTGATGACGTCAGCGGCCGCCGGCCTCCACCAGGATCTCGTCCCCGCGGCACTCCTTCGAATCGGATGGCCGCATGGCGGGCAGCGTCGGTCCGAGCAACTGGTCGAGCGATCCGCCTTCCTTGAAGTCGACGGGCAGCTTCACGCGCACCTCGAACAGCTGCTTGTTCGTGCACAGCAGCGTGATCGCGTTCGCCGCTTGCGGCCGGCCCGTGTCGGCCACCACGCGTTCGTAGAAGGCCTTGCGCGAGATGGCCCCGCCGGCGTTCGTCGCGATGTAGCGGCCGGCGGCGGACGCGTCGAGGGTCTTCACCGCGGCCACGGCGCGGCGGAAGTACGTGTCGTCGTCCATCGGCGTGCAGGTGCCGTGCTTGTTCCATTCGTGCCGGCCGAAGGCCTGCTCGTACTGGAAGTTGGGCATCCACGGGCGGACGAGGGCGAGGGTGTCGGGCCGCAGGTCCAGCTGCGGACCGGGGCAGGCGCCGTAGCGGGTGCCGCACGACTGGCGGTTGGGCCACAGGCCGTGCAGCGTGAGGTGGGTCACCACCAGGCGGCGGTCGGCGAGGCGGTCGCACTCGGGTTTCGTGCCCTGGTACTTCACGTGTTCGCAGAAGCCCGGCTGCCACGAGACGGCGAGCACGTAGCTGTCGAACTCGCCAGCGATGTTGCACTGCCCGCCACCGCCTCGCGGTGCCGCGGCCGCCGCCTCGACGGACGCCGTGCCGCAGTCGGCGGCCACCCAGCGCTGGGACCCGGCCACGTCGATCCGCAGCCAGCGCCGGTCGGGCCCGTTGACCTCGCGCACCGGGTAGGCCGTGCCCGGCGCCGTGCGCACATCGCCCGGGTTCGTGCCCTTGCGGAAGGACTGGAAGGCTTCGCACGAGCGGGTCGCGGTGAAGGTGCCGGAGGCGGGTTCGCTGGCCGAGGCGATGGAGGCGGCGAACAGCAGCGCGGTCGGCAGCGTGCGCGTCATGGCGCGGAGGAGGGCGTGGGGCATGGCCGCGGATGCTACCGTGCCGCCCGGCGCTAACATCTCGCTCCGGGACCAGATTCAGGGAGGGAACCCATGCGCACGCTGTCCATCGCCAACGGCGAACTGTGGTTGCACGCCGAAGGCACGGCCTCGCGGCAGATCGAATCGCCCTTCGCAAAGGAGCTGATCGAACGTGCGGCCCAGAGCCGCCGCAACACCGGCTGGAAACACGCACCGCGCGAGGGGCAGAGCGGCGTGATCCCGTCGAACAGCCTGTGGGGCCGGCGCTCCGGAGCGGACGCGGGCCCGATGCAGGTGCGGTTCCTGCACGCGTGCCGTGCGGCCGACGACGACTCGCTGTACTACGTGCTGTCGGTCGGTGACACCACCGGCGTGTTCCGCCGCCACCTCGCCGAGGACCGTGAGGTGCGCCTGTTCCACCGCGCCGGGTGGGAGTGCGAGGGCTTCGCGTTCAACGCGGACGACCGGCGGCTCTTCATCGCGTCGCGCAACACCGACGGCACGGCCCACGTCGAGGTGTACGACGAGGACGGCAACCGCACCGGCGTCATCACCGATGGCGACTGTGTCGACGCGTCGCCGTCGCTCGTGCCCGGGCGCGGCAAGACCGTCGTGTACCAGTCGAGCGGGGTCGCGCGCCATGCGCAGGGCGGGCACCTCGTGGCCATCGGCCATGCGTGCATCAACATGCTCGACTACGGCTCGGGCCGGCTCGACACGCTGCTCGACGACCGCCACCACGACTTCGTCGGGCCGCGCATGGACACCCAGGGCCGCCTGTTCGCCATCCGGCGTCCGGCCGACAAGCCGGTGCACCAGCGCGCCGGCACCGCGCTGTCGGACACGCTGCTGATGCCGTTCCGCCTGCTCAAGGCCGTGTTCGGCTACCTGAACTTCTTCTCGATGGTGTACGGCAAGGAGCCCCTGCGTTCGTCCGGCGGGCCGCGCACCCCGGAACTCGACCAGGACCTGGGCCAGCTGTGGCTGCACGGCCGCATGATCGAGCTGTCGAAGGTCAAGGCCGACCCGCAGCACGGCGGCTACCTCGTGCCGCGCAACTGGGAACTGGTGCGCATCGACCGCCCGGGTGATGCGCCGGAGGTGCTGGCCCAGCACGTCGCCGGCTTCGACATCGACCGCCGCGGCAACGTGGTGTGGACCAACGGCTACGACATCTTCACGCTGATCGACGGCGCCCGCTGCGGCGTGGCGCGGCAGCAGCAGGTGGCCTCGGTGGCGGTGCTCTGAGCGGCGGTTGAACCGCGTGCTCCACGCGAACGGGGCCGAAAGACGTTGAGTTCGCGCGCGGTTGCTCGTACGATATGACCGGTCATCTTAAGGTCCGTGCGTCCCGCACCTCGTGAACATGCCTGCCGCTTGCCCACACCGCTCTGGCGTTCGACGGACCCGGTTTCCGGTTCGCCTCTTTCCGCATGCTGCGCTGGCTCGGCTGGGCCGGACTGTCTTGACGGTAGTGCTGGGCGTCCTGCTGATGCAGGGCTGTGCGTCCATCGGGAGGTCGCACCATCCGCGCGCCGAGGCCGTCGCCGCCAGGCCTTCCGACACGCTCTCGATGTGGGGCGGCCAGGATGTGCTGGGCGATGGCGAGTCGGCGCTTCGGCCGCTCGCCACCGGGGCCTACGCGTGGGACGCCCGGATGACGATCATCCAGCAGGCGCAGCGCACGCTGGACGTGCAGTACTACCTGCTGAAGGACGACGGCTCGGGTCGGGCGTTCCTCCGTGCGCTCCGTGACGCCGCCGGACGTGGGGTCCGGGTGCGCCTTCTGGTCGACGATCTCTACACCATCAGCGAGGACGCCCTCCTGGCGAACTTCGCAGCGATCGAAAACGTGGAGGTTCGGCTGTTCAATCCGTTCCCGATGGGCCGTTCGACGCATGTGACGCGCTGGGGACTCTCTCTCTTCGATGTCGCCCGCTTGAACCACCGGATGCACAACAAGTTGATGATCGCGGACGGTGCGATGGCCATCGTCGGGGGGCGAAACATCGCCGACGAATATTTCCTGCGAAGCACCGATGGCAACTTCATCGACTTCGACCTGCTGATCGCGGGTGCCGCGGTGCCCGAACTCGCCGCCGCGTTCGACGCCTACTGGAACAGCCCCCGTGTGTTCGACGTCTCCGAACTCGAGCCCGGCCTGCCGGACGAGATGGCGCGCCGGATCGCGTTCGACGTGTCGACGAAGGAATTCGCCGCAGCGGCGCCCGGGCTGGCCCCGTCGGAGCGGGATCTTCTCGGCTACGGCCCGCTCTCGGGGGACATCGGGCATCCGCCCCTCAAGATGGTTCGGGCCAGGATCCAGGTCTTCGCCGACGATCCCGAGAAGGTGTCGGGGCAAGCCGAATCAGGGGCCGACTCGACGACGGTCACCTCCCAGGTGCTGGACGCCATCAACCGGGCCCGGGAAGATCTGCTCCTCGTGTCGCCGTACTTCGTGCCGGGCAAGCTCGGAATGGAGAACATCGGGCGGGGCCGGCAGCAGGGCGTCGCCGTCACGCTGGTCACCAATTCCCTCGCGGCCAACGACGAACCCTATGTGAGTGCGGCGTTCGCCCGATATCGGAAGCCGCTGCTGAAGATGGGGGTCCAGGTCCACGAGGTGAGTCCCGAGGTGCTCGATGCCGGGAAGGACCGCCGCCCGCGGCACCTGGCGACAACCTCGGGGCGACTGCACGTCAAGGGAGCAGTCATCGACCGTCGATGGACGTTCGTCGGTTCGATGAACATGGACTTCCGTTCCTCGCGCGTGAACACCGAAATCGGCGTGCTCGTGGACAGCCCGGAATTCGCAGCGGACGTGGCCGGCCTGATCGACCGCCTGCATGCCATGGGCATGTACCGGCTGAGGCTGTCGCCCGAAACGCAGGACATCGAATGGGTCGAGCACCGTGATGGCAAGGAAGTCGTCCACGTCGACGAGCCCGGCGTGGACTGGGTGACCCGCCTGAAGATCTTCACGCTGTTCCCGTTCATCAGCGAGACGCTGCTGTAGGCCGCCGGACGTGGCCTGGCGACGCCTGCTACTTCAGGAGGACGTCGAACACGAGGGTGTTGAAGTCCTTGAGCGGTTCCTCGCTCCGGACGACCTTCATTCGCACCAGCGTTCCTTGCCATGCATTCAGCACGAAGCGGGCCAGCAGGGCGGGATCTCCGGCCTGCGCGATGTCCCCCTTCGCCTGTGCTTCGCCGATGGCCTCCGCGATCAGCCCGGTCCACGCCCGAAAGACGCCGAGGAACGCCTCGCGCGACTTCTCGTGCGTGTCGGCGATCTCGGAACTCATTGTGCCGAGGTAGCAGCCCGCCTTGTAGCCTCGGTCCTTGGCGGTCTTCCAGTTCGTGCGGAAATGGCGCTTCAGGCGTTCGATGGGTTGGAGCCGCTTGTCGCGGAGAACCTCGACCCCGCTGCGTTCGATGTAGAGCGCCAACGCGGCGAGGGCGAGGTCTTCCTTGCCCGCGAAGTGGTTGTAGAACGAGCCCTTGGGAACGCCCGCCGCGTCGGTCAAGTCCTGCACGCTGGAGCCGTTGAAGCCAAGCGACTGGAAGACATCCAGCGATGCTTCGACGAGTCGCTCACGAACGTTGGGTTGTCCCATGCTGTACCTGCGGAGTAAAACGCGATTGTCTCGCACCGCGGGTGGAGCTGTCGACGTGCCCCATCGGGACACGCCGCCGGGTCATCCTGCCCGGTATCGCGACGCGGGTCGCCCCGTCTGGGTCGCGGCGAACAGCCGTGCCCGCGCCTGTTCGAAGTCGGTCCAGAGCTGCGCGTCTTCCACCGAGGGCCAGGTGACCGCTTCGCCTTCATCGAGTGCGCGCAACGCGGCATCGACCAGGTCGGGTGTCGACATCACGCTGTCCTGGTTCAACACCGAGAGCGGCACGCCCGAAATGCCTTCGGACCAGAGGTCGGTGGCCGTGACCCCCGGAAGAAGCACCTGTGCCTTCACCCCCGTGGAGGCGAGTTCCGCCTGAAGCGCGCGCGTGAAGGCCAGCACGTACGCCTTGGTGCCGCTGTAGACCGCGCTGATGGGGAGGGACTGGATCGCCAGGACGGACGCCACGTTGACGATGGTGCCCTGGTTCCGCGCGAGGAATCCGGGCAGCACCGCGCGGGTCAGGCGCGTCAGCGCGGCGATGTTCAGCGACACCTGCGACATCGCGTCCTCCGCCGTGGCGCCGGCAAGGGGCGCCAGCCGGGCAACGCCCGCGTTGTTCACGAGCATGCCGATGCGCTTGTCGGAGGCGAGCACCTTCTCGATGCCCGAGACCCCCGAGTCGGTGCCGAGGTCTGCCGCGAGGGTCTCGACCCGCACGCCATGGGCGCTCGACAGTTCGTGGGCGAGTTTCTCGAGGCGGTCCAGGCGCCGGGCCACGAGGATCAGGTCGTGCCCGCGTGCGGCCAGGCGTTGGGCATAGACGGCCCCGATGCCGGAAGAGGCTCCGGTGATGACCGCGGTCTTGCTGGAGTCGGACATGGTATTTCCTCAAGGGTTGGAAGGATGAGCGAACCGCTCGCGGACCGACATCCGCGAGGTGGTCACCCAGCCGCGTCGCAGTCTTCGAGCGAAGTGGAGCCGCAGCGCGGCAGATCTCCGCCATGGCACTGCACTGCTGCCGCGACGGATGCAGGCTGCGCGACGTCGGTCTCGCCCGCCGGTGGTTCAACGACCCGGACGGAAGGCGCGCCAGCGGTACGCCGTGCGTGCCGTCGTTGGGCCCGCACCAGCATCCGGGAGTAAGACAGGGGAGCCTCCGATGTCACGTCCGTCTCCCGAGCAGCGGGGCTGCGAGCGTCGTGGGCTTGCCCATCCCGCCGGCGCGCGCGGGATGTTCAACGATTCACGTCGACCAGGGTCCGGCCGCGCACCGCGCCTTGCAGGACCTGCACCGCTTTCGCCGCGGCGCCATCCAGGCCGACCGTCGAGGTCATGCCTTCCAGCAGGCTGCCGTCGAGGTCCGTGGCGAGCCGCGCCCAGGCCTGCTCGCGCGCGCGCATCGGTGCGTTGACCGTGTCGATGCCCGCGAGCGTCACGCCGCGCAGGATGTACGGCGCCATGCTGCCCGGAAGGTCCATGCCTTGCGCCAGGCCGCAGGCGGCCACGGCCCCGCCGTACCGTGTCTGGGCCAGCACGTTCACCAGCGTGTGGCTGCCCACCGTGTCCACCGCGCCGTCCCAGCGTTCCATGCCCAGAGGGCGTTCCGCCGCGGCGGACAGGGTCGAGCGATCGATGATCTCGGCTGCGCCGAGGTTGCGGAGATAGGCCTCCTCGGATGCCCGCCCGGTCGATGCGAGCACCCGGTATCCGCGCTTCGCGAGAAGGGCGATCGCCACCGAGCCGACACCGCCTGCCGCGCCGGTCACCAGCACCTGGCCGCCCGTTACGCCGTTCCGCTCCAGCGCGAGCACGCACAGCATGGCCGCGAACCCGGCGGTGCCGATGGCGGCCGCCTGGCGCGTCGAGATGCCGGATGGCAGCTTGACGAGCCAGTCCCCCGGCACGCGGGCGCGTTGGGCGAAACCTCCGTGGTGCGTCACGCCCGCCTCGCGGCCGTTGAGGACGACCTTGTCGCCGGCCTTGAAGCCGGGATGGGACGACTCGAGCACGGTGCCGGCCAGGTCGATGCCCGGCGTCATCGGAAAGCGTTTGATGAAACCGCCGAGTCCGGTGATGGCCAGACCGTCCTTGTAGTTGACGGTCGAGTACTCGACGGCGATGGTCACGTCGCCCGGGTCCAGGTCGGTGTCGTCGAGCGACACGACGGAGGCTGTCAGCTTGCCGTCGGCCTGGGTGACACGAACGCCTTTGAATGATCCCATGGGTGCTCCTTGAAATGATGTACATCAGCTTGCGAACGGCGGCAAGGATCCGATGTGCGGTCACTATAAGATGACCGGTCATCTCTTGTAAAGGGCAGCATGTGTCCCTCGGGCAAAGGCCGGAGCTCGGGACGGGCTCGGTCTAGTACGACAGCTTCGGATACCACTTCGGATCGCGCCCGCCCGGCGTCAGGTCGAACAGGTGCCAGATCGGCATGATGTCGACCGGGCCGCGCGGGTCCTGGCCGGGGTCGGCCATGTCGAAGCCCATCTCGTCGGCATAGGTGAGGAAGATGCGGCCACCTTCCTTCTGGAACACGCAGAAGCCGGCGTTGTCCTCGCCCTTCGCAGGGTCCTCGTCGGCGTAGTCGCGGTTGAAGCTGTTCGCGCCGGACGACACGACGGGAAGGTGCTGCCAGCCCCGTTCGCGCTTGAACGCGGTGAGGCGCTCGATGGGCGAGCGGGCGATCACGGCGAAGCCCACGCGCTGCAGGATGTCGGGCGACTCGCCGTCCAGTGCACCCAGCAGGCAGGTGCACATGGGGCACGGGCGCTCGCGTTGCGGGCCGAACATCCAGTTGTAGGTGACGAGGGTGTCGTGCGGGCCGAACAGCTGCGCCAGCTTCACGGGGCCCTGTTCGCCGACGAACGTGTAGTCCTCCGGCACTTCGCCGCCCAGGGGCAGCGCGCGGCGTTGTGCGGCCACGCGTTCGACGTGGCGGCGCAGTTCGATCTCCTCCGCGAGCAGCGCGACACGCGCCTCGCGGTAGGCCGGGGTTTCGTTGGGGAAGCGGCGGTGGGTCAGCGCGGCCAGGTCACTGGCCGGCTTCAGGCTGGGGGTGGGGCTCATCGGATTCTCCTGTGCGACGGGGTCAGGGGAACGGCGGCACCGGTGGTACCGCCAAAGATAAGCCAACAGGTTAACTCACGGGTGCTGGCGGCGCCAGCACCCGGCATGTCGCCGTGCGGGTCTTCCCCGCGTCAGACGCCCGACGCGCCCGCGAGCGCATCGGCCGATTCGCGCAGCGTGCGGCGTTCGGCCACCAGGGCGGCCTGGCGTGCCGCCTCGGCGTGGGCCTGGGTCGGCTGGGGCGCCGTGGGAGGAACGGGCATCCGCGGAGGCGCTTGCAGCGGCGTACCGGTGGGATGGCTCATGAAGTTCATGGCGGTCTCCTTGTTGTGGTGACCTGATCTTCCCGAAGCGCAAGAATCCAGTAAAGCGAATTCCATTGGCGGTTAAATGCAAGAATGTTGCACTGAAAGGCTCGTTTCATGGACATCTCCCTCGCCCGCACCTTCCTCGAGATCGTCGCCGCCGGCAGCTTCCTGCGCGCGGCCGAGCGGCTGCACGTCACGCAGACCGCCGTCAGTGCGCGCGTGCGTTCACTGGAGGACGAACTCGGCGCACGCCTCTTCGTGCGCAACAAGGCGGGCGCCACGCTGACCCCGGCCGGCGAGCAGTTCGTGCGGCACGCGCGGCAGCTCGTGCAGGTGTGGGAACGCGCGCGCCACCAGGTCGCGGTGCCCGCGGGCCGCAGCTCGGTGCTCACCATCGGCTGCGAGATGAGCCTGTGGGACCCGCTGCTGCTCGACTGGCTGCTGCGCATGCGCACCGACGCGCCGCAGCTCGCGCTGCGCACCGAGGTGGGGTTCCCCGCCGACCTGATCGAGCAGGTGATGGCCGGGTCGCTCGACATCGCGGTGGTGTACGCGCCGCAGCAGAGGCCGGGCCTGCGCATCGAGCTGCTGATCGAGGAGAAGCTCGTGCTCGTCACGACGCGCCGCGGGCGCCGGGCCATCGACCCGTCCGACTACGTGTACGTGGACTGGGGGCCGGAGTTCGCTGCGCAGCACGCGCTCGCGTTCCCCGAACTCGGCAACGCCGGTGTCATCGCGGGGCTCGGTCCGCTTGGGCGCGAGTACATCCTCGCGGCCGGCGGGTCGGGCTACATCCGCCAGGCGGTGGTGCGGGGGCACCTGGAGCACGGCCGACTGCACCGGGTGCCGGGCGCGCCGGAGTTCCTGTACCCCGCCTACGCGGTGTTCGCCGAAGGGGCCGACGAGGCCGTCGTGGCGCCCGCGCTCGCGGCGCTGAAGCAGGCCGCGAAGGGGGCGATGGCGCCGCCCTCGCGGCCCGCGCGCAGGGGTAGCATCGTCCCTCCAGCAAAACGAAGGGGCCGGGCGTGAAGATCGTGTGCAGTTTCGGGGCGGGCCCCGCCGAGGCGCGGCCGTGGATCGACGACCTCGCGCAGGCGCTGCCCGGCGCGGTGGTGGTGGGCGACGAGGGCGACGCAGGGCTGGACGCCGACTACGCCGTCGTGTGGCGCGCGCCGCAGCACTTCTTCGACCGGCACCGGCGCCTCAAGGCCATCTTCGCCGCGGGCGCGGGCGTCGATGCGCTGCTGTCGCTCGCGCTGCCGTCGGGCGTGCCGGTGGTGCGCCTCGAAGACGCGGGCATGGGCGAGCAGATGGCCGACTACGTCGTGCACGCGCTGCTGCGGTACTTCCGCCGCTTCGACACCTACGCCGCGCTGCAGGCCGGCCGCACCTGGCAGCCGCTGCCGTCCGAACGCAAGGCCGACTGGCCGGTGGGTGTGCTGGGCCTCGGCGCGCTGGGGCAGACCGTGGCGCAGGCCGTCCGTGCACTGGGCTTCCCGGTGGCCGGCTGGACCCGTTCGCCGCGCGAGTTGGCGGGCGTCGAGACGTTCTCGGGACCGTCCGGCTTCGCCCCGTTCCTCGCGCGCACGCGGGTGCTGGTCGACGTGCTGCCGCTCACGGCCGACACGCGCGACCTCATTGACGCCAAGGTGTTCGCGGGCCTGCGGTCGCCGGCGTACTTCATCAACGTCGCGCGTGGCGCGCACGTGGTCGAGTCGGACCTGCTCGAGGCGCTGGCGAGTGGTCACCTCGCCGGTGCGGCGCTCGACGTCTGCCGCGACGAACCGGCGCGGCCGCACCACCCGTTCTGGCGCCACCCGCGCATCGCGCTCACGCCACACGTCGCCGCGATGACGCTGCGGCGCGAGTCCGTCGCGCAGATCGCATTCAAGATCGGTGCGCTCGAACGATCGGAACCGATCGATGGTGTGATATCGCACGAACGGGGGTACTGATCCTCCGCGAGAGGGGTACGGGGCTGTCATGCGGAAGTGGTATCGTGGGCCGAAACATCAGGAGACCCCATGTTCCGGCTTTCCAGTTCGTTGTCCGAGCCCCGCCGCGAGGCGCTGCGCAATGCCCTGCTCGACACCGTGGACCTCCTGAAGAAACGCCGGGCCTCCGACATCGCCCCCTCCGACATCGAGGACTACATCGCCCTCGACTGGTTCGAATGGAACGGCGGCAGCCTCCGCCTCACCGACGTGGGGCGCAACGTCTGCAAGCAGGTGACGGCCGGCCTGGCCTGACCTTCACCGGCCGGCGCTCACGTAGGGCGCCAGCACCTCCACCAGCCAGTCCATCAGCACGGCCACGCGCCGCGGCAGGTTGCGGCGTCCGGGGTACAGCAGCGACACGGCCATCGGCTTTGCGCGCCACTTCGGCAGCACCTCCACGAGCCGGCCTTCGGCGAGGTGCTGCGTCATGCCCACCAGCGGAGCCTGGATCAGCCCGAGGCCCGCGAGGCACGCCGCTTCGTAGGCATCGGTGTTGTTGACGGTGATGACCCCGTCCATGTCGAGCAGCTTCCAGCCCTTGCCGTCGGGGTACTCCCAGCCCGGAGGCCGTGCGTCGAGCGTCTGCGAGTAGCGCACGAGGCGGTGGTGCGCCAGGTCGTCCAGGCGCTTCGGCGTGCCGAACGCCTCGAGATAGGCCGGGCTCGCGCAGTTCACCATGCGCATGTGGCCCACGGGCCGCGCGACGAGGTTGGAGTCGTCGAGCGTGCCGATGCGCAACACGCAGTCGAAGCCGCCGTCGATCACGTCGACGCGCCGGTCGGTGGTGCTCAGTTCGATGGCGAGGCCGGGGTGCAGCGCGAGGAACTCGGGCAGGCGCGGGATCACCGCGGTGCGTGCGATGCGCGTGGGCAGGTCGATGCGCAGCCGGCCCTTGAGGCTTCCCGGGCCCTGCTGGAACATCGACTGCACCTGCTCGGCGTCGGCCAGCAGCGCCGCCGCGCGTTCGACGAAGGCCTCCCCGTCCGGCGTGAGGCGCACGCTGCGCGTGGTGCGGTGGAGCAGTCGGGTGCCCAGCTGCGTCTCGAGCCCCTGCACCGTGGTCGACACGCGCGCCTTGGGCATGCCCAGCTGCTCCGCCGCGCGCGTGAAGCTCGCCAGTTCCGCGACTTTGACGAAGGTGCGCAGGGCGTCGAGTTCCATGGGCTGTTTGTTCTCGCTGGCTGAACGGTGAGATCGGGCCTCGCGACTTTATCCGCAGCGGTGCACTTCCTACAGTGCATGCACCGACTCATCACCTCATCGAGGCACCGACATGACCAGCACCCAACACCCCATCACCCTCGTCACCGGCGGCAGCCGCGGCCTCGGCCGCAACGCCGCGCTGGCGCTGGCCGCCCGCGGCCACGACATCGTGCTGACCTACCGCGGCAGCGAGGCCGCCGCGCACGAGGTGGTGGTGGCCATCGAGGCGCTCGGCCGCCGCGCGGTGGCGCTGTCCCTCGACGTGGGCGACAGCGCGTCGTTCCCCGCGTTCGCGGCACGCGTGAAGCAGGTGCTGGCCGCCACGTGGCAGCGCACGGCGTTCGACCACCTCGTCAACAACGCCGGCATCGGCATCCACGCGGCCTTCGCCGACACCACCGAGGCCCAGTTCGACGAGCTGATGCGCATCCAGCTCAAGGGCCCGTTCTTCCTGACGCAGGCGCTGCTGCCACTGATCGCCGACGGCGGGGCGATCCTCAACGTGTCCACCGGCCTCGCGCGGTTCACGCTGCCGGGCTTCGCCGCGTACGCGGCGATGAAGGGGGGCATCGAGGTGCTGACGCGCTACCAGGCGAAGGAACTGGGCGCCCGCGGCATCCGCGTGAACACGCTCGCTCCCGGCGCCATCGAGACCGACTTCGGCGGCGGCGTGGTGCGCGACAACGCGCAGATGAACGCGGGCATCGCCGCGCAGACGGCCCTCGGCCGCGTGGGCCTGCCGGATGACATCGGGCAGGCCGTGTCGGCGCTGCTGTCGGCCGACAGCCGCTGGATCAACGGCCAGCGGGTCGAGGCGTCGGGTGGCATGTTCCTGTGACGGGCGATTGACCGGTGTCACGTGGCGGACTGCGGGTTTTCCGCAGGTCCGTTATCATCGGCCCGTGGCGGGTGCGAACCCGCCGCTGCGTTCTCAGGGCGGGGCGGAATTCCCCACCGGCGGTGATGGCGACTCGTTCGCACAAGCCCGCGAGCGCCCGGCACTCCCCGTGCCGGGGTCAGCAGACCCGGTTGGATCCCGGGGCCGACGGTCACAGTCCGGATGAAAGAGAGCGCGACGTCCTCCATCACCATGGTGGCTCCCTGCCGGGCGCCGCCCGTGGCGTGGCGGACTCGTGCGCCCTGATTCTGGCCTTTGTCGTTCATTGAAGAACACCATGAATCAGTCTGTTGCCTCCTCCTCCCAACGTCCCCGCTTCGCGTTCGTGCATGGCCAGTGGCATGCCGACATCGTCGAGCGTGCCCTCGAAGGTTTCCTCGCCGAACTGGGCCGCTTGGGGCTTCCCGCCGATGCGGTCGACGTCTTCGGCGTGCCCGGCGCCTTCGAGATCCCGCTGCACGCCAAGCGCCTCGCCGAGACCGGCCGCTACGCCGCGATCGTGGCCTCGGCCCTCGTGGTCGACGGCGGCATCTACCGCCACGATTTCGTGGCCGACACCGTGGTGTCGGCGCTGATGCGCGTGCAGCTCGACACCGGCGTGCCCGTGATGTCGGCCGTGCTCACGCCGCACCACTTCCACGAGCACGAGGAACACCGCCGCTACTTCAGCGAACACTTCGTGAAGAAGGGCGCCGAGGCGGCCGTGGCCGCGGTGCGCACGGTGGAGTCGCTGCGGCGCATCACCGCCTGATCAGGCAGGGTGTTCGGTCGTCGCCGGTTTGCGGGACGTCACGACCAGGCCGAGCACGATGAGGACGCCGCCGGTGATCCCGAGCGGCCCCAACTGTTCGCCCGCGATGCGGCCCACGAGCCCGGCCCACACCGGTTCGAGCGAGTAGATCAGCGTCGCGCGCGTGGCCGACACCACCTGCTGTGCCCAGTTCATGGCGAACTGGATGAAGGCGGTGGCGGCGGCCAGCCCGACGAGGGTGAACACGAACGTGGGGTGCAGTTCGGGCATGCCCTCGCCGCGCACCACCGACACCGCGGCGCAGGCCGTGCCCACGAACACCATCTGCACGAACGCGAGCCGCGACGGGTCGCAGCCGTGGGCGAAGCGGCTCAGCAGGATGATCTCGAAGGCGATGGCGAGCGCCGCCGTGATGGTGAGCGCCTCGCCGATGCCGAACTGCCAGTCGAGCGCCGTGGGGTCGGCGAGGCACACCGTGCCGGCGAACGCGAGCGCGATGCCGATCCACGCGGCCACCGACGGCGCACGCTTCTGCCACACCCACTGCACGAGCGGCACCATGGGCACGTACAGCGCCGTGAGGAACGCCGACTTGCTGCTGGAGATGGTCTCGAGCCCCATGCACTGCAGCGAGTAGCCGAAGAAGAGCGCGGTGCCGATGAGCGCGCCCACGCGCAGCTCGTGCGCCGTGATCTTCAGCAGCTTGCCTCGCAGGAACACCGCGAGCATCAGCGCGGCCAGTCCGAAGCGCACGCCCACCAGCGCGAACGGCCCGCTCCACTGCAGCGCGTTGTGCACGGCGAGGAACGTGCCGCCCCACAGCATCGTGATGAAGACGAGCACGGCCTCGCGGCGGTGGTGCGGGGCGGAGGCGGCGGGAGCGGGCAGGGTGGCGGAAGTGTTCATGGCGGGGATTGCGCAATAAACTGCGCAAGGATGGGCAGTATACTGCGCACATGACCGGCAGTTCCCTCGAAGTCCTTCAGCATCTGTCGGACAACCTGCGCGCGGCCCGTGCCGCGCGGGGCCTGAGCCAGCAGGCGCTCGCCGACGCCTCGGGCGTGAGCCGCCGCATGCTGGTGTCGCTGGAAGCCGGTGACGCCAACGTCAGCTTCGCCACGCTCGACCGCCTCGCGCGGGTGCTGGGGGTCACGTTCGCGGAGCTGATCCGCCCCGCCGCCGGCGGCGAGGCTCCGGTGCTCGCCTGGCGTGGTGAACGCGAGGGCAGCCACGCCACGCTGCTGCAGAGCCACCAGCTGGGCCAGGGGGCGTTCGAGTTGTGGGAGTGGCGGCTGGCGGCGGGTGAACGGTACGTGGCCACGACCGACCCCGCCGGGTTCCACGAGATGCTCTACATCGCCGACGGCACGCTGACCCTGAAGATCGGGCGCCGCAAGCTGGCGCTGGGGGCCGGGCGGTCCCACCTGTTCCCCACCGACACCGGGTACGAGTACCTCAACGAGGGGGACGTGCCCTGCGTGTTCCTGAAGAACGTGATCGCGTTCGCGAACTGAGGTCGCGCTCGCCGCGATGACCGTGTGTCCTTGTCCCCCATTCCTCAACCGGCGATGATGTCCCCATGACCCCCGACGACCTGCTCGACCCGCTGCTGCAGTCCGGCATGAAGGGTTTCCCGCACGGCCAGCGCCTGATGCGCCGCAGCGAGGTGGCCCAGCTCGGCTGGAACGTGCTCGCCGACGACCTGCCACTGCCGGTCGCGGTGCTCAAGCGCGAGGCGCTGGAGCACAACGTGGCCTGGATGCAGCGGCGCGCGTCGCGCTGGGGGGTGGACCTGGCGCCGCACGGCAAGACCACGATGTCGCCGCAGCTCTTCGCGCGCCAGCTCGACGCCGGGGCCTGGGGCATCACGTTCGCCAACGTCACGCAACTCGCGGTGGGCGTGGCGGCCGGCGTGCGCAACACGCTGATCGCGAACCAGGTGTTCGCGGATGCCGATCTCGCCTGCATCCAGCAGCTGCGCCGCGACCACGCGGGCCTGCGGGTCGTGTTCCTCGTCGACTCGCTCGCGCAGCTGGACCTCGTCGAGGCGTGGCGCGCGCGCCGCCCGCCGTCCGAGCCGTTCGAGGCACTGATCGAGGTGGGGGTGCCCGGCGGCCGCACCGGCGTGCGTTCCGCGGCCGAGGGCGAGGCGCTGGCCACGCGGCTGCATGCCAGCACCGCGGTGAACCTCGTCGGCATCGAATGCTACGAGGGGCTCGGTGCCCGGGGCGACCGCGCTGCCGACGAGGCCTACGCGAACGCGCTGATGGACCGCGTCGAGGCGCTCGCCGTGTTCTGCGACACGGCGGGGCTGTTCGACACCGACGAGGTGCTGATGTCCGCCGGAGGCTCCGCGATCTTCGACCTGGTGGCGGGCCGGCTCGTGCCGACGCTCGGCCGCGGCGTGCGCGGGCTGCTGCGCTCGGGGTGCTACATCACGCACGACCACGGCTTCTACCGGCGCATGGTGCACGAGGTGGAGGCCCGCCTCGGCTGCGTCTGCGACAGCACGCTGAAGCCCGCGCTCGAGGTGTGGGCCGCGGTGCAGTCGAGCCCCGAACCCGGCCTCGCGATCGTCGCGGCCGGCAAGCGCGACCTCTCCTTCGACATGACGATGCCCATCCCCCAGTTCCGCGCCGCGCGCGGCGCGCGCACCGCGTCGCCCGTGCCCGCGAGCTGGCGCATCGACGCGCTCAACGACCAGCACGCCTACCTGCGGTGGGATCCCGCGGACGAGCCGTTCGCCCCCGTGGTGGGCGAACGCGTGGGCCTCGGCATCTCGCACCCGTGCACCACGTTCGACAAGTGGCCGTGGATGCCCGTGGTGGACGCCGACTACCGTGTCGTCGACGCCGTCACGACGCACTTCTAGGCGGCGACTTCGGCCAGCAGCCAGTCGCGGAAGTCCCGCATCGCCGGTGTCGGCCGCTTCGACTTCAAGCGCGTGAGCCAGTAGCGTCCCGTGACCACCTCGTGGGCGAAGGGCCGGACGAGGCGCGCGTCGGCGAGGTCTGTCGCGAACATCGCCGGCGGCAGCAGCGCCACCCCCGCACCGGCCGCCGCGGCGGCGGCCATCGTCGTCGACGAATCGAACACGGGGCCGCGCAGCAGCGGGCAGGGCCGGCCCGCGGCCGCGAACCAGTGGGCCCATTCGTCGGCCCGGTATGAACGCAGCAGCGTCTCGCGCGCGAGGTCCGCGGGATGGTGCAGGCGCTCGGCCACCGCCGGGGCGCACACCGGCGAGAGCGGCGCCTCGAGCAGCGGGTCGGCCTCGGTGCCGTGCCACGCGCCGTCGCCGAACCGCACGGCGAAGTCGAGGCCTTCGCCTGCGAGGTCCACGCGGTTGTTGTTCGTGAAGAGCCGCAGGTCCACGAAGGGATGCTGGCGCCGCCACGCGTCGAGCCGCGGCATCAGCCAGCCGACCGCGAACGTGCCGACGGCCGCCACGGTGAGCGACTCGCGGAAGCGCCCGTCCTCGAACTGGCCCAGCACCGCGCCGATGCGCCCGAAGCTGTCGGCCAGCACGGGCAGCAGCGCGAGGCCTTCGTCGGTGAGCGCGAGGCCGCGCGGCAGCCGCCGGAACAGCACCACGCCCAGGCGCGACTCGAGGTTCTTCACCTGCTGGCTCACCGCCGTCTGCGTCACGTTCAGCTCGATGGCCGCCTTCGTGAAGCTCAGGTGGCGGGCGGACGTCTCGAAGGCGCGCAGGGCGTTGAGGGGCAGGTGCATGCCGCCATTCTGGCGACCGAGACCCAAGTTTTTCAATGGGCTCGCCTGAAAAATGCCCGTTTGTCCCCGCCGGGGTCGATCGCTATCGTGCGTCCCCATCGACAACGACACAGGAGAGAACGAGATGGATCGACGGATCTTCAACGCGGCCGCCGGACTGGCGCTGGCCGGGTGGAGCCTGGGTGCCAGCGCCCAGAAAACCTCGGGGCTGGCCGATCTGGAGCGCACGGTGGGCGGGCGGCTCGGCGTGGCCGTGCTCGACTCCGCGACGGGTGGGCTCACGGGCCGCCGCCTCGACGAGCGCTTCCCGATGTGCAGCACGTTCAAGTGGCTGGCCGCGGCGAAAGTGCTGCAGCGCGTGGATGCCGGCGAGGAATCGCTGGAGCGCCAGCTGCCCGTGTCGGCGGCCGACATCCTCGACCACTCGCCCACCACCGGGAAACACGTGGGCGGCTCGCTGTCCCTCGGCGAGCTGTGCGACGCCACGATCGCGTTGAGCGACAACGCCGCGGCCAACCTGATCCTCGCCACCTATGGCGGCCCGGCCGCCGTCACCGCGTTCGCCCGCTCGGCGGGGGACCCGGCGACCCGCCTGGACCGCACCGAACCCGCGCTGAACGAGTCCCGCGAGGGCGACCCGCGCGACACCACCACGCCGGCCGCGATGGCCCGCACGCTGCGCGCGGTGCTGCTGGGCGACGTGCTGAAGCCGGCCTCCCGCCAGCAGCTGACCGCGTGGATGCTGGGCACGCAGACGAGCGGCGAACGCCTGCGCAAGGACCTGCCGGCGGGCTGGCGCCTGGCCGACAAGACCGGCACGGGTTCCAACGGCAGCGCCAACGACGTGGGCGTGTTCTGGCCGCCGGGCCGTCCGCCGGTGGTGGTGGCGGTGTACCTGACCGGCGGGAAGGCGCCGCTCGAGCGGCGCAATGCGGTGATCGCCACCGTGGCCGCCAGGTTCCGGGCCGGCGCGTGAAGTTCCCACGGTCGGCGGCCTTCTCGGTGATTTACATCACTCCGGCCGGCGGCGGGGTGCCGCAGAATCGACCGACCCTCACGGCCGATCCGCTCCACCCCAGATGCCCGCCGCTCCCGCCGACACCGATCCGGCCTTTCCCGATCGCCTCGACCTCGAGGTGCATCGGCGGATGCTGTGGCTCCAGTGCGCGCTGTTCTTCGCGGTGGGCACGTTCTACCTCGGCTACCTGCACCTCGCGGGCTACCCGAACTTCCCGTGGATCAGCCTGACCGTCACCCTCTCGTCCGTGGCGGCGCTGGGGCTGGGCCTGTGGACGCGGCGTTACCGCACGGCGCTCGACGGGCTCAACGTCGTGCTGTTCGCGGCGTACGGCGTGGCCACGCTGTTCCAGCTGGGCCTCTATTCGTCGGCGCTGTGGTGGATGGTGCTGCCGCCGGTGCTGGCCGTGCTGGCGGGGTCCATGCGGCTCGGGGCGGTGCTGTTCCTGGCCCTGTTCGCGCACACGCTGTGGCTCGCCGACCAGGACGTGCAGACGTCGCGCTCGTTGCTGATGATCGCCGGCACCGGACACGGCCAGATGACCATCGCGGTGATCGGCTCGTCGCTCGTGCTGTGCCTGTGCGTGTGCCTCGGCGTCCACTGGAACCACCGTCTGCGCCAGGCGCTGGCCGAGGCCACGCAGCGTGCGAACGAGGCCGCCGCGGTGAAAGTGCGCTTCCTCGCGAACATGAGCCACGAGATCCGCACCCCGCTCAACGGCGTGATCGGCGCGGCCGAGCTGATGCAGTCCGCTCGCACGTCCGAGGCGCAGCGCGCGCAGCTGCTGGGCCTGCAGCACCAGAGCGCGAAAACGCTGCTGGCGCTGGTCAACGACATCCTCGACTGGGCCAAGATCGAGGCCGGCAAGGTGCAGCTCGAGCCGCGCGCGTTCAACCTGCGCAGCCTGGTCTTCGACGCGAACGAGCTGTTCTCGACCCAGGCCTTCGCGAAGGGCATCGAGCTCACCTCGAGCTGCAGCCCCGACGTGCCACGCTCGGTGGTGGGCGACCCCACGCGCCTGCGCCAGATCGTCAACAACCTCGTGGGCAACGCCGTGAAGTTCACCGGGGTGGGCGGGGTGCACGTGCACCTCTCGCTCGAGGGCGTGGACGAGCGTGATCCCGCGGAAGGCGCCAACCGGTGCCGCGTCCGCATCGAGGTCGCCGACACCGGCATCGGCATGACCCCCGCGCAGATCGCCGGCCTGTTCCGTGCGTTCACGCAGGCCGACGATTCCGTGACCCGCCGCTACGGCGGCACGGGCCTCGGCCTGGCCATCTGTGGCGAGCTGGCCGACATGATGGGGGGGCGCGTCGACGTGTGCAGCACGCCCGGCAAGGGCAGCACCTTCGCGCTGACCGTGCCGTTCGCCATCGAGCAGGGGCCGGCCGAGTGGACGATGCCGAAACGCCGCGAGGACGTGCTGCTCGCCACCGCCAGCGAGGGCCTGCAGCGCCACCTGCGCGCACTGCTCAACGAGATCGGCCTCGAACCCGCCGTCACCGACGGCCTGCCGGACGGGGCGCCCGTGGCGGGTCAGCTGCTGCTCGTCGATGCCCCGTTGCTGCAGGGGCTGGCCGACGTGCCGGGATGGATGTCCGCGCAGCAGGCCGCGGGCCGGCGGGTGGTGGTGCTCGCGCCGCTCGGTGCCGACACGCTCGTGGGCGCGCTGAACGCGGGCGAGCCGCTCTACAAGCCCGTGCGGCGCAAGGCCCTCGAACTGGTGCTCGACCCGGTGTCGAACCAGCCATCCGAGCCGGCGCCGGTTGCCGAGTTGTGCGCCGCCCGCGGCGCGCGGGTGCTGGTGGCCGACGACAACCCCGTCAACCAGGTGATCGTGCAGGCGATGCTGCACGACGCGGGCGTGGCCTGCGTGCTCGCCGGGGACGGCCAGCGTGCGCTCGACGCGCTGGCCCTCGAACGCTTCGACCTCGTGCTGATGGACCTGCAGATGCCGCTGCTCGACGGCCTGGCCGCCACACGCGCGCTGCGCGAGCGCGAGCGTTCCGAAGGCGCCCGGCGGCTGCCCGTGATCGCCATGACGGCCAGCACCGAGGCCGAGGACCTGGAAGCGTCCCGCCGCGCCGGCACCGACGGCGTGCTGACCAAGCCGTTCGGCATGGCCCAGCTGCGGCGGTGCCTCGACCAGTGGGCGGTGCGCACGCCAGGGGTCGAGACGGCCTGACGTCAGGCACGCGAACCCGGGGCAGGGCACAATGCGCCCTGCTCATGTTGCTGCTCAAGCTGTTCCTCGTCCCGCTGCTGCTCCTCGCCACCTCGCTCGCCGGCCGGCGCTGGGGTCCGCGCGTGGCGGGCCGCCTGGCCGGCCTGCCGGTGGTGGTGGGTCCCATCCTGCTCGTGCTCACCCTCGAACACGGCGACAGCTTCGGCGTGCAGGCGGCCGTCTCCGCGCTGGCGGGCCTCGCCGCGGTGCTCGCGTTCAACCTCGCGTACGCCCATGCCTGCCGGCGCGTGTCCTGGCCGCTCGCGTGGCTGGCCGCGGGCCTCGGCTGGCTGGCCGTGGTGGGTTCCCTCTCGGTGGGGGCGCCGGGCTGGGTCGCGTCGGCCGTGCTGGCCCTGGGCGGTCTCGCGCTCGTGCCCCGGCTGTTTCCCCCGGTCGAGGCCTCGGCCCCGCCCCGTCCCGTGACCAACCGCGACCTGGCGGTGCGCATGGTGATGGGGGCCCTGCTGACCCTCGCGATCACCACGGCCGCGGCCGACCTGGGGCCGTCCTGGAGCGGCCTCGTGACCACCTTCCCGGTCCTCACCACGGTGCTGGCCGTCTCCTCGCATCGCGGGCAGGGGCCGGCGTTCACCGTGAACCTGCTGCGCGGCATGGTCACCGGCATGGCCGGGTTCGCGGCCTTCTGCATCGTGCTGTCGCTGACCTTGCCCGCATGGGGCCGCCTGCCGGCCTTCGTGCTGTCGGTGCTGGCCGCGTTGTCTACGCAGGTGCTCGTCAAGGGCACGGTGGGCTCGCTGCTGCGCAGCGTGCGCGCGTCGGCCTGACCCGCCGCCGTCCTACAGACGGCGTGCTCCGCGGTGCCTACGATGTCCGGGTTCGAACCGGAGGTGTGTCATGGCGAATCCCTGGCTCAAGAAGAACCCGTGGCTCAGCCTGTGGCTGAGCGGGGCCAACACGATGGCGAGCCACGCCCGCGCGCAGGCCGCGGCCGAGACGCGGCGCACGATCGACCAGGGCATGAAGGACTCGATCGACTTCTGGACGAAGGTGTGGTTCCCGAACGTGGCCCCACCCGCGGCGCCGAAGCGCCGGCGCCGCCGCTGAGGGCGGTCAGGTGCCCGGCAGGGGGCGGTAGCCGCCGCCGTCGCCGGTCATCTCGAGCTTCACGTGCTTGTTGCCGTCCGGCCCCAGCACCGGGTAGGCGGTGTCGGTGGTGAAGCGCAGCACCTCGTTGAGGGTGATGCGCGCGCGCACCACGTAGCGGTGGCCCGGCACGATCTTCGCCGGGTCGTACGGGATGCGGAAGCGGAACGGCGGCGGGTCGAGACGTTCCATCCGCACCGAGGCGACCACCACGGCCGGGGCATCGGCCCGCGACACGTCCTCCAGCGTGGCCTCGAAGATCGCCGCCGCCGGCATCGTCACGCGGGCCTTGTACGAGGCCGTGCCGGTGATGACGGGGGCGTTGGGGTCCTGGGCAGGCACCAGGTTCCCGCAACCCAGCAGCGAGAGGGCCGCGGCCACGATCACGCCGCGGCGTGGCAGGGATTTCGACGACGGCCTCATGCAGCGATTCCTTCGAGATGGGATCGCTGCATTTTAGGCACGTGTGCCTACACCGCGCAGGCGCAGCCCAGCGCGCCCCAGAACGACTGCGGATCCGACGTCGGCACCTGCGACAGCGCCGCGGTGGTGTGGCCATGGCCGTGCACGAGGCACGCGCTGGCGCAGGCGCACATCGCCGCGTAGTGGTAGCGGGCATCGCCCGTGCTCGCCCCGAGCTTCACGCGGCCCCGCGCCTGGTAGCCCCCGTACGTGCGCACCGGCGACCAGTCGGGCGAGGCGGGCGGCAGCGGCGGGGCGAGCGGCGCGAAGCCGTCGCTGCCGTGCACCACGTTGCCGGCCACGATGGTCAGCACGGACGTGGTGTCCTGGATCTCGTCCTCCGGCACCGTCATCACGTCGCGGTCCAGCACGGCCACGTCGCCGAACGCACCTGGCTTGAGCACGCCTTTCTTTCCCGTGTCGCGCGAGAACCAGGCGCCGTTCGCGGTCATCAGCGACAGGGCCGTGTGGCGGTCGAGGCGGCGCTCCTCGGGGTACAGCACCGTGCCGCCGATCGAGCGGCCCGACACGAGCCAGTAGATCGCCTGCCACGGGTTGTAGCTGTTGACGCGGGTGGCGTCGGTGCCGAGCGTGACGGGCACGCCCATCTCGATCATGCGCTTGACCGGCGGCGTCTCGGCCGCGGCCTTCAGTCCGTAGCGGCGGATGAAGTACTCGCCCTGCATCGACATGCGGTTCTGCACCGCGATGCCGCCGCCGAGCTTGCGGATGCGCTCGATGTTCGCGGGCGTGACCGTCTCGCCGTGGTCGAAGAACCAGCCGAGCTGGTCGATGGGGATGTCGCGGTGCACCTTCTCGAACACGTCGAGCGCGCGCGAGATGGTCTCGTTGTAGGTGGCGTGCATGCGCCACGGCCAGCCGTTGCCGGCGAGGAAACGCACCACGGCCTCGAGGTCACCTTCCATCGACGCGGGCATCTCCGGGCGGGGCTGCAGGAAGTCCTCGAAGTCGGCCGCCGAGAACGCGAGCATCTCGCCGGCGCCGTTGAGCTTGTAGAGGTCGGTGCCCTGGCCCGGCTTGCTGCTGCGCACCCAGCGCTGGAAGTCCGCGAGCTCGGACTTCGCCTTCTGCGGGAACAGGTTGTAGGCGATGCGCACCGTCAGCTTGTTCTCGCGGGCGAGCGTGTCGATGACGTTGTAGTCGTCGGGATAGTTCTGGAAGCCGCCGCCCGCGTCGCCGATGGACGTGACGCCGAGGCGGTTCTCCTCGCGCATGAACTGCAGCGTCGAGTTGACCTGGTTCTCCGGGCTCAGCTTCGGCCCCATGTTCAGCGTGTTGTAGAGCACGAAGGCATTCGGCTCGGCGAGCAGCAGGCCCGTGGGTTCGCCTCGCGCGTCGCGTTCGATGATGGCGCCCGGCGGCTGGGCCGAGTCCTTCGTGTAGCCCACCGCGCGCAGCGCGGCGCGGTTGAGCATCGCCATGTTGTAGAGGTTGAGCACGAACACGGGCGTGTCGGGCGCGGCCTCGTTGATCTCCTGCAGCGTGGGCAGGCGCTTCTCCTCGAACTGGAACTCGCTCCAGCCGCCCACCACGCGCACCCACTGTGGCGCGGGCGTGCGGCGTGCCTGTTCGCGCAGCATCTCGAGCGCCGCGCCGAGGCGGCGCACGCCGTCCCACCGAAGCTCGAGGTTGTGGTTCAGCCCGCCGCGGATGATGTGGTTGTGCGAATCGGTGAGGCCCGGGATCACGCGGCGGCGGCCCACGTCGAGGGTGCGGGTGCGGTCGTCGGCGAGCTTGGCCATCTGCGCGTCGGTGCCGACGGCCATCACGAGGCCGTCCTTCAGCGCGACCGCCGTGGCCTCGGGGTGTTTCGGGTCGAAGGTCGTGACACGGCCGTTGCGCAGGATCAGGTCGGCGGCGGGCCGGTCGGACTTGATGGCGGACACGGCGGGGCCTGCGAGCGTGGTGATGCCGAATGCGGCGGCGGCCTGGAGGAAGTCGCGGCGGTCGGAGGAGGCGGGTGTGGTCATGGGAAAGCGATGTCGAACCGGGATGGCTCGACTCTCCCGCGTGTCCGTGTGTCTGTCGACGTTCCTCCGGACGCCTGCGTCCTCTCCCATTCGGACAGGTCGCGGTACGATGTGTGGCGACGGCCCGGCGACACGACCGTGCCGCGAAGGTCCTCGGGGGAGGTGACGGATGCGCGGGAGCTGGATGTTCTGGGGGCTGTTCCTGGTGGTCGGCCTCGCACGTGCCGAGCCGGTCGGCACGCTCGACAAGGTGCGGCAGACCGGCGAGATCGCGGTGGGTTTCCGCGAGACGTCGATGCCGTTCTCGTACCTCGACGGGCAGGGCGCTCCGGTGGGGTTCGGCGTCGACCTCTGCCAGCACATCGTCGACGACGTGCGCCGCGCCGTGGGTCGCGATGTCACCGTGCGCATGCAACCCACCACGTCCACCAACCGCATCCCGCTCGTGCAGAACGGCACCGTCGACGTCGAGTGCGCGTCCACCACGAACAACCGCGAGCGCCAGCAGCAGGTGGCGTTCTCGATCAACTACTTCTACGCGGGCACGCGCCTGCTGGTGCGCACGGGGTCGCCGGTGCGTTCGTTCGCCGACCTGCGCGGCCGCCCGGTGGTCTCCACCACGGGCACCAGCAACCACCGGCTGATGCGCCGGCTCGACAAGGAGCAGTCCCTCGGCATCGACCTGCTGAGCGCGAAGGACCCCGCCGAGTCCGCGCTGATGGTGGCCACGGGCCGCGCCGACGCGTACGCGATGGACGACGTGATCCTGTACTTCCTGCGCGCGAGCTCGCTGCGCCCCGCGGACTGGGAGGTGGTGGGCGAAACCGTGCAGGTCGAGCCCTACGCCGCGATGCTGCGCAAGCACGACCCTGCGTTCAAGACGCTGGTGGACGGCACGATCGCGCGGCTGATGCGCACCGGCGAGTTCCAGCAGCTCTACCGCAAGTGGTTCGAGCAGCCGATCCCGCCGAAGGGCCTGAACCTGAACTATCCGATGGGGGCGGAGCTGAAGGCGAACCTCACGGTGCAAAGCGATCAGCCGGCGGATTGACCATGCGAATCCTTGCTGCGCTTTCCATCGTGGCCCCGCACGGCGAAAACATCGCGGCTGGGCGGAAGACTGTGGAGGTGCGGTCGTGGCAGCCACCGACGCTGCCGATCGAGGACCTTCTCATCGTCGAGAACTCGCGACTCCTCACGGAGGATGGGCAAGTGGATCCTGACGGCGTTGCTGTGGCCCTGGTCGATGTGGTGTCGGTTGCTCCCTGGCTTCCGGATGAGGTCGCCGCGGCCTGTTCTGCAGGCTGGCAAGCGGGATACTTCTCCTGGCGACTCGGCAACGTCCGGCCGTTTTCACAGCGGGTGCGGGTGCCCGCGGCCCGGAAGCTCTACGAGGTTCATCTTGAACTGGCATCGCTGCCGCGTTGAATCGATGACACGCAGGAAGAAGAACCTCATGCCCCAACCTTCGGCCCGAACGCTGCCGGTGGACTGGCCTCAGTACACGACCCCTCAGTACTACGCCTGGACGATGGCCCGCATGCCGCCCGGCGCCATCGTGGCCGACTGGTCGAAGCACCATCCCCACAACTCGTACAGCCCGCTCTTCTGGTACGAGGACCGGCCCGGCGTGTGCAAGACCTGTTCGGCCCCATTCGTGTTCACGAAGGAAGCGCAGCGGCATTGCTACGAGGTGCTGAAGTTCCCGATCTACGCGGAGGCGGTGCGGTGCGCGCCGTGCCGCGCGAAGGTCCGTGAAACGAAGCGGGCCCAGCGCGAGCACATGGCGGAGATGGCCGCGCGCAAGCCGCATCCGCACGAGGCGTTTTTCAGGAAGCGGTCCTGACCGGCATGCCATCCAACCCCGCACTGAAGGCCGTCGCCGTCTTCGAGGCCTCGAAGGGCCTCGTCGCCCTCGCCGCTGCCTCCGGCCTGCTGCTGCTCGTCCACCGCGATCTGCACGAACTCGCACTGCGCCTCGTCGAACACACGCACCTGAACCCGGCAGCGCACTACCCGGGCATCTTCATCGAGGCGGCCACGCACCTGCAGAACGCCCGCCTCGCGCTGCTCGCGGCGGGGGCGGCGCTGTACGCCACGGTGCGTTTCGTGGAGGCGTACGGCCTGTACCGCGGGGCGGCCTGGGCCGAGGTGCTGGCCGCGGTGGGCGGGGCCATCTACGTGCCGTTCGAGGTGGCCGAGGTGATCCACCGGCAGGACGGGATCGGCGTCGCGGTCCTGGCGATCAACCTGGCCATCGTCGGGGTCGCGGTGCGTGCCTTGTTGCGCCGGCGCGGGGCCGGGTCGCAGAATGCCGCGTGATGCCCACCGACGTCCTCTTCATCCACAGCGCGGGCCCGCAATCCGCCGGGCAGGGCAGTTCGCCGCTCGTGAAACACCTGCGCCAGGGACTGGGCCCCGGCTTTCGCGTCCACGGCCCCACGATGCCGCTGCCGCATGACCCGTCGTACGAGCGATGGCGCGCGGAACTGGTGCAGCGCATCCCGGCGGACCATCCGCCCCGGATCCTCGTGGGCCATTCCCTCGGCGGGTCGGTGCTGCTCAAGTACCTGACCGAGTGCGAGCGCGCCGTGTGGCCGGCGGCACTGTTCCTCGTCGCGACCCCGTGGTGGGGCGTCCAGGACTGGGACACGCGCGAGTTCGAACTGCGCGACGGCTTCGCACGCTCCCTGCCGGACACCTTGTCGGTCCGCCTGTACCAGAGCCGCGACGACGAGGTGGTGTCGTTCGAACACCTGGCCCGCTACGCGGCGGCGATGCCGCAGGCCGTGACGTGTCCGCTGGAGCGGGGTGGACACACCTTCCCGGACGGGCTGCCGGAACTGGTGCGCGACATCCGGGCCTCGGTCGAGGTTCGCCGATGACCACCCTCCGACTCGTCGCGACGACCGCCCTCGCGTTCGCCGCCGCCGTCCTGTCGGCCTGCGCCACGCCCGGCGAGGCGCCGCCCCAGGCGCGCGTGCGCATCGTGTTCCATCCCTACGCCGAGACCCTGCGCATGCGCATCGCCGAGTTGCCGCAGGCGTGCCTCCCGCCCCGGCAGGCCGTGGCCGCCGGCCGGTTCGACCTCGTGCCGCGGGCCCGGGGCGAACTCGGCCTGCCGCACCCGCCGACCGGCAAGTCGGGCTTTTCGGAAGGGTTCGTGACGGCCGGGACGCCGTTCGTCTTCGCGAGCGACTTCGATCCGAACGGCACACCCGGCCGGTTCCGCAGTTGCTACGTCGGCACGGCCTTCGTGCCGGAAGCCGGGGCCGACTACGAACTGCGGATCGAACTCGTGCCCGGCGGGTGCGAACACACGGTGCGGCAGTTCGGGGCGGATGGCGTGCCCGACATCGCGTCACCGATGAGTCCCATCCTCCGGTCGTGCCCATGATGAAGACGTCGACACCAGCGGAAAGCCCGGACGCGTACGTCGCCTCGCTGTCCGGCTGGCAGCGGCGTCAGGTGGAGGCCCTGCGTGCGGCCGTGCACGAGGCCGCGCCGTTCCGGGAAGAGGTGAAGTGGGGTCACCTCGTCTTCTTCTCGAACGGCCCGGTGCTGCTGGTCCGCGCCGAGGAGACGCGCGTGCTGTTCGGCTTCTGGCGGGGCCGGCGGCTGCGGGGCATCGAGCCGCGGTTGAAGGGCGGTGGGAAGTACGAGATGGCGACCCTGCACCTCGGGCCGGAGACGCCGCTGTCGCGCGACACCGTCATCGCGCTCGTGAAGGAGGCCGCGGCGCTCGCCGCCACGTTGGGCGATGCGACCCGCGTGGGTGCGTCCTGACAGGTTCCGACAGTGGCGTTCCACAAACGCCTGGGCTACGCTGTCGCTGCTCCGACGAACGAGATCCCGACCCAGGCCATGAAGACGCAGTATTACACCGCCACCAGCCTCGACGGCTTCATCGCCACCGAGGACCATTCGCTCGAGTGGCTGTTCCCGCTCGGTGACATCGCCGACACCAGCTACTCGGCGTTCATCCGCGACGTGGGCGCGCTGGCGATGGGCTCGTCCACCTACGAGTGGATGCTGCGCCACGTGGTCAAGCCCGGCACCGAGGTGCCCGGCGCGTGGCCCTACGAGCAGCCCGTGTGGGTGTTCAGCAGCCGCGTGCTGCCGCCCATCCCCGGGGCGGACATCCGCTTCGTCCGCGGCGACGTGCGGCCCGTGCACGAGGCCATGGTGCGCGCGGCGAACGGGCAGAACGTGTGGGTCGTGGGCGGGGGTGACCTCGCCGGGCAGTTCGTCGACGCCGGGCTGCTCGACGAACTTCTCGTGCAGGTCGGTTCGGTGACGCTGGGCGCCGGCCAGCCGCTGCTGCCGCGCCGCATCGTGTCGCCGCCGCTGACACTCACCGGCGTGAGGCAGGTGGGCACGGGGTTCGCGGAGCTGACCTACACGGTGCCGAAGGCGCCCCGGACGTGAGCGTCCCGCGCCTCGTGGCGTTCATCGCGCTGTGTGCGGCCTTGCCCGCCATGGCGGACTCCTGGGTCGTGTGCGACTACGACGTCGAAAGTGTGCGCATCGGCGCCAACCCGCCGGAGTTGACGGTGCGTGTGCGCCGCGGTCATGCGCGCAACGGCGCGGAGTGTCCGGCCGGGTCGGGCGAACGTTCCTTCGTGCCCGAGACCGCGGACTACCAGAGCAACTTGCCGCGCAAGCAGTGGCCGAAGCCGGGGCAACCCGCGCTGCTGCGCTACCGGCACCTCGACGGCATCTGCAAGCCCGACCGGCCGTGCCGCATCATCCACCAGTCGATCCTGCCCGCTGCACGATGAGGCGCGGGCTTCTTTTCGTGATGGGACTCGTGTGTGCGTCCGCGGCCTGGAGCGCCGGCGGCACGGGATCGACCGCGCTCGCGTGGAAACACCCCGGCGAGACGCTCGTGTACCGCTCCTGCGGCTGCGCCGACGCCTGCTGGGTCGCCGAGGTCCGGGACCGTCGCACGTCGGCGGTCAAGGCGCGCCTGCGGTGCGACTGCGAGGTGCTGCACTTCGAACGGCTCGCCGTGGCCGCCCCGCCCGTGACCCTCGGCAGCTGCGAAGCCCTCAACGGCAGCGAGCACAAGGCCGACGCCATCGGCGAGGCGCTGGACGCGTTGCTGCAGGCGAAGCCGCGCGCGGGCGATGCCGTAGAGTAGCGGCCTGAACAAGCACGCAGCCGCATCGGAGGAGGTCGTTTGGCCGCAGGTCGTTCCGCCATCCTGTCCCTCGTCCTCCTCGCCGCTTCCGGGAGCCATGCCGTGTCGCCCCTGACCCCGAGACTCGACGATCCCACGCGCACCACGCTGCTCGACGGCCTCGCCGCCACCGGCTTTCCCGAGGTGGGCCGCAACAGCGTGCTGATCGCCATCACCTCGGCGCTCGGCTTCGAGCCGGCCGCCTCCGAGTCCACGTACGACCTGCCGTACGGCCACCTGCCGAAGGTGTCGGTGACGGCCTCGGTCGTCTCGGACCGCTGCACGAAGGTCCGGGCGTTCGCCACCGGCGTGCCCGGGTCGGCCTACCGGCCCACCACCGTCACCGGCACGTACTGCCTCGTGGGGCCGGCGACGTGGGCGTCGTCCGACCAGCGGGTCGCCGCCTGAGATGCGGCGGCTGCTCCTCGCCGCCTGCCTCGCCGTGTCGGGCTGCGTGCCGTACCCCGTCTACAAGGAACTCCAGCCGGTCACGCGCGTGCGCGTGGTGGACCCGGCGGGCCGGGCGGTGGCGGGGGCGAGCGTGGTGTTGCTGTCGAACGCGTACCCGTACGGTCGCGAGCAGCACCGCGAGACGCGCTGGACCGATGCGTCCGGCGTGGTGTCGTTCGACGGGCGGCACGAGTGGCGCGTCGAATCGCTCATGATCCACGGCGCCCAGGTCTTCTTCTGGAACCTGTGTGTCGAGAAACCGGGCTACGCGACCCACCTCACCGAGTACCGGTCGGCGAAGAAGTTCGAGACCGAGCCGACGGTGGTGCTGGCTCCGGGGACGTCGTCGGCGTGTCCCACGCGCGAAGAGAACGCCTGAGGGGCTGCCCCGGAAAAACACACGTCATCCCGGCGCATGCCGGGACCCTCGGCCAGACCGACGTGCTGAACGGCGCCCAGGGCCCCGGCCTGCGCCGGGGTGACAGCTTGTTTTTGCGAGGGAACCGAGAGACGAGCGCCCTCAGTCCCAGCGCCAGGTCCAGATCACCTCGAGCGAGTTGTCCACCCCCGACTCGGCCCGCAGCGTGAACCGCCGCGCCACGCGGTAGATCAGCTGCCACGTGCCCTGCGTGGCGTTCAGCCCGCGTTCGTAGCCGAGGTACCAGCGCCGCGAGATCTGCTTGCCGACCGAGACCACCGTGTCCTTCGAGTCGCCGTCGGTCTGGCGCACCGACAGGTCGTCGAGGCCGATGGAGTGCAGCACCTGGTCGGTGACTCCCGGGTTGTCGCCGGCGATCAGTGCGAGCGCGGCGCGCTGCAGCAGCGCAGTGTCCTGCGTGCCGAGGCCGTCGCTCGCGCGGCCCAGCATCAGCCACGACAGCTTGTCGGTGTCGGACATCTCGGGGTCGGAGAACAGCCGCACGCGCGGGTTGAGCGCGCTGCCGCTGACGGCCACGCCCACGCGCACGTCGAGGTTGGGCCGGGTGGCTTCGATGTCGAGGCGCGGGTCGTTCACGGGTCCGTTGAACGTGATGACGCCGCGGTCGATGATGAGCTTCTGGTTGTACGCCGCGTAGGTGCCGTTTTCGGCGCGGATGCTGCCGTTGAAGGTCGGCAGGCCGTTCGGGGTGCTGATCTTGAGTTCGCCGGCGAGCCCGGTGTCGATGCCACGGCCCTTGAGTTTCAGGTTGCGGCCGAGGTCGATGGCGAGGTCGATCGAGACGTTGCGGTGCCGCTGCGGCGTGGGCACCACCACCGGTTCGTTGTCGGTGCGGTTGGTCACCACGACGTCGCCGGCGAGCGCGGGTGCGTCCGAGCGGGTGAAGTCGATCAGCCCCTCGTCGACGCCGAAGCGGCCATCGACCTTGACGTTGTCGCGGTCGAGCAGCAGGTCGCCCTTGCCCGAGACCACGATGCGGCGGTCGATGCGGCCGAGCAGCTGGAACTTCTCGGCCGTCAGCTGCAGCGCGGCGCGCGGCTGTTCGCCGAACTCGGCGTCGCCCGCGAGGTTCACGTTGCCGGCGCCGGCGCGGGCCGAGAACTTCTCGATGCGGGCCGTGTCGCCCTTGAGCGAGATGTCGACCTCGCCGTCCGTGACGCTCACGCCTTCCAGCAGGTTGCGCACCGAGATGCCGTTGCCCACCATGCGGCCCGTGTACTCGGGGGCGCCGAAGCGCCCGCCGAGGCTCGCGGTGGTGCGCAGGCGGCCGCCGAGGCGCCAGCCGGCGGGCACCCAGGCGCCCCAGGTGCCGAGGTTCTCCACCTGGGCCTCGAACACGCCCGTGAGCGGCGCGTCCGCATCGGGCCATGCCCGCTGCGGCGACGTGCGCGCGACGAACGCGCCGGCGGCCACGCCCAGCTGCTTGCCGGCCAGGCCCTGCGTGAAGGTCCAGGTGCCGTCCTGCACGTTGAGGGACAGCACGAGGTCGGTGAGGCCGAGGGCCTGCGTGCCGCCGTCGTCGGTCACCGTGAGGTCGCCGCTGAGCCGCTCGAGCACGATGTCGGCGCTGAACTCGGTGGTCTGGCGCACGTTCACCTTGCCGCCGATGCGCAGGTCGCCGCCCCAGCCGAAGTCGGGCTGTGCGCGGGCGAGCAGCGGCGCCACCGACAGCGGTTCCAGTTCGGCCTGCATGTCGAGCTGCTGCGTGCGCACGCCCTGGTCGGCCTGCCACTCGATGCGGTCCCACTTCAGGCCGGCCGAGACGATGTCGGCGCGGCCCGGCGACAGCACGAAGCGCGGCACCGGACCGGCCTGCACCTCGATGCCCACGTTGCGCGTGGACACCCACGGGGCCGCACCGGGCTGGCCGCTGCGCAGGTCGAACTGCTGCAGCGTGCCCTTCCAGGCGAGGGGCACGCCGGTGTCGCCGGCGAGCGGGCCGCCGCTCAGGCTGCCGCGGGCCGTGCCGGCCACGAGGGTGCGCGGCGGGGCGGTGGGCGAGGGCGGGCGCTGCTGCAGGCCCTCGGCCCAGGCCGGTGGCGCGGCCTTCAGTTCGGTGTGCACGGTCAGGTCGTGGTTGCCCGGCGTGCCCTTCAGCACGAGGCTGGTGGCGCCCGTGCGCTGCGTGCCCCAGCCGGCCTGGTCGACGGTGACCTGGACATCGAGCGGCGCGTCGGTGCGGGTGGCGAAGGCCCAGCGCGCGTCGGCCTTGTCGAGGGCCAGCGGACCGGCGCGCAGCGTGCCCACGCGGGCCTGGCCGCCCACGTCGACGGCGGGCCAGCGGCCGCGCACGTCGAGCGAGGCGCCCGCGTTGCCCGCCAGGGCGTCCAGCAGGCCCGATTCGACGGCCCCCGGCACGAGGCGCAGCACCGGGCCCAGGCGGGCGACGGTCGGGATCTCCGCGGTGGCGCTCCAGCGGTCGCGCGCACCGTCGGTGTCGGGGGCGATCTGGCCCGAGGCCTTCAGCGTGTTGCCGTCGACGTCGACGGCCGCGTCGGCCTGCACCACGTCCGCGGCGCCGGGGTGTTTCAGCGACAGCGAGCCGGTCAACGGCACCCCGGCGAGCACGCTCGGCAGCACCTCGACACCCGCCGTGCCTCGCAGCGCGGCCACGCGGGACAGCAGCGGGCCCAGGCGTTTGTCGACGGGCACGGTGTGGGGCATGGCGAGCGACACGTCGGCCTTCAGGTTCAGGCTCTGGTTGCCCGCCTGCCAGGCGGCGCTGTTCAGCGCGGGGAACCACAGTCGGGGATCGAAGTCGGTCAGCGCGGCCTTCGCATCGACCTGCCATGCCGAGGCCGAGCGCACCGCGTTGCCGGACAGGGACGCCTTCGCGCCGCCCGCGTTCGCCTCGAAGGACTTGACGTCGATGCGCTGTCCGTCGCCCAGCGCCTCCAGCTTCACCTGCACGGCGCGGTTCAGGTCGACGAGGCGGCCGTTGAGCTGGGCCGTGGCCTGGAACGCGGGGATCGCCGCGCGTGTGCCGTCCGCCGACGTGGGCCACGTGCCCGACGCCACGATGGGGCCGGTGAGGGTCATCGCCGGCAGCGACGGGTCGACGGCGGACGGGCGCACCTGGTCGAGGTCGGCCTTCACGTCGAAGCGGTCGGCGTCCCAGTGGCCCGAGGCCCGCAGCACGCCGGCGTCGCGCCGGCCGTCGGACAGCAGGGCCTCGAAGGTGGCGAGGTCGAGCGGGCCGGCGGCACGCGGGCGGCCGCGCAGGTCGACCTTCAGGCTGCGCACCGGCACGTGTCGGTCGACCCACGACCCCGGCTTGGCGTTCACGAGGCTGCCGTCGAACTTCAGGCCGCCTTCGGCGCCACGGGCCGGGTCGAGCGGCTCGATGCGCACGTTGCCGGTCAGCGAGGTCATCGGCGCGCGGGCGCTCATCGCGGAGGCGTCGAAGGCGAGGGTCTTCAGGTCCAGCTCGGACAGCACCCAGGGTTTGTCGGCCTCGATCTTCGCGGCGGCGTCGAGCGTCTGGCCCTTGCCCTTGACGGACAACGTGGTGTCGAAGCCGGCGAGCGGCCCCTTCGCGCGCAGGCGGCCTTGCCAATCCTTGCGCAGCGCCGCGGCCCAGGCCGGCAGCGCCTGGCCCGGCGTGGCGCCGGCGGGGTCGGCCTGCACCGCGTCGAGTGCGACGTCGAGTGCCAGGTCGCCCACCGCGTCGATGTGGCCGTAGCCAGTGACGACCAGCGGTTCGGCGCGCACGCTGACCTGGTCGAACCGGTGCTTGCGGCCTTCGTCCATGCCCATGTGGACGATGCCGCGCACGTCGCGCAGCGGGTAGTCCTCGAGGCCGGGCACGAGCAGTTCGCCGGCCTGCAGCTCGCCGATGTCGATCTCGACCGGCAGCTGCAGGTTCTTCGGCAGCGTGAACGGCTCGTGGGTGTCGCTGGGCGCCACCGTGATGGTCACGCGGGTCGCGTGCAGCGAGGTGGCCTTCAGGCGCGCCCACGTGGCGGGGTACGGGGTGTAGGCGACCGACAGGCCCTTCCAGACGGGGTCGTCGACCACGATCTTCGTGTGGCCCGACGTGACGATGACCTGCTTCGCGCCGAAGTCGCCGATGAGCGCACCGGTGGGTTCGATGACCTGCACACCCACGCCGGTGCGCGCGAGGTTCGCGAGCAGCCACGCGGTGCCGCGCGGGCTGGCCGCGGCCCAGAACACGCCGAACAGCGCGCCGCCGACGAGCAGCAGCGTCAGGGTCATTGCGGCGAGGCCGATCCACAGCCCGATGCGGCGGCGGCGCCGGCGCACCGCCCGTGGCGTGGGCGCCTCGGCCGGGGTGGGGGTGTCGGGGGTGTCGTCGCTCATCGGGTCGCCAGGATCGCCGTCGTCAGAACGCGATGCCCACGCTCAGGTGGATGCGGAACTTCTGCACTTCCTCGCCATAGGCGAGGTCCACGCGCAGCGGCCCCACGGGGCTGCGGTAGCGGATGCCGAGGCCGTAGCCCAGCACCGGTTCGTAAGAATGCCAGGTGTCGGCCGCGTTGCCGGCGTCGAGGAACACGGCCCACCACAGGTTCTCCAGCTTCTGCGAGATGGGATGGGCCAGCTCGGCGCTGGTGGTCAGCAGCACGCGTCCGCTCGAGACCGCGCCGTCGCGCTGGGGGCCGAGCGTGCGGTAGGCATAGCCGCGCACGGATTCATCACCACCCGCGCGGAACAGCAGCGGGTCCGGGATGCCCACGCTGTTGCCGGTGAACACCTGCCCGGCCTCGACGCGCAGCTGCGTGTACCACGAGCCGCCGAGCGGCCAGTAAAGGACGTCGCGGGTGTAGAGGCGCACGAAGCCGCCCGAGTCCGCGTAGTTGGACCGAGCGTAGCCGGCGCCGGTCTCGATGGACACGGTGAGCCCGCGCGTGGGCAGGATGATGTTGTCGACCTGGCGCCAGACCCAGTTGTAGTTGGCCGACAGGGCCCGGGCGGATTCCTCCACGCCGTTGGCGCGGGTGAGTTCGCTCGTCAGCCATTCACCGTACATCAGGCGTTCGATGTGCTGGGTGTCGTACGAGCGGCCGGCACGCACCCGGTTGTTGCGCGAGATCTCGCTCGCGGCGTCTTCCCAGGAGAAGCTCGTCGCGAGCAGCTTGCGGTAGCCGTGTTCGTCGGGGTTCGAGATGAGTTCGCCTTCCCACAGGCGCTTCTTCGAGCCGTACTCGATCTTGTTGTAGACCTGCCCGTTCCAGCCGAACGGCCGGCGGTGCCGGTGCTCCAGCGTGACGCTGAAGCGCGTGGCGTCGCTGAAACCGAAGCCGGTGGTGGCCTGCTGCAGGTTCTGCTCGCGCACGCGCACGCGCACCGGTGCGGCGGCCGCGGTGGCCGGGTCGGGGTCGATGTCCACGGCCACGGTCTCGAAGAAGTTCAGCTTGAGCAGCCGCTCCTGGAACTCCGTGAGACGCTTCTCGCTGTAGGGGGAGCCGGGCGGCAGTTCGGCGACGTTGCGCACCAGCGCCTCGTCGTAGCGCGACATGCCTTCGATCACGATGGGACCGATCAGGTACCGCGGGCCGCTGTCGATCTCGCCGGACAGCACCGCGGTGTGCGCGCGGGCGTCCACGTGGGCGCTGGTGGCCTTCCACTTGGCCGCCGGATAGCCATCGGACCGCAGGTTCGCCAGCGCCCCGTTCTTCGCGGCGTTCCAGGCCGCCTGGCGGAAGGGTTCACCGGGCGGCAGGCTCCAGCGTTCCTTGATGCGCTCGAGGAGGGTCAGGGCGTCCTTGTCGCCGGCCTCGGCCAGCCGCTGCAGTTCGCCGTCGGCCTTCAGGTCGAGTTCGCTGACCGTGGCGCGCGGGCCGGGCGACACCTTCAGGCGGATGAGAGGCAGGCCGTCGGTGGCCGTCTCGCGCGACACCGTGACGTCGGCGGCGAAGTAGCCCTCGGTCTCGAGCAGCGTCTTCGCCTGGGCGGGCGATGCGTTCGCGAGGCGGTTGAGTTCGCCTTCGGTGATGCCTTCGGCCTGCGCTGCGCCCTCGAAGCGGGCGAGGTCGAGGTAGGTGACGAGCAGCGTGCGCAGGTCCCTCGGGGCGTCGACCTCGAGGTGGTAGGTGGCCGCGGCGGCCGAGGAGGCGGCCGGCGCTGGCGCGGCCGGCGCGTTGTCGGCGGCGGCCGGCTCGTCGCGCCACGGCAGCATGCTGCAGGCGCCGAGGCCGAGACAGATCGACGCGCCCGCGACGATGCGGGCCGCGCCACGGACCATGCTCATTTGCTCAACAGGCGCATGGCCCCTTCGAGGCCCTGGAGCGTGAGCGGAAACATGCGGTGGTTCATCAGCTGCTGGACGATGGCGATGCTCTGGCGGTAGCCCCACACGCCTTGCGGCTCGGGGTTGATCCAGGCGTACTTCGGAAAGGCGTTGGTGAGGCGCTGGAGCCACTCGGCCCCGGCTTCCTCGTTGTTGTATTCGACACTGCCGCCCGGCTGCAGGATCTCGTACGGGCTCATCGTGGCGTCACCCACGAAGATCAGCTTGTAGTCCTTGTTGTACTTGCGCAGGATGTCCCACGTGGAGAACTTCTCGCTGTAGCGGCGGCGGTTGTTCTTCCACATGTAGTCGTACACGCAGTTGTGGAAGTAGTAGAACTCGAGGTGCTTGAACTCGGCCTTCGCGGCGCTGAACACCTCCTCCACGCGGTGGATGTGTTCGTCCATCGTGCCGCCCACGTCCATCAGCAGCAGCACCTTCACCTTGTTGTGCCGCTCGGGCACCATCTTCAGGTCGAGCCAGCCGGCGTTCGCGGCGGTGGAGCGGATGGTGTCGTCGAGGTCCAGCTCGTCGGCCGCACCCTCGCGGGCGAAGCGGCGCAGGCGGCGCAGCGCCACCTTGATGTTGCGGGTGCCCAGCTCGAGGTTGTCGTCGTAGTCCTTGAACTGGCGCTGGTCCCACACCTTGACCGCGCTCTTGTTCCGGCTCTTGTCCTGCCCGATGCGGATGCCCTGCGGGTTGTAGCCGTAGGCGCCGAACGGCGAGGTGCCGCCGGTGCCGATCATCTTGTTGCCGCCCTCGTGGCGTTCCTTCTGTTCCTCGAAGCGCTTCTTGAGCGTCTCCATCAGCTCGTCCCAGCCCATCTTCTCGACGAGCGCGCGCTCCTCGGGGGTGAGTTCGAGCTCCAGCTTCTTCTTCAGCCATTCGAGCGGGATGTCCTTCGTGAAGTCGGCGAGCAGCTCGACGCCCTTGAAGTACGCCGCGAAGGCCTTGTCGAACTTGTCGAACTGGCTCTCGTCCTTCACGAGGGACGTGCGGGCGAGGTAGTAGAAGTCGTCCACCGTGGGGCCGGCCTCGCCGTCGATCACGCCGGCCTGGACCGCCTCGAGCAGCATCAGGTACTCCTTGACGGAGACCTTGAGCTTGGCGGCCCGCAGGGTGAAGAAGAAGTTGATCAGCATGGGGTGATTCTCCCGCATCGGGCGGTGCTGGCAGTCGCGAGGGTGTCTCCCGCGGCGAGGTGGCGCGTCGCCAATGCTATCCCGGGTGAAAACCCCCAGGCGCCGATTGCGACTTTTCGGACAAAACCGGGCGCCGGTTCCCATGATGCCCGGAAGGGGGGCTTCCGGTCCGGCGTCCGTGCCTGAAAATGAACGCACAGACAGCGCGGCCGTGCAGGCGCGCCGTCCCGAGCTGGGTCGGATCATCCAGTGTGATCGAGGTGCCGTGGCTGACTTGTCCTTCGTTCTGCGCGCGTTCGCGCTCGTCTGGCTGCTGGGGTGGTTCAGTGCCCCGGGGATGGCGGCTCCCCTGCCGCCGGCGGCGGTGCTCACCGCCGGGGACCGTTCGGTGCGGGTCGAGGGCACGGTCGAGCTGCTGTACCAGGCCGAATCGGAGGCGCTGTCGCCGCAGCAGGTGATGTCGCCGGCGCTGGCCGACCGCTGGGCGGTCTACGCCGGCAAGAAGATCAACCTCTCCCGGCAGCGGCAGCCGGTGTGGATCCGGTTCACCGTGCGCAACGAGGCGCCACCGGCCAAGGCCTGGGTGCTGGGCATCGAGTGGCCCCTGATCGACCGCGTGGAACTCCACCCGCGGGACCCCGTCACCGGCGAATGGGGCCCGGTGCAGCGTTCGGGCGCGGCCGTCGCGGCGAACTCGAAGCCGATGAAGGACCCCGCCTTCGTGTTCCCGCTGCGGATCCCCGAGGGCGGGTCGATGCAGTACGTCATGCGGGTGCAGAGCCATTCCGCCTTCTTCGTGCCGCTGCTGGTGTCCGACGCCACCGAGTTCCAGCAGCGCCGCTTCGACACCGCCGTGCTGATGGGCGTGCTGTTCGGCGTGCTCGGGGTGATGTTCCTCTACAACGCGGCGCTGGCCCTGTTCGTGAGGGAGCGCAGCTATGCGGTGTACGGCGTCTACCTGCTGACGGTGCTGCTGTACGAGTTGACCATCACCGGGTACGGGGCCATGTACCTGTGGTCGGACGTGCCGTGGCTGATGCTGCACAGCTACGAGCTGTTCGCCTGCGCGAGCTTCCTGAGCGCGTCGCTGTTCTTCCGCTACTTCCTGGGCCTGCGCACGGCGCGGCCGGCCCACCTGCGGCGCATCAACACGGCCATCGTCGCCTACTGGGCTTTCGCGCTTGTCGTCTCGGCGGTGTGGCCCAACCGGGCGCTGTCGGCGAGCATCGCGCTGGTCGGGCTGCTGTCGAGCTTCGTCTGCGTGTACTCGTCGGTCGTGCTGATCGCCCAGGGCAACCGGTACGCCCGCTACTTCGGCGCCGCCTGGTCGGTGCTGGTGGCCGCCACGGTGGCCTCGCTGCTGTCGCTGTTCGGGGTGCTCGAGGGCAACTGGCTCACGAACAACGCCCAGCACATCGGCTTCGTCGCGGAGGTGCTGCTGCTGTCGGTGGCGCTCGCCGACCGCATCAAGCACGAGCGCGAGGTGCGCGAGGCCGCGCAACGGGAGGCGCTCGAACTGACCAAGCGGGTCGAGGTCGAGCGCGACCAGAAGATCATCGCCCAGGCCCATGCGATCGAGGTGCAGCGCAAGGCCAACGAGGACCTGGAGGTGCGCGTGCTCGACCGCACGGCCGAACTCGAGCGTGCGATGAAGAACCTGGAGATCGCCAACGTCGAGCTGGCCAAGCTCAGCGTCACGGACGCGCTGACCAAGGTGCACAACCGCCGGTACTTCGACGAGGTGCTCGAGAAGGAGTACCACCGATCGGAGCGCACCCAGGTCCCGCTGGCGGTGGTGCTGGTCGACATCGACCACTTCAAGCGGGTCAACGACACCTGCGGCCACCTGGCCGGCGACGAATGCCTGCGTCTCGTGGCGACGGCGCTGCGGCAGATGGCCGCCCGGTCCACCGACCTCGTCGCGCGCTACGGCGGCGAGGAGTTCGCGCTGGTGCTGCCGGGGACGGACGCGGCCCATGCCGTCGAGATGGCCGATCGCGTGCGCCAGGCCGTCGAGGCCATCGACTTCATCTACCGCGGCCGCCGCGTGCCGATCAGCGTGAGCCTGGGTGTGGTGGCGAAAGTGACCTCGCTGGACCAGCCTCTGACCGATTTCGTGGCCGAGGCGGATGCCGCGCTGTACCGGGCGAAGGACACCGGACGCAACCGCGTGGTGCTGGCCGCCTGAGGCGACGTGACGGCGTCTCCCTTCGAACCGTTTCGCTGGATGTGGCCGCGCCTGGTGCTCGCGGCCCTGGTGGTGTTCCCGCTCCTGGCGGGGGCGGCCGGGCGGGTGAACGTGCTGGGCGCGGGCGCCGGCGATGTTCGCATCGAAGGCGTGGAGGTGCTGTTCGAGGCCGCGGGCGAACGCCTGACGGCCGAGGGGGCGATGTCGCACCCGCTGGCGGGCCGCTGGGCGGCCTCTTCGGAAAAGACGATCAACCTGACCCGCGAGGAACGTCCCGCGTGGCTGCGCTTCACCGTGCGCAACGAGGCGCCAGCGGACAAGCGCTGGGTGCTGGCCATCGAGTGGCCGATGATCGACCGCATCGAGTTCCACACGCGCGAGCCGGCGTCCGGTGCATGGAACCCGGTGCGCCGCGGCGGCATCGAGGCCGGCACCGCGGCCCGGTGGCTGAAGGATCCCGCGTTCGTGTTCCCGCTGGACATCCCCGAGGGCGGTGTCCGCCAGGTCGTGCTCCGGGTGGAGAGCCACACGGCCTACCTCGTGCCGCTGGTGGTGTCCGACGCCGCCCGCTTCCAGGCGCGGCGCTTCGACACGGCCGTGCTGATGGGCGCGCTCTTCGGCGTGATCGGGGTCATGTTCCTCTACAACATCGCGCTGTCGGTCTTCGTGCGCGAGAAGAGCTACGCGATATACAGCGTGTACCTGCTGTTCGTGCTGCTCTACGAACTCACGGTGACGGGCTACGGTGCGATGTACCTGTGGCCCGGGGCCGGCTGGCTCCTGCGGCACGACTACGAGGTCTTCTCCTGCGCGAGCTTCCTGGCCGCGACCCTGTTCTTCCGCTTCTTCCTCGACCTGGACCGCGTGCGGCCGCGCTACCTGCGACAGGTCAACACGGGGCTGGCGGTGTACTGGGCCGTCGCGCTCGCGGCCTCGGCGGTGTGGCCGAACCGTCCGCTGCTCACGTCGACGGGCCTGATGGGACTGGTGTCCGCCGGCATCGGTGTGTGGATGTCGGTGGTGCTGATCCGCCAGGGAAACCGTTACGCCCGCTACTTCGCCGTCGCCTGGGCCATGGTCACCATCGGCACGGTGGCGTCGCTGCTGTCGGTGCTCGGGGCGATCGAGGGCGGCTGGTTCGCCGACAACGCCCAGCACATCGGCTTCGCGCTCGAGAGCCTGCTGCTGTCGGTGGCGCTGGCCGATCGCATCAAGCGCGAGCGCGAGGCCCGCGAACGGGCCCAGCAGCAGGCGCTCGACCTCACCGAACGCGTGCGCCTGGAGCGCGAGGCGAAGATCGAGGCACAGGCGCAGGCCATCGAGGTCCAGGCCCTCGCCCAGGAGCGGCTCGAGCAGCGGGTGCGCGACCGCACCGCGGAACTCGAGCGCACGCTCGCGATCCTCGCCCGCGCCAACGAGGAACTGGCACGGAGCAGCGTCACCGACGGGCTGACCGGGGTCTTCAACCGCCGGCACTTCGACGAGGTGCTGCTGCGGGAAACACGGCGGTCCGGGCGGGCGGGGGTGCCCGTCGCGCTGCTGCTGGTGGACATCGACCACTTCAAGTCGGTCAACGACCGCTTCGGGCACCTCGCGGGCGACGAGTGCCTGCGCCTCGTCGCGGCGACGCTGCGCCAGGTGGCGGCGCGCGCGAGCGACCTGGTGGCGCGCTACGGCGGCGAGGAGTTCGCGCTGGTGTTGCCCGGCACCGCGGCCGACCAGGCGCTGGAAGTGGCCGAACGCGTGCGGAGCACGGTCGAGGCCCTCGCGTTCGTCCAGGGCGGGCAGCGGGTGCCGGTGACCGTGAGCATCGGGGTGATGGCCGCGGTGACACCGTCCGCGTCGGGTGTGGACTGCCTCGTGGCCGGGGCGGACGCCGCGCTGTACCGCGCGAAGGCGGCGGGCCGCAACCGGGTGGAACTGGCCGGCTGATCCGGGTCAGCGCGGCTTCGCGAGCTGCCAGTCGAGGTGCGTGCGCACCGTGGGCCATTCCGCCGCGGTGATGCTGTAGACGGCGGTGTCGCGCAGGTTGCCGTCGGCCGTGCGCTGGTGCGCTCGCAGGATGCCGTCGAGCTGGGCGCCCAGGCGCTCGATGGCGCGGCGGCTCTGCTGGTTCAGCCGGTGCGTGCGGAATTCCACCGCGATGCAGTCTAGGCGGTCGAACGCATGCGTGAGCAGCATCCGCTTGCATTCGGTGTTGAGCGCGCTGCGCTGGACCCGCGTGGCGTACCAGGTGCCGCCGATCTCCAGGCGCTTGTGCACCGGGTCGAGGTTCATCAAACGTGTCATGCCCACCGGCACGCCCTGGGCGTCGAGCACGGCGAACGGCAGCACGGTGCCGGCGTCACGGTGCTGCAGCAGCTGGGCGATGGTGGCGGCCATGGCGCCGGGGGAGGGCACGGCCGTGTACCAGAGCTTCCACAGCTCGCCTTCGCGCGAGGCCTCGACGAGGGCGTCGGCCAGGTCGGCCGAGAGCGGCACCAGCGAGGCGTGCTGTCCGGTGAGCGTGACGGGGGCGAGCCAGGTCATGACGGCGCCGGAACTCAGCGGTTGTGCTTCTGCATGAAGACGAGCTTCTCGAACAGCGAGACGTCCTGCTCGTTCTTCAGCAGCGCGCCCACGAGCGGCGGCACCGCGACCTTATCGTCCTTCGATTGCAGCACCTCGAGCGGGATGTCTTCCGCGACGAGCAGCTTGAGCCAGTCGATCAGCTCCGACGTGCTGGGCTTCTTCTTCAGGCCCGGCAGGTTGCGCACCTCGTAGAAGCGCTTGAGCGCGGCCGACAGCAGCTCCTGCTTCAGGCCGGGGAAGTGCACGTCGACGATGGACTTCATGGTGTCCGCGTCGGGGAACTTGATGTAGTGGAAGAAGCAGCGGCGCAGGAAGGCGTCGGGCAGTTCCTTCTCGTTGTTCGACGTGATGAACACGAGCGGGCGGTGCTTCGCGCGGATGAGCTCGCGCGTCTCGTAGCAGTAGAACTCCATGCGGTCGATTTCGCGCAGCAGGTCGTTCGGGAACTCGATGTCGGCCTTGTCGATCTCGTCGATCAGCAGCGCCACCGGCTGCTCGGACGCGAAGGCCTGCCACAGCACCCCCTTGACGATGTAGTTGTGGATGTCCTTCACGCGTTCGTCGCCGAGCTGGCTGTCGCGCAGGCGACTCACGGCGTCGTATTCATACAACCCCTGCTGGGCCTTCGTGGTCGACTTGATGTGCCACTGGAGCAGCGGCAGGCCGAGCGACTGCGCCACTTCCTCGGCCAGCATCGTCTTGCCGGTGCCGGGCTCGCCCTTGACGAGCAGGGGGCGCTTCAGCGTGGCGGCCGCGTTCACGGCCAGCATCAGATCATCCGTTGCGACGTAGTTGTCGGAGCCTTGGAACTTCATCGGGGTGGGTTTCTGTGAAGGTGTGCCCCAGTATAAGGGCCCATATAATCACGGGTTACCTGAAGACTCGCCCGAAGAACCCAATGAAACTGACGTTCTCCAAATTCCTTCCGGTGATGGCCACCGCCCTGATCGGCGCGGCTTCGGTTGCGCAGGCAGCCGACCCCATCACCCCGAGCGCGGCCGCGGGCGAGAAGAAGGCGGCCATGTGCATCGGCTGCCACGGCATTCCCGGCTACCAGGCCAGCTTCCCCGAGATCCACAAGGTCCCGATGATCGGCGGCCAGGGCGCGAAGTACATCGTCGCCGCGCTGAACGAGTACCAGAAGGGTGACCGCAAGCACCCGACCATGAAGGGCATCGCCGCCTCGCTGACCGAGCAGGACATGGCCGACCTCGCCGCCTTCTACGAGAAGCAGAACGTCGCCGGCGCCGAGAAGACGCTGCCCGCCGCCCCGGCCAACGTGGCCGCGCTGCTCGACAAGGGCAAGTGCGTCACCTGTCACGGCACCGACTTCAACACCGCCATCAGCGGCGAGTACCCGAAGCTCGCCGGCCAGCACGCCGACTACCTCTACGTCGCGCTGAAGTCGTACCAGATCGCCGGCAACCCGCACGTGGGCCGCGCGAACCCCACGATGCAGGCCCAGATCCAGGGCTTCACGCACGCTGAACTCAAGCTGATCGCCAACTACCTGGGCTCGCTCAAGAGCGACCTGACGGTGCACCCCCAGTCGCGCTTCCGCTGACCGGCCGTCCCGCCCGAACGAGCAAGGCCGCGACTCGTCGCGGCCTTCTTGTTTTCAACAAGGCCGCACGATGTGCGGCCTTTTTCATGGTTCGGCGCCCACAGTCGCCTTTCCCGAAGGCAAACTCTCGGGGTCGACCTGTCCCGCTGGCGCCCAGTACCACGATGTTGAAGAAGATCCCCGTTCGGCAGGTCCGTCTCGGCATGCACGTCCACTCCCTCACCGGGGCGTGGCTCGACCATCCGTTCTGGAAAACCAAGTTCGTCATCGAGGATCCGGCCGACCTGCAGAAACTGCAGGCGAGCGGTGTCGAGGAGGTCTGGATCGACCCGGGCAAGGGCCTCGACGTGGCGCCGGAGCCCGCACCCGCGCCGTCCCCGGCCGCCGCGGCCCCCGCGCCGGCCGCCCCGCCCGTGACCCCGGCCCCGCAGTCCACCGACTTCGAGGAGGAGGTGCGCCGCGCCACCGTGCTCATCGGCAAGTCGAAGCAGGCGGTGGTCGCGCTCTTTTCAGAGGCGCGCCTCGGCAAGGCCATCGACGCCGAGGAGTGCCTGCCGCTCGTCGACGAGATCGCCAGTTCGGTGTGGCGCAACCCCGGCGCGATGGTCAGCCTCGCCCGGCTCAAGACCCACGACGACTACACCTACATGCACTCGGTGGCCGTGTGCGCGCTGATGGTCTCGCTCGCGCGCCAGCTCGGTGCGGACGAGAACGAGACCCGCGTCGCCGGCCTCGGCGGCCTGCTGCACGACATGGGCAAGGCCGTGATGCCGCTCGACGTGCTGAACAAGCCGGGCCGCCTGACCGACGACGAGTTCCGCGTCATCAAGTCGCACCCCGAGCGCGGCTTCGAGATGCTGCGCGCCGGGGGCACCGCGCCGCTGGCGGCCCTCGACATCTGCCTGCACCACCACGAGAAGATGGACGGCAGCGGCTACCCCCGCGGCCTGCGCGGCGACCAGATCTCGAAGATGGCGCGCATGGGCGCCGTCTGCGACGTGTACGACGCCATCACGTCCGACCGCCCGTACAAGTCGGGCTGGGACCCGGCCGAGGCCATCCGCAACATGGCGGAATGGCGCGGCGGGCACTTCGACGACGCCGTGTTCCAGGGTTTCGTGAAGAGCCTGGGCATCTACCCGACGGGTTCGCTGCTGCGCCTCCATTCGGGGCGGCTCGCGGTGGTGGTCTCGCAGAACGAGAAATCCCTCGTCACCCCGGTCGTGAAGGTCTTCTTCTCGACCCGCTCCCAGCTGCACATCACGCCGGAACTGCTGGACCTGTCCAGCCCTTCCTGCAACGACCGCATCGTGGCGCGCGAGTCGAACGCGGAGTGGAAGTTCTCGCACCTCGACGAGCTGTGGGCGGGGCCGGACACGCTGAAGCGGCTCGGCAAGTCCTGACGTGTCGTCCCGCCGGCCTTCGCCGGGATGACATTTCGTGTTGGGGGACATGCGAGTCCCTCAGAAGCTTCCTCGCTCGCCGCCCCCTAAACTCGTCTCCTTTTGAAGGAGACGAATGATGCGCCGTGGGGTTGTCGTGGGAAGCCTGCTCGTGTCGCTGGCCGCCGCCGCGTCGGCGCAGACGCTGCGCTGGTCGTCGCAGGGGGATCCGCAGACGATGGACCCGCACTCGCAGAACGAGTCGCTGACGAACCAGATGAACGGGCAGGTCTACGAGACGCTCGTGAACCGGGGCAAGTCGCTCGAACTCGTGGGCGTGCTCGCCACCGAGTGGAAGCAGGTGGCGCCCACGCGCTGGCGCGTGAAGCTGCGCCCGAACGTGAAGTTCCACGACGGCTCGCCGTTCACGGCCGACGACGTGATCTTCTCGGTGCAGCGCGCGAAGGCCGGCACCTCCGACATCGGCGCCTACGCCGCCGCGCTCGGCACGCCGAAGAAGATCGACGCCCTCACGCTCGAGTTCGAGCAGGCGCAGGTCAACCCGATCTTCGAGCAGCACCTGACCGCGGTGCAGATCATGAGCAAGGCCTGGTCCGAGAAGAACAAGGCCACCGAGCCCGCGAACTTCAAGGGCAAGGCGGAGAATTTCGCGTCGTTCCACGCGAACGGCACGGGCCCCTTCATGCTGGTCTCGCGTCAGCCCGACGTGAAGACCACCTACAAGCGCAACCCCGCGTGGTGGGGCAAGTTCGAGGGCAACGTGCAGGAGGTCGTCTACACGCCCATCGGCAGCGACGCCACGCGCACCGCCGCGCTCATCTCGGGCGAGGTCGACTTCGTGCTCGACCCGGTGCCGCAGGACGTGCAGCGCCTCAAGTCGTCGAAGGACGTGAAGGTCATCGAGGGCCCCGAGAACCGCATCCTCTTCATCGGCATGGACCAGCAGCGCGACCAGCTGCTGTACGGCAGCGTCAAGGGCAAGAACCCCTTCAAGGACGTGCGCGTGCGCCGTGCGCTGTACCAGGCCATCGACATCGAGGCGATCAAGTCGCGCCTGATGCGCGGCCAGTCGCTGCCCACCGGCGGCATCACGCCGTCGCCGCTCGGCGCCTACAACGACCCCGAGCTGGAGCGCCGCCTGCCGTACGACCTGGAGGCCGCGAAGAAGCTGCTGGCCGAGGCCGGCTATGCCGGCGGCTTCGAGGTCACGCTCGACTGCCCGAACAACCGCTACATCAACGACGAGGAACTGTGCCAGACGCTCGCGGCGATGTGGGCGAAGCTCGGCGTGAAGGTGCGCGTGAACGCGATGCCGCGCAGCCTGTACTTCCCGAAGCTGCAGAAGCAGGACACGTCGATGTACCTGCTCGGCTGGGGCGGCTCCATCACCGATGCCGAGACGATGTTCACGCCCGTGCTGCGCAGCCGCACCGACCAGGGCACCGGCACCTGGAACTTCGGCGGCGTGAAGGACGAGAAGTTCGACGAACTCGCCGCCGCGTCCAGCCGCGAGCCCGACCCGAAGAAGCGCGAGGCCCTCATCAAGGAGGCGCTCAAGCGCCACAACGAGCAGGTGCTGAACATCCCGCTGCACCGCCAGGTGATCCCGTGGGCCGCACGCTCGAACGTGACCGTGGTCCACCGCGCGGACAACTGGCTCGAATGGAGCTGGGTGACCGTCGCGGGGAAATAGCGAACGCGTACCGCACGAACGCGCCACGGTGGTGCGTTCGGTGCACCGCCGTCGCCGTGTGAGTCACCACGGAAGACGCGAAGGCCGAAGCGACATCGGGACCGGGGTCGCTCATGGCTGTTCAACACTCCGAAATCCGCACGATCTTTAGTGAAAAGTTCTGCGGTTGCGCCGGGACAATGGCCCCGCTTCACGACTCTGTCATGCACGCCCGTGCCGGACCGAGGAAGCGCCCCGCCGGCCCCGGCTTTCACTTCAGGAGTGTTTGATGCGTTTCTCGATTCGTTCCGTTCTGCCGGGCACCAGCCTGGCCTTGGCTCTCGCGGGTGCCGGGTTCGCCGCCCAGGCGCAGGAGACGGTGCAGATGGGGGCCGTGCTGTCGCTGACCGGGGCCAACGCCACGGTGGGTGAGGACGTGCGCCGCGCCGTGGGTCTCGCCGTCGACAAGGTCAACGAGCAGGGTGGTGTGCTGGGCAAGAAGTTCGCCGTGGTCATCGAGGACTCGGGCGGCAACCCCACCACGGCGCTGAACGCCGCGCGCAAGCTCGTGAGTGTCGACAAGGTGCCGGTGGTGATCGGCGAGTACTCGTCGGGCATCACGCTGCCGATGGCGCAGTACCTCGTGAAGGAAGGTGTCACCCACATCAACATCGCCAGCACGAGCGTGAAGATCAAGGACCTGGGCGCGACCGCGTTCAACCTGATCGGCCTCGAGAACCTCGGCAACAAGTTCTCCGCCGCCGACACGTGGGCCCTCGGCTACCGCAAGGTCGCGATGATCGCCCCGAACAACGCGTACGGCCAGGGTGTCGCCCACGGCTTCAAGGAAGAGTTCGAGAAGCTCGGCGGCCAGGTGGTCACCGAGGTGCTCTACACCGCCGGCCAGTCGACGTACCGCCGCGAGCTGCAGCAGATGTCGCGCAGCAACCCCGATGCGTACGTCTACACCGCGTACGGGCAGGAGTCGGCCGTGCTGAACCGCGAGGCCTTCGAGCTGGGCCTGCGCAAGACGCCGTGGTACGCGATCCTGCTGAGCATGAGCCTGTCGGACACGCCGGCCGAGATCGCCAAGGGCCAGCTGGGCATGGAAGTGGGCTCGGTCTACGGCGACGCGGGCAAGGCCTACGCCGCCGCGTTCGCCGCGAAGTACAAGGAAGGCATGAAGACCTCGTACACGGGCTACGCGTACGACGCCGTGATGATGACGGCCGCCGCCATCAACAAGGCCAAGTCGACCCAGCCCGCCGCCGTGCAGGCCGCGCTGAAGGACATCGGCAAGGGCTACGTGGGCGTGACCGGCCCGATCACGTTCGACGCGGACCGCCAGCGCATCGACCCGCCGTACGCGAAGCTGAAGTACGACGGCAAGGTCGTCCCCCGCTGACCCGAGACCGACGCCGCCGGGTGACCGCCCGGCGGCCCCTGTCCCTCCCGATCTTCCCCCTCCAATGCTGCAGTTTCTCGTCGACACGGCCCTGCGTGCCTCCGACCTCGCGCTCATCGCGCTGGGCCTGAGCATGGTCTACGGCCTGGTCAAGTTCCCGAACATCGCGCACGTGCAGTACGCGATGCTGGGGGCTTACCTCACCTTCTTCCTCCGTGCCGCCGGCGTGCCGCTGGTCGGGGCCATCGTGCTGTCCTGTGCCGTCACCGGGCTGTTCACGCTGGCGATGCACCTGCTCGTGTTCCGCCGCCTGCTGCGGTCGGGGCCGGCCATCGCGATGATCGGGTCGCTCGCGGTCGCGATGCTCATCGTCGCGGTGCTGCAGGGCGTCGCGGGTTCGTTCCCGCGCATGTTCGACCTGCCGTTGTCGGCGCCGCACGAATTCGGCGACGCCCGCATCACCAACACCCAGCTGCTCACCGTGGGCACCACGCTGCTGCTGCTGGTGCTGTTCTCGCTGCTGCTCTTCTTCACCCGCGCCGGCCGCGCCATGCGCGCGCTGGCCTCGAACCGCGCGCTCGCCGACGCCTCGGGCCTCAACGCCGAACGCATCACGCGCGTCGTCAACTTCGGCAGCGGCGCCATCGCCGGCCTCGGCGGCAGCATGCTGGCGCTGTCCACCGGCGCCCACCTGAACCTCGGCCACGACCTCCTGCTACCGGTGTTCGCCGCCGCGATCCTCGGCGGCCTCGGCAACCCGCTCGGCGCGGTGGCCGGCGGCGTGCTGATCGCCTTCACCGAAACCGCGGTCACGAACCTGAACTTCGGCTTCCTGTTCGGCAAGCCGGTGGCCTTCCTGCCGGTGGCCTACATCGGCGCCGCCTCCTTCCTGATCCTCCTGCTGGCCCTGCTGTTCAAGCCGTACGGCCTCTTCGACCGCCAGGTGCGCCGTGTCTGATTTCCTCATCTCCTCCTTCACCATCGCGGGCATCTACGCGCTGATGGCGCTCGGCCTGAACCTGCAGGCCGGCTGGTCCGGGCTGCTCAACTTCGGGCACATCGCGTTCGCCGGCCTCGGCGCCTATGCCACCGGCATCGTGATCCAGGCCGGGGGCTCCGGCTGGACCGGTGCGCTCGTGGGCGTGGGCCTCGCGATGGCGCTCGGCTGGGCCGTGGCCCGCCTCGGCCGCCAGCTCGGCTCCGACTACTGGGGCATCGCGACGCTCGCGATCGCCGAGATCCTTCGCACCATCGCCACCAACGAGGGCTGGCTCACCGGCGGTGCGCAGGGCATCAGCGCCATCCCGTCGCTGTTCGACGGCCTGCCGCGCCCCTGGAACGCGGTCACCTTCCTCGGGCTGGTGCTGGCTGTCGTCGCGGTGGCCGCGCTGTCGCTGCGCCGCGTGGCCAACGGCCGCTTCGGCCGCGCGCTGCGCCTGATGCGCGAGGAGCCGCAGCTCGCCGCGTGCATGGGCTATGACCTGAAGTCGCTCAAGACCCGCGCCCTGATGGCCGGCGCCGCCGTCACCGCCTTGGCCGGCTCGCTCTACGCGCACTACATGAGCTTCGCGGGCCCCGACTACATGGTGGCCTCCGAGACCTTCCTGCTCTGGACCATGGTGATGATCGGCGGCATGGGCAACACCGCCGGCGTGCTGGTGGGCGTGCTGCTCGTGCAGGCCGCGTACAGCGCCGTGCCGTTCGCGAAGGACTGGTTCGGCTTCGGCTCCGACCTCGCCGGCGCGCTGCGCCTGGGCCTCATCGGCCTGATCCTCCTCGCGTGCCTGCTGTGGCGCAGCGAGGGCCTCGTTCCCGAAAAACTCCGCAAGATTCCCGCATGACCGCCGTCACCGCTCCGCTCCTCCAGGTCCGTTCGGTGGCCAAGGCCTTCGGTGGCAACCGGGTCCTCGAGGACGTCTCCTTCCAGGTCGAACCCGGTGAGATCGTGGGCCTGCTCGGCCCCAACGGCTCCGGCAAGAGCACGCTGCTCAACCTCGTCACCGGCTTCGAGCGCATCGACCAGGGCGAGGTGCTGTTCGAGGGCGGTCGCATCGACCGCCTGCCCGCACACCGGATCGTCGACCGCGCGCTCGGCCGCACCTTCCAGCTACCGTCGATGCCCACGAAGATGTCGGTGATCGAGGTCGCCATGGCCGCGGCCACCGCGCGCCACGGCTTCTTCGACACGCTGCTGGGCACCCGTGCCGCACGCGAGGCCGAGGAACGGGCACGCGTCGAGGCCGATGCGCTGCTGAAGGAATTCCTGCTGACCCCCGTGCGCGACCTGCCGTCGTCGGCGCTGTCGGGCGGCCAGAAGAAGCTGCTCGGCATCGTCTGCGCGCTGATGGGCAAGCCGCGGCTGCTGATGCTCGACGAACCCACCGCGGGCGTGCACCCCAACCTGCGCAACGACATCGTCCAGGCGCTCCAGCGCCTGAACCGGCAGGGCATGACGATCGTCATCGTCGAACACGACATGCACTTCATCCGCGAGGTGTGCACGCGCTGCATCGTGCTCGACCGCGGCCACATCGTCGCCAGCTGCCGGCCGGACGAACTGTCGTCCAACGAACGCGTGCTGCAGGCCTACCTCGGCGGCGGCCGGGCGGCCACCGAATCCGAGAAAGTCAACGCATGATCCAGATCGACAACGTGACGGCCGGCTACACGCCGGACGTCGACATCCTCCGCGGCATGACGCTGCACGCGAACGCCGCCGAGATCGTCACGCTGCTGGGCCCGAACGGCTGCGGCAAGTCCACGCTGCTCAAGACCATCGCGGGCTTCCTGAAGCCGCGCATCGGCCGCATCGTGCTCGACGGCGCGGACGTGGGCCAGGTGCCCGTGCACACGAAGATCCAGAAACTCGGTTTGGGCTTCGTGCCGCAGACCGAGAACGTGTTCAGCGCGCTGAGCGTGCGCGAGAACCTGCAGGTGGGCGGGCATTTCCAGTCGGATGCCGACGTGGCACAGCGCCTCGACGAGCTCTGCACGCTGTACCCGGTGCTGATGCGAAAGTTGAGCGCGCCGGCCGCGTCGCTGTCGGGCGGTGAACGCCAGATCCTCGCGCTGGCCCGCGCGCTGATGGCCCGCCCGAAGCTGCTGCTGCTCGACGAACCGTCGGCCGGCCTGTCGCCCAAGATGCTGCTCGAGGTCTTCCAGGCGGTGATGGACATCCGCGCCAAGGAACACGTCACCGTGCTGATGGTGGAGCAGAACGCGCTGGAGGCGCTGCGCATCTCCGACCGGGCCTACGTGCTGTCGATGGGGGCCGTGGCGCTGACGGGCGAGGCGAAGACGCTGATGGACGATCCGCAGGTGCGCGAGCTGTACCTGGGAGGGCGCGCGGCCTGAGGGCGCTGGAAGGATGTCGTCCCGGCGCAGGCCGGGACCCTGGGCCTGGCGCGCGAACGGCGCGTCATCGCAGAGCCCGATGCCATCGCGCGCAGGCGTCAACGCCTGCGCTCAGCAGGATGTTCCGCCCTGTGCGGAACGACGCGAGTGGCTCGATTGAACCGAGCGTTCGCGAAGGCAGACCCCGCGAGTCAGAGCCTGGCGAGAAGTCCTGGCGTCATCGAGTTCTCGGCGTTCGACGCGCGAGTCCCGCGGAGCAGGAGCAGCAGAGCCGAATAAGCCGAAGCTGGTGTTCAGGTGCTTTGTTGGTTACTTATTTGCACCAGCAAATAAGTGACTCGCCCGCCGGGGCGAACTCCCGGCGCGGTCTCACTCATGAGGGGAACGGTGGCGCGCGCAGCCGGCACGGCCCGATCGAGCATGGCCATCCGCGCTTCGGGTCAGGCCCGGGGTCCCGGCCTGCGCCGGGACGACTTCGTGGGAGAGCGGATCAATCCGCCCCGAGTTCGACCGCCCGCCGCTGCGCGTTGCGCATCGCTTCCACGAAGCACTCCTTGACCGCACCCCGGTCGAGCGTCCCGATGGCCGCGGCCGTGGTGCCGCCCTTGGACGTCACCTGGGCGCGCAGCACCTCCGGCGGCTCGGCCGAACGCCGCGCCATCTCGGCGGTGCCCGCCACCGTGGCGAGTGCCAGCGCCCGGGCCTGGTCGGCCGGGAGGCCCATCGAGGCGCCGGCGGCCATCATCGCTTCCAGCAGGTAGAGCACGTACGCGGGGCCCGAGCCGGACAGCGCGGTGACCGCGTCGAGGTCCGCCTCGGTCTCGACCCACAGCGTGGTGCCGGTGGGGCGCAGCACCGCCTCCACGAGGGCGCGGTCCGTGGCCGAGACCGCCTCGCGGGCGAACAGGCCCGCGATGCCCTGGCCGATCAGGGCTGGGGTGTTGGGCATCGCGCGCACCACGCGCTCGCTGCCGGTGGCACGGGCGAGGGTGTCGCTGCGCACGCCGGCCATCACGCTCAGGTGCAGCGCGTTCGTGAGGCCCGGCCCGCACGCGGCGGCGGCCTCGGCGAACACCTGCGGCTTGACGGCCCAGACCACGAGCCCCGCGCGCGCGACGGCGCTGTCGGCCACCGGCGTGGCGAACACGCCGTGTTCGGCCCACAGGCGTTCGCGCTGCGGTTCGAAGGGTTCGACGACCTGGATGGAACGCGGGTCGGTGCCACTCGCGACGAGCCCGCCGATGAGCGCGGTGGCCATGTTGCCGCCACCGATGAAGGCGATCGAGGAATCCATCAGTGCGACGTCCCCGCGAGCAGCGCCGCGTTGCCGCCGGCCGCCGCGGTGTTGATGGTCACGGTCTGCTCGGCGCAGAAGCGGAACAGGTAGTGCGGGCCGCCGGCCTTCGGGCCGGTGCCGGACAGGCCCTCGCCCCCGAACGGCTGCACACCGACCACCGCGCCGATCATGTTGCGGTTGACGTAGACATTGCCGATGCGGGCCTCGGCCGCGAGGCGCAGCGCGCGCGAGTCGATGCGGGTCTGCAGGCCGAGCGTGAGGCCGTAGCCGAGCTGGTTCACCTCGCGGATCACGGCGTCGGCATCACCCGACCAGCGCACCACGTGCAGCACCGGGCCGAAGATCTCGGCCGACAGGTCGGACACCTTCGCGACTTCGAACGCCACCGGAGCGATGACGTGCCCGGTGACGTCCAGGCCCACGGGGGCACGGCCGATCACGCGGGCCGACCCTTCGAGGCGGGTCACCTCGCGGGCGATGTTCGCGTGGGCCTCGGCGTCGATCACCGGGCCGACGTCGGTCGACAGCTGCGACGGGTCGCCGACGGACAGCTCCTGCAGCGCCCCGGCGATCATCTCGATCACGCCGTCGGCGATGCCCTCGTGCACGCACAGCAGGCGCAGCGCGGAGCAGCGCTGGCCGGCGCTGCGGAAGGCGCTCTGCACCACGGCGTCCACCACCTGCTCGGGCAGCGCGGTGCTGTCGACCACCATCGCGTTGATGCCGCCGGTCTCGGCGATCAGCGGCACGATGGGGCCGTCCTTCGCGGCGAGCGCCCGGTTGATGGCCTTCGCGACCGCCGTGGAGCCGGTGAAACACACGCCCGCGACGAGCGGGTGCGCGACGAGCGCGGCGCCCACGGTGTGGCCCTCGCCGTGCTGCAGCACGAGCGCGTCGGCGGGCACGCCGGCTTCGTGCAGCAGCGCGACGAAGCGTGCGGCGACGGCCGGGGTCTGCTCGGCGGGCTTGGCCGCCACGGTGTTGCCGGCCACCAGCGCGGCGACGACCTGGCCCGCGAAGATCGCGAGCGGGAAGTTCCACGGGCTGATGCAGACGAACACGCCGCGGCCGTGCAGGTGCAGCGTGTTGCTCTCGCCTGTCGGTCCCGGGAGGGCGCGCGACGCGAGCGTGGCCTCCGCCTGGTCGGCGTAGTAGCGGCAGAAGTCGATGGCCTCGCGCACCTCGGAGATGCAGTCGCCGAGGGTCTTGTGGGCCTCGCGCACGAGCAGGCCGCAGAACTCGGGCTGGCGCTGTTCCAGCGCGTCGGCGGCGCGGCGCAGCACGGCGGCGCGGTCGGCGAGCGGCGTGGCGTTCCAGGCGGTGAAGCCGCCGTGCAGGCGGGTCATCGTGGCGGCGATGCCGCCGACCGGGGCCTCGGGCACGGATTCGACCACCGCCGCGTCCACCGCCTGTTCGTAGACGGCGCGTTCGGCGGTCACCGCGAGGTCGGCGCCTTGCGGGTTGCGGCGGCCCGAGGTGCCGTCGAAGCCGTACAGCGCGACCGGCAGCGGCAGGCCCGGCACGGCGGCCGGGTGCAGCGGCGAGGCGAGCAGCGTGTCGACGGGCACGGACTCGTCGGTGAGCTGGTGCACGAACGACGAGTTGGCGCCGTTCTCGAGCAGGCGGCGCACGAGGTAGGCCAGCAGGTCGCGGTGCTCGCCGACGGGGGCGTAGACGCGCACCGGCACGCCCGCGTCCTTCAGCACTTCGCGGTACACGCCTTCGCCCATGCCGTGCAGGCGCTGCATCTCGTACGTCGCGCCACGGGCCTTCGCCATCGACTGGATGGCCGCGATGGTGCCGGCGTTGTGTGTGGCGAACTGCGGGTAGATCACATCGGCGTGGTCGATCAGGGCGCCGGCGCACGCGAGGTACGAGATGTCGGTGTGGTGCTTGTGCGTGTAGACCGGGTACGCCGGAAGGCCCAGCTCCTGGGCGCGCTTGATCTCGCCGTCCCAGTACGCGCCCTTGACGAGGCGCACCATGAAGCGCTGGCCGTTCGTGCGGGCGATGCGGGCCACCTCGTCGATCACGTGACGGGCGCGGGTCTGGTAGGCCTGCACGGCGAGACCGAAGCCGCGCCACTGCGGGAAGCGGGGCGCGGCGCGGGTGGCCAGCGCCTCGAACACGTCGAGCGACAGTTCGAGGCGGTCGCACTCCTCGGCGTCGATGGTCAGGTTGATGTCGGCTGCAGCGGCGCGCTCCATCAACGACCACACGCGCGGCAGCAGCGTGTCGCCGACGCGCTCGCGCTGCGCGTCCTCGTAGCGGGAGAAGAGGGCGCTCAGCTTGATCGAGATGCCGTCGGAACCCTCCGGCCCCGCACCGCGCACGCCGGCCTTCGCGATGTGCTCGATGGCGTCGTGGTACGACGCGAGGTAGCGGCGCGCGTCGGCCTCGGTGCGCGCGCCTTCGCCGAGCATGTCGTAGCTGTAGCGCAGCTGCGGCTGGACCTTGCGGGCGCCGTCGGCCTCGGACAATGCCTCGCGGATCTGGCGGCCCAGCACGAACTGCCGGCCCATCAGCTGGATCGCGCGCACCGTGGCCGCCACGACGGTCTGCGCGCCCAGGCGCTTGAAGAGACCGCCTTCATGGTCGTGGTCGGGCAGGAAGCGCTTGGACAGCGCGATGACACTCGACGACAGCCCCGAGATCACCTTGTGGTGGCTTGCGGCCGGCGTGCCGAAGTCGGCCTTGCCGAGCTGGTCGGCCGTGAGGGCGATCGCGGTGGCGGCGTCGGGCACGCGCAGCAGCGCCTCGGCCAGCCGCATCAGCGCGAGGCCCTCGGCGCTCGAGATCGGGTAGTCGCGCAGCAGCGACTCCATCGCCCAGAACGGCGCGGGCGACTCGCGCACCGCGGCGACCCAGGGCCGGGCCGTGTCCATCGCCGCCGGCCACGACAGGCTGGCGGGCAGGCGGGACAACAGGTCCTGCAGCACGGTGGCCTCGTCGCGGTACGGGCTCGGGAGCCGGTCGGCCGCACGGCGGGGCGACAGGCTGAAGGGGACTTGGTTCATGGGATGTGCGAAAAACGTGGTGGTTTTCTCTATGGTAGTTTTTGATCTGTTGGATTAATCTCCAAACATCGATGTGATCTTGGAGATTTATCAAGCATGCGTCCCCGCCCCAGCGAGACCGAAGCCGAAGCGCCGTCCTTCGTGCCCCACGGGTTCGACAAGATCGACGCCCGCATCCTCCGGGCGCTGCAGGCCGACGGCCGCATCTCCAACATCAAGCTCGCCGAGGAGGTGCACCTGTCGCCCACGGCCGTGCTCGAGCGAGTCAAGCGCCTCACGCGCGACGGCTTCATCCTCGGCTACACCGCGCGGCTGAACCCCGACAAGCTCGGCGCCGGCATGCTCGTGTTCATCGAGGTCGTGCTCGACCGCACCACGCACGACGTGATGAACGCCTTCAGCGCCGCGGTCCAGACACGTCCCGAGATCCTCGAATGCCACCTCGTGGCCGGCGGCTTCGACTACCTGATCAAGACGCGGGTGTCCGACATGCGGGCGTACCGCGAGTGGATCGGCACGGTGGTGTGGACCTTGCCCGGCGTGCGCGAGACGCACACGTACGCCGTCATGGAGGAAGTGAAAAACACCACGGCCCTGGCCATCTGAGGGTCGGTAGACTCGGCGGCAAACCAACACACACCCGCTGCGGGGGAGGAGCCTCTTTGAAACGCAATCTTCTGGCCAAGGCCATCGTCGCGGTGATCGCGCTCGCCCTGCTGACCTACGGGCTCATGCAACTGCAGTCCGACCCCACGCTGCGCGACCTGCAGCGCATCGGCATCGCGGCGCTGGAGGGCGGCGGCCCGAAACCCCGCGAAGACCAGTACATCCAGGTGACCGACGGGTACCTGATGCCGTACTACATGATCAACTACAGCCACAGCCGCAAGCGGGGCGACTCGGCCCACGTGTTCGTGCCCGTCGGCTCGCTGGCGATGCAGGAGAAGGCCTTCCGCGACGAGAAGATCCACCCCGTGCTGTGGGTGCGCCTGTCGCAGGACTTCGGCACGAAGGAAGCCGCCGACAAGGCGATGCAGTCCCCGAGCCGGTACCAGCGCCCCTACCCGGTGAGCGGCGTGGCCCGCGAACTGGAAGGCAGCGTGCGCGAGGAGATGCAGAAGATCGCCGGCCTCCAGATCACCGACCCGGTGGCGCTGCATGAAGGTGACGAGCCGCTGAGCCTCGGGCGCGGCGCCGAGTTGGCGTTCGCCGGCGGCACGCTGCTGCTGGTGGTGGCCCTGTGGGCGTGGGGTGACATCGCCGGCGAAACCTGGGCGAAGCGGCTCGAGGTCTCCGGGGCGACGGTGTTCGTCGGCGCGTCCGCGCAACTGATCACGGCGCTGGTCGGCGGCATCGTGCTGGTCCTGGCCGTGGGCGAGGCGGTCAACCACTGGGTGGAGGCGCGGGCGGTCAGCCCGGTTGGCGCGGGCGTGGCGCTCGTGGGCCTCGCGATGCTCGGCTTCGGCCTGTGGCGCAACCGTGCCGCGGTGGTGGTGGGGGCCGACCGGCTCTACCTCGTGCGCAACCGCAGCCGCGAGAAGCTGATGTTCGCCGACGTGCAGGGGCTGCTGGTCGACGAGCGCAAGGTGAAGGGCGTGCTGGTCGCCAAGTACACGCTGCTGACGGCCGGTAAGCCGTTCAAGGTGGGCAGCAGCTGGTTCCGCGGCGGGGTCGACGACGCACGGGGCCTGGGCGCGTTGCTGCGCGAACGCGTGACGCAGAAGATGGCGCCCGCGCTGCAGGCCCGCATCGCCGGGGGGGAGCGGGTGTCCTTCGGCCCGCTGTTCGTCGGCCACGACGGCATCGGCAAGGGCAAGGCCACCGACCGCGCCGACGTGCTGACGTGGCAGGACATCGGCTCGGCCACGCTGAAGAACGGCCAGCTCAAGATCAAGCAGAAGGGCAAGATGTTCGGCTGGGGCTCGTTCGCCGTCAGCAAGATCGTCAACTTCGACCTGCTGATGCACATGCTGCAGGGCAAGGTCGCGTGAGGCACGGGCAGCGCACCATGGCGGCACGCAAGCTCCCGCCGTCGAAGGACGAAGTGGCCGCGCTGCCGCCGTTCGAGGGCGTGCCCCTGGCGCGCATCCACGTGCCGCACACGCCGCAGCAGATCGACGCGGCGTGGGCCGAGCTGGGCCGGCACCGCTACGTGGGGTTCGACACGGAATCGAAGCCCACCTTCACCGCCGGCGAGGTCTCGGGCGGGCCCGACGTGGTGCAGTTCGCCACGGCCACCGAGGCCTGGGTGTTCCAGTTGCGCGTGGGCGCGTGCCTCGACGTCGTGCGGCAGGTGCTCGAGTCGCCCGACGTGGTCAAGGTGGGTTTCGGCCTGCAGTCCGACCACACGCAGCTGAAGGCCCGCCTGGGCGTGCACGTGCGGCCGGTGCTCGACCTCGACATCGTCTTCAGCCGTCGCGGCTACCCGCGCACGATCGGCGTGCGGGGCGCGCTGGCGGTGGCGGCGGGCAAGTCCTTCTCGAAGTCCAAGCGGGTCACCACGTCGAACTGGTCGGTGGCCGAGCTGAACGACCGGCAGCTGCTGTATGCGGCGAACGATGCGTTCGCGGCGTTGAAGGTGCTGGAGGCTCTGGCGTTGCCCGAGGACGAACTGGCCGGCTGGATCGCCCGGCGCCCGTGAAACGCCCGGTCATCCCGGCGAACGCCGGGATCCACTGCCACGAGTGGGCCCCGGCGTTCGCCGGGGTGACACCTACGGTTTGTTGCGAGCGGCCACGGCGGCCTCGGCCTCCGCCGCCAGCTCCCGCAGCTTGTCCTTCTTGCTCTTGCGCTTGCCCTTGATGCCGCCGGTGGCCTGGGCCTCCGTGGCGACCGCGGTGGGCTCGAACCCGGCGATGCGCTCGCGCGGCACCCGCGCGCCCTGGCGCTTCTCGATGAGGCGGAAGTGCGCCTCGGTGTCGGCCATCACGAAACTCACGGCCAGGCCGTCGGCGCCGGCGCGGCCCGTGCGGCCGATGCGGTGCACGTGGTCGGTGGCAGAGCGGGGCAGGTCGTAGTTCACCACCACCGGCAGGTCGGCGATGTGGATGCCGCGCGACGCGAGGTCGGTGGCCACCACCACCTGGCCGTAGCCGTCCTTGAAGTCCTCGAGCAGCTGGGTGCGGGCGCCCTGGCTCAGGTCGCCGTGGAAGGCGGCGGCCTTGATGTCGCGGCGGCGGAGCTTCTCGGCCACGTGTTCGGCGGCGTACTGCGATGCAACGAACACGAGCGCGCGGGACCAGCCCTCCTCGCGGATCAGGTGGGCGAGCAGCGCGGTGCGCTTGGGTTCGTCGACCTCGATCGCGCGTTGCCGGATGGCCGGCACCACGAGGGGCTCGTCGGCCACGTCGACGACGGCCGGGTCGCGCAGGTGGCTTTCGGCGAGCGCGCGCACGGCCGGCGGGAAGGTGGCGGAGAACAGCAGGTTCTGGCGCTTGGCCGGCAGCAACTGCAGGATCAGGCCCAGTTCGTCGGCGAAGCCCTTGTCGAGCATGCGGTCGGCCTCGTCGAGCACGAGCGTGGCCACGCGCGACAGCGACACGGCGTTGTGGTGCACGAGGTCGAGCAGCCGGCCGGGCGTGGCGATCACCACGTCGGCGCCGCCGCGCAGCGCCATCATCTGCGGGTTGATGGAGACCCCGCCGAACACGCACTCGATCTTCGGCGGGCGCGCGAGCGCCGGCGCGAGGCCGCGCAGCGTGGCGGCCACCTGGGCGGCGAGCTCCCGGGTGGGCACGAGGATCAGCGTGGTGACGCGGCGCGGCGTGGTGATCTCGGCCGTGGCGAAGCGCTGCAGCAGCGGCAGCACGTAGGCGGCCGTCTTGCCGGAGCCGGTGCGCGCGGAGGCCCGCAGGTCGCGGCCCTGCAGCACGAGGGGGATGGCGGCGGCCTGGACCGGCGTGGGCGTGGCGAAGCCCTCGTCGAGGGCACGGTCGAGCAGCCGCGGGGCGAGGCCCAGCGCGTCGAAGGTCACGGGGGTGTCTGCGGTCATTCAGTCTCGCGTGGCGCGGCGGCGCACGCAGTCGATGTACTTGTCGCCGTCGGGTGGTTGGCCGCTGCGCTGGGATTCCCACATCATCTGGCCGAGGCATTCCATCACCTCGTGCTGGGCGTCGTGGCGCGAGCCGCGGCGCGCGGCCAGCAGCTCGTAGGCCTGCTTGATGCCGCGGGGCTGGTCGATGCTGACCTGCTCGCTGATGGACAGGTGCATGGACAGGTGCAGGAACGGGTTCTCGCGGCCGGCGTCCGGGTCGTAGACGGCGGCCAGCGCGGCGTCGACGTCGGCGAAGTCGGCGTGGTACTCGGGGTGCTCGGCGATCCAGTCGGCGGCCAGGGCTTCGAGCGGGGTGACGGGGCTGCCGTCGCGGTGCTTGCGGTAGGCGTCGCAGAAGAAGCGGCGCACGTCGTGCTGGGAGGGGGCGAACATGATGCCCCGATTGTCGCCTGCCTGGAGGCGGCGTGCCGGACCTCGCGCCTGTCTCACCGGAGACAGCACGCGAAAATCCTGAGTGGACGGGCGTGCAATTTGAGCCAGAATCCTGGCTGTTGCTTCAGATTCCAGGAAAGTCGATATGCCCACCCGTAGTTTTGTCATGACCGCCGAGAACATCATGGGCGCAGGCTGCCTGCCCGACGCCATGACCGTGCTGCAGACCCGCGGCTTCAAGCGTGCCCTGATCGTCACCGACGCCCCGCTGACCCAGCTGGGCGTGAGCGAGAAGGTCGCCGCCCTGCTGCGCGAGCGCGGCCTCGAGGTGGCGGTGTTCGACGGCGTGCAGCCGAACCCCACGGTGTCGAACGTGGACGCCGGCCTCGCCGTGCTGAAGTCGTTCGGGGCCGACTGCCTCGTGTCGCTGGGTGGCGGTTCGCCGCACGATTGTGCAAAGGTCATGGCCATCCTGGCCACCAACGGCGGCACCGTGATGGACTACCGCGGCCTGAACAAGGTCAAGGTGGCCCCGCTGCCCCTCGTGGCCATCAACACCACGGCCGGCACGGCCAGCGAGCTGACGAAGTTCGCGGTCATCACCGAGGAGACGAAGCACATCAAGATGTCCATCGTCGACCGCCAGGTGGCGCCGCTGCTGTCCGTCAACGACCCCGAGCTGATGCGCGGCATGCCCGCCTCGCTGACGGCCGCCACCGGCATGGACGCGCTGACCCACGCCGTCGAGGCCTACGTGTCGACCATGGCCACGCCGGTGACCGACGCCTGTGCGCTGCACGCCATGCGCCTGATCGGCCAGTTCCTCCCGCGCGCCGTGAGCAACGGCAAGGAAGACATCGAGGCCCGCGAGCAGATGGCCTACGCCCAGTTCCTCGCCGGCATGGCCTTCAACAACGCGCTGCTCGGCTACGTGCACGCGATGGCCCACCAGCTGGGCGGCCAGTACAACCTGCCGCACGGCGTGTGCAACGCGATGCTGCTGCCGCACGTGGAGGCCGTGAACGCCGACGCCTGCGCGCCGCGCCTGGGCGACGTTGCCCGCGCGCTGGGCGTGGACACCACGGGCCAGAGCGTGGCCGACGCGGCGCAGGCCGGCGTGCAGGCCCTGCGCGACCTGGCCCGCACCGTGGGCATCCCGGCGAAGCTGTCGGAGATGGGTGTCAAGCGGGAAGACTTCGCGCTGCTGGCGGCCAATGCGATGAAGGACGGCGCGGGCTACACGAACCCGAAGAAGCTGTCCGCCGACGACCTGATCGCGATCTTCGAAGCCGCGTACTGACGTCACCCCCTCAGGTCATCCCGGCGGAGGCCGGGATCCTGTGCGCCCGCCGAAGGTCCCGGCCTCCGCCGGGATGACGGACGGGTTGTCCTTCTCCGGCTGCTGCCCCAGGTCCCCGTGCCATCCCGTGCGCCGGTGGCGGCCCTTCGCCTCCTCGCGCTCCTTCGCCCACTGCTGCTCGAGCTGCTGGCGCCCCTGCTTCGCCATCGCGATCAGCTTGTTCTGGTCGCCGAGGTGCGGGCTCATCTCCTCCAGCAGGTCGATGGTGTGGCGGCGGAAGCGCAGGGCGAGGTTGCGGGCCTGGTGGCGTTCCATGCCCAGCATCTCGAGCACCGAGCGGCCGCTCATCAGGGCGGAGTCGAGCGTTTCGCGTTCGATCAGCGTGACACCCCGCTGGCGAAGGCCGTAGTAGTGCGTCACGTTGCGGGCGCGTGCCACGATGGTGAGGTGGGGGAAGTGCTCGCGCACCACGTCCACGGTCTTCAGGCTCTGCGCGACGTCGTCGATGGCCACCACGATGATGCGCGCCTTGTCCGCGCCCGCGGTGCGCAGCAGGTCGAGGCGGGTCGCGTCGCCGTAGAACGCGGGCATGCCGACGCGGCGGACCGTCTCCACCTGGTCGGCATCGTGCTCCAGCACGGTCACGGCGATGCCGTTGGCGTTGAGCAGGCGGCCCACCACCTGGCCGTAGCGGCCGAAGCCCGCGATGATGACCGGGGCCTGCTGCAGTTCGGAGATCTCCGGCAGGTCGGTGCGGCGGCCACGGGCCAGGCCCGGGATCCACCAGCGGTCGGCCGCCACCAGCATCAGCGGCGTCAGCAGCATCGACACGGCCACCGCCGCCACGAGCAGCGACGACGTGGGGGCGTTGATCACGCCGGCCTGCTGTGCCGCCTGGAACACCACGAAGCCGAACTCGCCGCCCTGCGCGAGCAGGATGATGAACACCGGCCGCTCGGGCGCGGGCAGCGGCATGGCCCGGGCCATGGCCCACAGCACGAGCGCCTTCAGCGCGAGGAAGCCGATCACGATGGCCGCGATCAGCACCGGCTGCGCCAGCACCACGGCGAAGTCGACGCTCATGCCCACCGCGATGAAGAAGAGGCCGAGCAGCAGGCCCTTGAAGGGTTCGATGTCGGTCTCGAGCTCGCGGCGGTACTCGCTTTCGGCGAGCAGCACGCCGGCGAGGAAGGCGCCCAGCGCCATCGACAGGCCCACCGCCTGCATCAGCGACGCGGTGGCCACCACCAGCAGCAGCGCGGCGGCGGTGAAGATCTCGGGCGAGGCGCTGCGGGCGATCCAGCGCAGCGCGGGACGCAGCAGCAACCGGCCGCCGAGCACGATGGCCACGATCATGCCGAGCCCCTTGCCGGCGGCGAGCCAGCCGTGGCCCGGCTCCGCGTCGTGCGCGCCCGACAGCGCGAGCGCCGGCACCAGCGCGAGGATGGGGATGGCCGCGATGTCCTGCAGCAGCGCGACGCTCAGCAGGCTCTGGCCACCGGTGGTGCTCATCAGGTTGCGTTCGGCGAGCACGCCGAGGCCGATGGCGGTGGACGACAGCGCGAGGCCCAGCGAGGCCACCAGGGCCAGCTGCCACCGCACGCCGCAGCCCACGGCGACCGCCGCCAGCAGCAGCGCCGAGCCCGCCAGCTGCACCGAGCCCCAGCCGAAGATGGGCTTGCGCAGCGCCCACAGGCGGCGGGGTTCGAGTTCGAGGCCCACGAGGAACAGCATCAGCACGACGCCGAACTCGGCGAAGTGCAGCATGTCCTGCGGGTCGGTGATGAGGCGCAGGCCCCACGGGCCGATGGCGATGCCGGCCACCAGGTAGCCGATGATGGAGCCGAGACCGAGTTTTTTCGCGAGGGGCACCGCGAGCACCGCGGCGCTGAGGTAGACCAGGGCGCCGGACAGCCAGTTGCCGTGTTCCATCGTCAGGCGCCTTCCTCGACCAGGGCGGGGCGGGCCGTCTCGGGCACCTCGCACGCCGTGCATTCGGGCAGGTCGGCCAGCTCCGGCCAGTCGGGGTAGCTGTGCAGGCGCTCGGCGAACAGCGCGGCCTGGCGTTCCACCTCGTCGTCCGTCAGGCGGTGCGCGCCGTGCATCACCATGGGCGGCAGGAAACGCATGCCGCACAGCGCGGCGGTCTGCTCGTACGGAGGCAGGAAGGCATCGAAGTGGTAGCGGTTGTAGTCGGTGGGGCGGTACGAGGTCTCGGGGCCGCCCGTGGACACCGCGAGCCAGAGGTCCTTGCCGTAGAGGGCCTGGCGGCCGTGGCCGTAGGCCCAGCCGTAGGTCAGCACCTCGTCCAGCCACAGCTTCATCAGCGGCGGCATGTGGTACCAGTGCAGGGGGTGCTGCCAGACCACCAGTCGGGCGTCGGCCATGGCGCGTTGCTCGGCCGCGACGTCGATCAGGTAGTCGGGGTAGAGGGCGTACAGGTCGCGCACCTCGGCCCGGGCCACGGTGGACGCCGCGTTCATCAGGGCCCGGTTGACCCTCGAATGTTCGAGGTGGGGATGGGCGGTCAGGACGAGGATGTCGGCGGGCATGGGGAGAACTCGGGATGGGCGGACGGCGCAGCCCGTTAACATAACCGCAAACTGACTGACACTGCAGGAGCATCGCATGCCCGTGATCGTGGTGGCCAATCCGAAGGGCGGGGTGGGGAAGAGCACCCTGTCGACCAACATCGCGGGTTACTTCGCCTCGGCGGGGCACGCGGTGATGCTCGGCGACGTGGACCGGCAGCAGTCCACCCGCACCTGGCTGTCCATGCGCCCGCCGCACCTCGCGCCCATCACGGGCTGGGACGTGAACCAGGACGAGGTCGTGCGCCCCCCGAAGGGCACCACGCACGTGGTGCTCGACACCCCCGCCGGCCTGCACGGCAAGCGGCTCGACGCGGTCATGAAGATCGCCGACCAGGTGATCGTGCCGCTGCAGCCGAGCATCTTCGACATCCACGCCACCCACGCCTTCGTGCGCGAGCTCAAGGCGCACAAGCGCAACGACAAGGTCCAGGTGGGCCTCGTGGGCATGCGCACCCGCGAGGGCACGATCTCGGCCGACCAGCTGCACAAGTTCCTCGAGACGCTCGACGTGCCGCTCGTGGCCTTCCTGCGCGACACCCAGAACTACGTGCACCTCGCCGCCCGCGGCCTCACGCTGTGGGACGTGGCCCCGAGCCGGGTGCAGCGCGACCTGGAGCAGTGGCAGCCGCTCACGCACTGGCTCGGCCGCGCCTAGGCGACAGCGCGCCGGGGCCGGATGCCGAACAATGGGTGTCCGCCCTCCGTCTCCACCCACCGGACCCGACGCATGAAATCCTTCGACAAGATCACCGACCTGCAGGCCCTCGTGGGCCAGGAACTGGGCGTGAGCGACTGGATCACCATCGACCAGAAACGCATCGACCTGTTCGCCGACGCCACGGGCGACCACCAGTGGATCCACCTCGACGCCGAGCGCGCGGCCAAGGGCCCGTTCGGCACCACCATCGCCCACGGCTTCCTGACCCTGAGCCTGCTGCCCGAGATGACCGCCAACGCGTTCAAGGTGCTCGACACGAAGATGGGCGTGAACTACGGCCTGAACAAGGTGCGGTTCCCCTCGCCCGTGCCCGTGAACAGCAAGGTGCGGGGCCGCTTCAAGCTGGTCTCGTACGAGCCGCTGGAAGGCGGGGCGCAGATCACGGTCGAGGCCACGATGGAACGCGAGGGCGGCACCAAGCCCGTCTGCGTGGCCGAGTCGCTGTCGCGACGCTACTGGTAACGTCACCCGACGCTTCTCTCCACCCCGCGGACGGTCCGGCCTTCCCCCTTTGGAGGGTGCGGCCGGCCATGCCATTCCGGCGTACGATCCCGGGTCGTGGCATCTGCTCGGAGAGAACATGAAAGTACTGCTGGTTGATGACCACCCCCTGATCCTGTCCGCGCTGCAGACCGTGATCCAGGGCCTGGGCGACCACGTCAACGTGGTGGGTGTGGGCAGTGCCCGCGCCGCCCGCGAGACCCTGCAGGCCGACAGCGACTTCGACCTCGTGCTGCTCGACCTGCAGCTCGGCGACGCCGACGGGTTCGACCTCCTCGTGGAATTCCGCGCCGCCTACCCGGCGCTGCCGGTGGTCGTGGTGTCCGCCTCCGACCGGGCGAGCGACGTGATCCGTTCCATCGACCAGGGCGCCATGGGCTTCGTGCCGAAGCGCGCCACGAACGACACGCTCTTCGAGGCGCTGCACATGGTGATGTCCGGCGGCATCTACGTGCCGCCCATGAACATCGGCGCCGACAACACGGGCCTGTCGCCCATGAACACCGGCCGCGAGGACCTGAACACGGTCCAGCGCGAGGCCGTCGACAGCGAATTCCAGAAACAGCCGAGCCTCGCCTCGCTCGGCCTGACCCCGCGGCAGACCGACGTGCTCGCGCTGCTGCTGCAGGGCAACCCCAACAAGCTGATCGCCCGTGAACTGGGCCTGTCCGTCGAGACGGTCAAGGACCACGTGGCGGCCGTGCTGCGCGCGCTGGGTGTCAGCTCGCGCACGCAGGCCGTGCTCGCGGTCAGCCAGATGAGCCAGAAGCACGGCGGGTTCTCGACGTGGCGTGGCAGTTCCAACAGCCCCCGATGATGTGATGTCCGCGCCGTCCCCTTCCGAACTCTCCCCGCTGCCGCCGCCCACCCCAGCCGACGCAGCCTCCGCCGCGGCGGAGAACGCCACGGCCCTGAAGGCCATGATCGAGGACCAGGCGTCCGCCGAGCGGGTCGCCAACATCTTCTCGTACCTGCCCACCACCCAGGCCGCCAACGTGGCCGGCGCCGGCGTGGTGGCGGTGCTGTACTGGGAGCACGTGCCGCACATCGGCATGCTCGTGTGGCTCGGCCTGCTGGTGCTGCTGGGCCTCGCCCGCACGGTGATGTACCGGCACTTCAAGCGCGAACAGCCCACCGCCCACGAGCGGCTGCTGAAGTACTACCAGGGCTGGCGCTACAGCACGCTCGCCGCGGGCGTGCTGTGGGGCGCGGCCGCGTGGTTCTTCTACAGCCACGGCGGGGTCACCGAGAAGATCGGCCTGATCCTCACGATCTACAGCTTCTGCATGGCCGCCATGCAGATCCTCTCGCCGCAGCACCACACGTTCTACGAGTTCTGCGTGCTCGCGCTGGTGCCGCTTGTCGTCAAGGTGGCCTGGCCCGGCACGTTCGAGGACCTGTTCCTCTCCGGCGTGCTCGTGTTCATCTTCGGCATCACGGTGTCGCTGAGCCGCCTGTACCGCAAGAACTTCGAAGGCCTGCTGCAGATCAAGGAGCGGGCCGACCAGCTGCTCGTGCAGCTGCGCGCCGAGAAGGCCGCGGCCGACCAGGCCCGCCAGGAGGCCGAGGTCGCCAACCGCGCGAAGACGCAGTTCTTCGCCGCCGCCAGCCACGACCTGCGCCAGCCGCTGCATGCCATGGGCCTCTTCGCCGAGGCGCTGCGCCAGCGCAGCCACGACGAGGAGGTCACGAGCCTCGTGACGAGCATCAACGGCTCGGTCGACGCGCTCGAGGGCCTGTTCTCCGAGTTGCTCGACATCACGAAGATCGACACCGGCGGTGTCGACGTGACCCCCGAGCACTTCAACATCGGCGACATCTTCCGCAAGCTGCGCCTGCACTTCGAACCCACGGCCTTCGAGAAGGGCCTCGCGCTGCGCTTCCGCGGCGAGAGCCACAACGTCTACGCCGACCCGGTGCTCGTCGAGCGCGTGCTGCGCAACCTGGTGTCGAACGCCATCCGCTACACCAACGACGGCAGCGTGCTCGTCAGCTGCCGCCGCCGCGACGGCCGCATGGTGCTGCAGGTGTGGGACACCGGCGTGGGCATCCGCGAACGCGAGCAGACGCGCATCTTCGAGGAGTTCTACCAGGTGCCGCACAGCGAGGTGCTGTCGCCGCAGCAGCGCAAGGGCCTCGGCCTCGGCCTCGCCATCGTCAAGCGCCTGGCCGACCTGATCGGCGCGCCGCTCGCACTGCGCTCGCGGCCGGGCCACGGCACGGTCTTCTCGCTGACGCTGCCCATCGGCAAGGCGCCGCGGTCGCAGTCGCTGTCCGGCGTGGCCGGCAAGGCACCGCTGGGCCTCACGCTCGACCACAAGTTCATCGTGGTGGTGGAAGACGAACCCGCGGTGCGCGGCGGCCTCGAGGTGCTGCTCAAGGGCTGGGGTGCCACGGTCGCCACCTTCGAGACCGTGGAAGCCAGCCGCGCCTGGGCCGCCACCGCGCCGGCCGACGCGAAGGCGCCGGACCTGCTGGTGGTGGACTACCGCCTCGAACACGGCAACACGGGCCTGGACGCGATCCAGGCGCTGCGCGCCCGGTTCGGCCCCGTGGCGGCCATCATGGTCACCGGCAGCACGATGAGCGGGCTGGAGGCGGACGCGCAGGCGCACAACTTCCACCTGCTGGTCAAGCCGGTGGTGCCGAACAAGCTGCGCGCGATGATCGGGTTCAAGCTGGGCGTGCGCTGACGCTTCGTCGCGAGGCATCTGGGGTCGGCCCTAGCTGGGAGCGGCCCGAGCTTACGGGCGGGGGCTGAACTCCCTACGCTCGGCGGTCATCGAAGCTTCATCGACCGCCATGCTGCCCACCCTCGACCGCGCCACCCGCCGTCCCGATGCCGACAACGACGCGGCCCAGTCCGCCACCGCGGCGGCCGCGGCCCAGGCGGCCCGCGAGTCGGCCCAGCGCATCCACGACCCGGCGCACCGCGCGGCCGCCGGCTGGGGCCTCGCCGAGAAGACAGTGCCCGCGAACGCGAGCCCCGCCACCCGCGCGGAGGCCGACGCCAGCGCCAACGCGCGCACGGCGCTCGACCGCAAGGATCTCCCCGCCGCGCAGCGCCAGCAGGTGCACGACGCCGTGCTGCGCCTCGGCAACGGCCTGGTCGACGGCAAGGTCGATCCGCACATCAACGACACCTTCCGCCAGCACCTCTACCGCCTCGCCACCGAACCCCACGACTCGCCGGACTTCCGCGGCGCGCTCGCGCAGATGTCCGCGGCCGCGGACACGCTCGGCCGGGTCGAGCTGGCACCCGGCAGCAAACTCCTGTACGACCCGCGGGCGAACCAGCCCGAGGTGTCGCGCGCCGGGCTGCCGGAGCTGAAGGTGCCGCAGATCGACGCGGACGTCTACTACAAAACCGCCGACGGCGTGGTTCACCTCGATGGCGCGAAGGCCTCGCCCGAAGCGCTGTCGAACGAAGTGCAGAAGGCGAGGGACAAGGGGGCCGACAGCCAGCTGGGCCGCCAGTCCGAATGGGAGCGGGCCAACTCCGTGCAGGATCCTCGCCGCCTCGGCATGTTCGTGCTCGACAGCGGTCCGGGCTTCAGCCACCTGATGGACGGCAAGAACGTCGCGAAGCTCGCCGAGCTGGCCAACAACGACCTCGACGCGCGCCGCTTCGTCGTGGGCGACCGTGCCTACTCGGTCAACGACTTCAAGCAGATCATCGGCGACGCGAAGGTCAAGGCCGACGCCCACGTGGCGACGTTGCGCCAGCAGCACCTCGACGCGGGCGGCGATCCGAAAGCGTTCAAGCCGGGCCCGGCCTACGCCGAGTTCTACCGCAGCACCGCCTCCAGCACCGAGCAGGTGGCGCGCAGCTACGGCGCCACCTACGGCGAAGCCCGCCCGCCGCTCAAACCCCTCGACCCGGCCTCGCTGCCGAGCCTGAAGCAGGGCGGCGCGTTCGGTGCCGTGGCGGCCGGTGGCCTGACGTTCGTGCGGGTCGCGTCCGACGGGAAGCTGACGCTGGGCGACGCGGGCGAGGTCGCGAAACACACGGCGCTTGGCGGCGCCACGGGCGTGGTGGCGGCGGCGGGCGAAAAGGCCGTGACCCCGGTGATCGACCGTGCCATCGGCGCCACGGTGCAGCGCACCGCCACGTCGGTGGCGGGCCGCGTCGCGAGCCAGTCGTCGGCCGAGGCGACGGCCGCCTTCGGCGCGGGCGCCCGCACGCTGGTGTCGCGGGCGGGTGGCGCCACCGTCGTGGGCGCGGTGATCGCCACCGGCATCTCCGCGTACGAGAACCGCGATGGCCTTGCCAAGGGCGACTCGAAGGCCATCGGCAACGTGACGGCGGACGCCACCGTCGCCGTGGGATCGATCGCCGCCGCCACGGCCGCGGGTGCCGCCATCGGCAGTGTCGTGCCGGTCGCCGGCACGGCCGTCGGCGCGGTGGTGGGCCTCGCGGTGGGTGTGGGCGTGGCCTACGGCGCGCAGATCTCGGGCGCGCGGGACGCCGTCGCCAACACGGTGTCCGGCTGGGTCGACGGGGTCAAGGGCTGGTTCTGACGCGGCGGGTGTGCGCCTGCGCGATGATCGGGGCATGAGCCTCTTCTCCTTCAGCCGCAAGGCGCCTGCCCGCATCGAACCCGACGGCCTCTCGGGTCCCGATGCCCGCGAGGCCTGGCATCTGCACGGCCTGGGCCCGGGCCCGGCGGACCGCCACGCTCGTTTCGCCCGGCTCGCCGAGGTGCTGGCGCGGCTGACCGTCGACGACTTCGTGGTGCTCGGGCTGCTGAAACGCCCCAGGGACCGGTTCCACACCGGCAGCTACGGCGCCGAGGATGACGGCTCCGGTGCGGGCACGCTGTGTTTCACCGTCAGCCCCGAGGGGCGGCGCCAGGCCCTGGAATGGAGGCCCGACGGCGGGGACGGCAGCGACCTGTGGGTGGACGGCCGGCCGGTCGACGGCCCTCGCGATGCCACGGGGCTGCTGCCCCTGGATGGTCCGGGCGCCTGGTGCGGCGAGCGCATCCACCTCACCCCCTTCGTGCCGGACGAGCATCCGCTGCAGGACTGGACCGAGCCCTTCTCGCGCGGCGTGCAGCGCGGCGCGCTGCTGGTGGATGCCGTCACCGGCCGCCAGTGGACCGAACTGCCCGGCGCGGACGAGCTGTGGTCCTTCCCGATCGGCCGCGAGGTCGGCAGTGAACTGCTGTTGTTCGCCGACCCCGAGGCCCGCGACGCGGGCCGCGTCAGCCGTCGAGTGCCGCTCTGACTTGCCTCAGAACTCGAGGTTGTCGATCAGCCGGGTGGTGCCCAGGCGTGCTGCGCCCAGCACCACCAGCGGCCCGGCGAGGTCGCCGGCGTCCGGCGGCAGCAGGTCGTCGCGGCGGCGCACCGTGAGGTAGTCGGGCGCCCAGCCCTGGGCCATGAGCGTTGCGGCGCCTTCGGCTTCCGCCACGTGCAGCGACGACGGGTCGAGGCGCACGCGATTCGCGATCTGGCGCAGGGCCTGCGACAGGGCCACGGCCTGCTGGCGCTGCTCGGGGCTCAGGTAGCCGTTGCGGGACGACAGCGCGAGGCCGTCGTCGGCGCGCGACGTGTCGATGCCTTCCACCGTGATGGGCAGCGCGAACTGCCGCGCCATCTGCCGGATCACGGCGAGCTGCTGGTAGTCCTTCTTGCCGAACACGGCCACGCGCGGCTGCACGCACTGGAACAGCTTCATCACGACCGTGCACACGCCGGTGAAGAACCCGGGGCGGAAGTGGCCCTCGAGGATGTCGGCGATCGCGGGGTCGGGGTGGACCTTGAAGGTCTGCGGCTGCGGGTACAGCTCGGATTCCTGCGGCGCGAACACGAAGCTCGCGCCGGCGCCGCGCAGCAGGTCGGCGTCGCGCTCCAGCGTGCGCGGGTAGGTGTCGAAGTCCTCGTGGGGCGCGAACTGCAGGCGGTTCACGAAGATGCTGACGACGACCGGCAGGCCGTGCGTGCGGGCCTGGCGCACGAGGGCGAGGTGGCCTTCGTGCAGGTTGCCCATCGTCGGCACGAACGCGCAGGCGCCGGGGCCCGGCAGGGCCGCGCGCAGCGCGTCGATGGTGTGGAGGATCTGCATGCGCGGGGAGGTCAGTACGCGTGGAGCGTGTTGTCGGGGAAGCGGCGGGCCTTCACGTCGGCCACGTAGGTGGACACGGCCTCGGAGATGGACGACGACCCTTCCATGAAGTTGCGCACGAAGCGCGGCAGCTTGCCCTGGGTCACGCCCAGCATGTCGTGCAGCACGAGCACCTGGCCCGAGCACTCGACGCCACCGCCGATGCCGATGGTGGCCATGGACACGTTTTTCGTGACTTCGCGCGCGGCGGCCGCGGTGACGAGCTCGAGCACGCACATGGCCGCGCCCGCGTCCGACAGTTCCTTCGCGTGGCGCACGAGCGTGGCCACGGCGTCGTCGCCCTTGCCCTGGATGCGGTAGCCGCCCAGCGCGTGCACGGTCTGCGGCGTGAGGCCCAGGTGGGCGCACACGGGCACGCCGCGGTCGACGAGGAAGCGCACGGTGTCGGCCGTCCAGCCGCCGCCTTCGAGCTTGACCATGTGCGCACCGGCCTGCATCAGCGCGGTGGCGCTGCGCATGGCCTGGCTGGGCGACTCCTGGTACGAGCCGAACGGCAGGTCGCCGATGACCCACGCCGTGCGGTTGGCGCCGGCGACGATGCGCGTGTGGTACGCCATCTCGTCCAGCGTGACGGGCAGCGTGGTGGTCTGGCCCTGCACCACCATGCCCAGCGAATCACCGATCAGGATGCAGTCGACGCCCGCGTGGTCGAGCACGCGCGCGAAGCTCGCGTCGTAGCAGGTGAGCATCGCGATGGGTTCGCCGGCCGCCTGCATCTCGCGCAGGCGGTGCAGTGTGACGGGCTTGCGCGACGGGGCCGTGGTGGTGCCGCTCATGACGTGGTCATCCCGAGTTTGTCGAGCAGGTTGCGGTCGGCGGTGAAGGCCGGGTTGCCGGTGGTCAGCAGCTTGTCGCCGTAGAAGATGGAGTTGGCGCCGGCCATGAAACACATGGCCTGGATGGCTTCGCCCAGTTCCTGGCGGCCGGCCGACAGGCGCACGCGCGACTTCGGCATCGTGATGCGGGCCACGGCGATGGTGCGCACGAATTCCAGCGGGTCGAGCTTGACCGTGCCGTGCAGCGGCGTGCCTTCGACCTGCACGAGGTTGTTGATGGGCACCGACTCGGGGTACGGGTCGAGGTTGGCCAGCGCGGCGATCAGGCCGGCGCGCTGCGTGCGCGTCTCGCCGAGGCCCACGATGCCGCCGCTGCAGACCTTCACGCCGGCGGTGCGCACCTTGTTGAGCGTGTCGAGGCGGTCCTCGAACTGGCGCGTGCCGATGATGTCGGTGTACTTGTCCGGCGCGGTGTCGATGTTGTGGTTGTAGTAGTCGAGGCCGGCGTCGCGCAGCTGCTCGGCATGGCCCTCGTCGAGCATGCCCAGCGTGGCGCAGGTCTCGAGGCCGAGGTTCTTCACGGCGGAGATCAGTTCGGCGACCTTCTCGACGTCGCGGTCCTTCGGGCTGCGCCAGGCGGCCCCCATGCAGAAGCGCGTGGCGCCGGCGGCCTGGGCGGCGCGGGCCGCGTCGAGCACGGCCTCGGCGCCCATCAGCTTGCTGGCCTCGACGCCGGTGTCGTAGCGGGCGGCCTGCGGGCAGTACGAGCAGTCTTCCGGGCAGCCGCCGGTCTTGATCGACAGCAGCGTGGACAGCTGCACGTTGGTGGGGTCGAAGTTCTCGCGGTGCACCGTCTGGGCGCGGAACATCAGTTCGGGGAACGGCAGGTCGAACAGGGCCTCGATGGCTTCGACCGACCAGCGTTCGGCGGCTTGCGTTGCTGCGGGTTGCGCGGCGGCGCGGGGGTGGATGCGAACGGCGGTTTCTTGCATGTCTCGAACCTCTGGACGGTGTGACCGCGCAGTCTAACGAAGCCCTGGCGGTGCGGGGATGATCGTCTTAGGCGGGCTGGTAGGCCAGCCGCACGTAGATGGGAGCGAATGCCTCGGCCTGTGTCACTTCGAGCAGGTGCTCGCGTGAAAGTTCGAGCATCGCGATGAAGGTGACCACGAGCACCTGCGGGCCGCGGGTGACGTCGAACAGGTCCTCGAAGGTGGCGAAGCGGCGGCCCTGAAGGCGCTTGAGCACGATGGTCATGTGCTCGCGCACGCTCAGCTCCTCGCGGCTGATGGTGTGGTGCTGGTTGAGCTTCGCGCGCTTGAGGATGTCGAGCCAGGCGGCGCGCAGCTCGTCGGCGTCGACGTCGGGGAAGCGGGTGACGAGCGACTGCTCGACGTGGATCTGCGCCCGCAGGAAGTCGCGCCCGACCACGGGCAGCGCGTCGATGCGCGCGGCCGCGAGCTTCATCTGCTCGTACTCGAGCAGGCGGCGCACGAGTTCGGCCCGGGGGTCTTCGGCTTCCTCGCCCTCGGCCGCCTTCTTCGGCGGCAGCAGCATGCGCGACTTGATCTCGATCAGCATCGCCGCCATCAGCAGGTACTCGCTCGCCAGTTCCAGGTTGGTCTTGCGGATCTGGTCGACGTACGCGAGGTACTGCGCCGTGACGTTGGCGAGGGGGATGTCGAGGATGTTGAAGTTCTGCTTGCGGATCAGGTACAGCAGCAGGTCGAGCGGGCCCTCGAACGCCTCCAGGAACACCTCCAGCGCATCCGGCGGGATGTACAGGTCGGTCGGCATCGCGAACAGCGGCTCGCCGTACAGGCGGGCCACGGCGACGTGGTCGACCACGCTGGGCGAGATCGTGTCGTCGGGCGACCGGGAGAGGTCGGTGTCCATCGTCACGGGACGGAAGAGCGGTGCAGGACGCTCAGCGCTTGGTCTGGTAGACGTACGGCTGCTGCGGGACGCGCGCGTCGCGGTACTCGGCCTGGGCGTCGGCGTCGATCGGGCGGTCCCACAGGAGGGCGCGGCCCTGGCGCTGCTCGGCCTCGAGCGTGGGCTTCTTGGCCTTCAGGGTTTCGATGAACGACGTGACGTCGGACTTGTAGGGCTTCCAGAACAACGGCATGGTGAGGGCGCCCGGAGGGCACAGAGGCAACGGCGGCGATTTTAACCCCCGGAGGCGATCTCAGGCTTCGATGCGCCGCGCGTTCTCGGCGAGCTTCAGGAACTGGCTGGGTTCTCCGGTGATCCAGCGGGCCAGCTCGTCGAGCAGCCCCGTGCCGACGGCGTGGGCCGGGAACTCGGCGGTCACGGTTTCCAGGGCGTCGAGGTTCGCGATGCGGAACGTGACGCGGGCCTGATCGTGGTCGGGGTGCAGTTTCACCGAGAGCACCACGTCGGCCACGAACCGGAACTGCACGTGGATCAGGCGACCGTTGTCGGGGTCGCGGCGGGTGTCGATGTCGGCGGTGATGCCGGCCTGGCGCAGCCGGGCTTCCAGGCGCTCGACCTCGGGCGGGAAGTCCTTGGTCATCGTGACCGTCTGGCCCGACGTCTGCACGCCGTGGAGCACGACGTGGTCGAAGACCTCCTGGTCGCGGTGGCGCTTGCGCCGGGAGTCGACCTTGAAGTCGCCCCGGGTGAGGCCGTCGAGCGGGGTGCGGTTGTCGAGCGAGAAGCGCACCCGGGGCCGCAACTGCAGCACGTTGAGCTGCGGGGCCAGTTCCATGAAGTAGGCGAGTGTGGTCTTGCAGGCCGCGTCGGTGAGTGCGGCGTTGCGTGCGAGCGAGGCGGCGTCGACGGTCTGCTGTGTCTTGAGCGCGTCGGCCTGTCGTTTGAGGTCGTCGAGGAATCCCACGGTGGTCCGTCCCTGGAAGAAGCATCTGCGGCTTGTTGTGGAAAAAGCATACCGCATGCGCGCGGCATTGCCCTTTGGTTCATCTTGTCGCGCCCGGCGCCGGACGGCATGCTCCCGGTCGGGACCAACGGATCAACACGAGGGGGTGACGGATGAAAGCGTACGGCGCGGAATTCCTGGGGACGTTCTGGCTCGTGCTCGGCGGGTGCGGCAGTGCCGTGCTGGCGGGCCGGTTTCCCGAGTGGGGCATCGGCCTCACCGGCATCTCGCTGGCCTTCGGGCTCACGGTGCTGACGATGGCCTATGCCATCGGGCACATCTCGGGCGGGCACATGAACCCGGCGGTGTCCATCGGCCTGTGGGCCGGCGGGCGGTTCCCGGCGTCGAAGCTGCTGCCCTACATCGTGGCGCAGGTGCTCGGCGCCATCGTGGCGGCCGGCGTGCTGTACGTGATCGCGAGCGGGGCGCCCGGCTACCAGGGCAACCTCGGCGCGAACGGCTACGAGGCGGGCTCGCCCGGGAAGTATTCGCTGGTGGCGGCGCTCGTCTGCGAGGTCGTGATGACGGCGTTTTTCCTGATCATCATCCTCGGGGCCACCGACGGGCGCGCCCCGGCGGGCTTCGCGCCCATCGCGATCGGCTTCGCGCTCGCGCTGATCCACCTGATCAGCATCCCGGTGACCGGCACGTCGGTGAACCCGGCGCGCAGCACGGGGCCGGCGCTGCTCGTCGGCGGGACCGCGCTCGCGCAGCTGTGGCTCTTCTGGGTGGCGCCCATCGTGGGCGCGCTGCTCGGGGCGGCCGCCTACCGCGGCATCGCCCCCGAGAAGGCCTGACTCAGATCGAGTAGCCCAGCAGCATCGCCACGCCCGCTTCCTTGTTCGGGCGGGTGAAGCTGTCGCGGGTCAGCCGGCTCATCTGGATGGTGAGCCGGTCGGTCGCGAACCACTTGCGGTACAGCGGCTCGATCTCGTTGTTGGCGTAGACGCGCGCCAGCGTGCGGTCGACCGAGGCGGCGAGGGCCGCGTCACCCTTGCGCATCATGATCGCGTACGGCTCGACCGACAGCGAGACGCTGCTCAGGCCCAGCGAGTCGAGCGCGTTGTCGAACGAGGCGAGGCCCAGCAGCAGCGAATCGTCCTGCGGGAAGGCGCGGGCCCTGCCGTCCTTCAGCGCCTTGTAGGCCTCGGTGTTGCTGGCGTAGGTCGTCAGCTGCATCTTCACGTCGTTGGCATTGAGCTGGTTGAACAGCTTCTCCGACGTCGTGCCCTTGCTCAGCGCGACCGGCAGGCCGGCGAGGTCCTTGACCGACTCGACCTTCACGCCCTTGGGCACCAGCACGCGGATGCCGGCCACGAAGATCGTGTAGCTGAAGGCCACCTTCTCCTGGCGGGCCTTCGTGTTCGTGGTCGAACCGCATTCGAGGTCGATCTCGCCCGATTCCAACTTCGGGATGCGCTCGGCACCCGACACCACCTTGTAGTTCACCTTCAGGTCGGGCAGCTTCAGCGACTTCTTCAGGTCGTCCACGGCCGCGAGGCACAGGTCCACCGAGTAGCCGACGGGTTGCTTCTGCTCGTTCAGGTACGAGAACGGGCGCGAGGCTTCGCGCACGCCGAGCGTGATGCTCTTCGTTTCCTTGATGCGGGCGAGGGTGTCGGCGGGGGCCTGGGCGAAGGCGGGGAGGGACAGTGCGGCGCACGCGGCGAGCGGCAGCACCCGGGAGGTGAGTCGGGACAGCATGGGATGGGTGGACCAGGGACGAACGAGGGCCCGGAGGCTCGTGGCCCGCGGGAAAACCCGAATTCTACGGGTTAACCCTTGAATCGGTCCAGTTGGTCCGCCACCCGATCGAGGGGTCGACCGTGACGAAGTCGATCACGGCACCCACAGCATGCCCCCGCAGGGGGTGAGCCAGACCGCCTTGCCCGTGGTGTCGTCCTTGACCCTGATCTCGTGGTCGGGATGATGTTCCGGCCACTTCAGGGCCACCTTCTCGGCGTCGGCCGGCAACACGAACAGGCGGTTCACGTCGCAGCCGGTCGCCCCGATGACCCCGGCCGGCACGCCGGGCACGCCTTCGGGCAGCGGCGCGGTGATGACGCCGGACATGTAGAGTCCGCCGATCACGAACTTCCCGTCCGGCGACCAGCTGGCGTTGCCGTAGCTGTACGTGGCGGCGCTCTGGGCGTCCGGCGGCGCGGTGAGCTGCTTCAGGCCCGTGCCGTCGACGTTCATCGTCATGAGCTGGAAGTCGTGCCCGTAGCCGCGCACCACCCGCCAGTCGAACACCACCCGCGTGCCGGCCGGGTCGATCCGGAAGTGGGTGAACTCCGAGATGATGTCGACGTTGTCCTGGTACGTGCTGTTGTCGGGCAGGCCGGCGACGGTGGCGCGGAGCGTGCTCGTCGCCGAGGTGGGCGACGACTCGTAGAGGTCGCGGCCCACGAGGTAGATGTAGCGACCGTCGGGCAGCCACGCGGCCGGGCTGCCGAGCATCATGCGGCCGTCCAGGCGCGACCCCTGCTTGACCTTCTGGCGGGTGGCCATGTCGAAGATGGCCAGCCGGCGTTCCTCGAGCTGCCCGTCCACCGGTCCCTGGAACGTGAGGAGGAAGCGGCCGTCGAAGGACAGCTTGAGTTCGTTGGTTTCGCCGTCCAGCACGAGGGGCTCGCCCACCACGGTCCAGTCGCTGATGCGGACGCGTTCGACCTGCCGTTTCCCTTTGGCGATCTCCCGCGACCGCAGCAGGATCGTGGGGTCCGGCGTGGCGTTCCAGCCCACCTTGCCGTCCGCGAGGGCGGGCGGGCGGCTTCGCACGCCCGTGGCGAGGTCGAAGGCCTCGAGGCCGTCCGTCGGCATCCCGACGAACAGCCGGCCGGGAAGCGTACCGTCGCGGTAGGTGGCGAAGGGGGCCGTGGACGGCGCGGGCGAGGTGGGCGAGGTGGTGGTCGTGGGTGTGGTGCCGGCGTCGACCTCGTCACCGCCGCCCCCGCCACCGCAGCCGGCGGTGAGGAGCAGGACGAGGGTGGCGAGCGCGGCGGCCCGGATCGAGGCGTGGGACATGGCAGGGAAGGGAAGAGCGGCCGAACCGCGGGCAGCGCGGATTCTTCCGGCCCGCGGTGACCGCCACCACCCCAGCGCGGGGGTGACCCCTAACTCGAACTAGGGGGGGGCGACGGCGGCGAGCGCCGAGGACAGGTCCGGGTGGACATGGTGCTCTCCGAGCAGGGCCGCGAAACCGCTGCGCCGCACCAGGTCCAGCGGCTGTTCGTTCAGGTCGCACAGCAGGAGGGGGATGCCCTGCCGGGCCAGGGCCCGGTGCAACTGCTGGAGCGCATCGAGCCCCGAGGTGTCCATCGAGACCAGCCGGTGCATCTCCAGCACCACCGCGCGGGTGCCGGCCGGCACGGTCTCGCCGACGCCTTCCACCTTGGCCACCGCGCCGAAGAAAAGTGCGCCGTACAGGCGGAACACCACGACACCCGGCGTGGACTCGAACATGCGCTCCACCCGGAACAGCTGGCTCATGCGCCAGATGAAGAACACGCAGGCGAGCACGAGGCCCACCTGCACGGCCACGGTCAGGTCGAAGATCACCGTCAGCAGGAAGGTGCCGACCATGATCGTGCGGTACTGGAGGTTGAACTGGCGCAGGCGGGCGAACTCGTGCCATTCGCCCATGTTCCAGGCGACGAACAGCAGGATGCCGGCCAGCACCGCGAGCGGGATGTGTTCGGCGAGCGGCGCGGCGACGAGCATCACGGCCAGCAGCGTCAGCGCATGCACGATGCCGGCGACCGGGCTCGTGGCGCCGGCGCGCAGGTTCGTCACGGTGCGGGCGATGGTGCCGGTGGCGGGAATGCCGCCGAAGAGCGGTGCCACCATGTTCGCCACACCCTGGGCCATCAGCTCCTGGTTGGGGTCGTGGCGCGGCTGGGTGCCGAGGTTGTCGGCGATGCGGGCGCACAGCAGCGACTCGACGGCGCCGAGCAGCGCGATGGTGAGCGTGGGCACGAACAGCTGCTGGGCGCTTTCCCAGCTGAAGGGCGGCAGCGCGAGGGTGGGCAGGCCCTGCGGGATGCCGCCGAAGCGTGAGCCGATGGTCTCCACCGGCAGGTGCAGCCACATCGCCCCCAACGTGAGCAGCACCAGCGCCACCACGGGCCCGGGCACCCGTGCCGCGGTGCGCAGCGTGCGGCCTTCGAGCAGGGCCGGCGGCAGCCGGGAGGCGGCGCCGAACAGCCGGGGCCAGATGAACAGGATGGCCACGCAGGCGGCACCGAGGCCCAGCGCGTACGGGTTGAAGCCGTCGAGGTGGCCGGCGATGGCGCCCAGCTGCGAGAAGAAGTCGGCCGGCATCTTCTCGATCGTCAGGCCCAGCAGGTCCTTGACCTGCGACAGCGCGATCAGCACCGCGATGCCGTTGGTGAAGCCGATGATGATGCCCACCGGCATGTAGCGCACGAGCGCCCCGAGCCGGAACGCCCCCATCGCGAGCAGCAGCAGGCCCGCGAGCGCGGTGGAGATGAGCAGGTTCGTGAGCCCGTAGCGCTGCACGATGCCGTAGACGATCACGATGAACGCCCCGGCCGGCCCCCCGATCTGCACCGACGAACCGCCGAGCGCGGAGATCAGGAACCCGGCCACCACGGCCGTGATCAGCCCCTGTTCGGGCTTGACCCCCGAGGCGATGGCGAAGGCCATCGCGAGGGGCAGGGCCACCACCCCGACCGTCAGGCCCGCGATGCTGTCGCTCGCGAAGCGCTGGCGGTCGTAGTCCTTCAGCGAGTCCAGCAGCCTCGGCCGGAACCGGGCGAGCGTGACGCCGAGGAACCGGGGGGCCGACATGTCAGGTGATCAGCGCACCCGCATGCCGGGCGTGGCGCCGGCGCCTGGCTCCAGCACGAAGATGCCGGGGTTCGCCTTTTCGTCGGCGTGCGACGCGGCGAGCACCATGCCTTCGCTGAGGCCGAACTTCATCTTGCGCGGCGCGAGGTTCGCGACCAGCACGGTCAGCTTGCCGATCAGGTCTTCCGGCTGGTAGGCCGACTTGATGCCGCTGAACACGTTGCGCGTGCGGCCCTCGCCCACGTCGAGCGTGAGGCGCAGCAGCTTGTCGGAACCCTCGACGTGTTCGCAGTTGACGATCTTCGCGATGCGCAGGTCGACCTTCGCGAAGTCGTCGATCTTGATCTCGTCGGCCAGCGCCTCGCCGCCCGGCGGGGGCAACTCGACCACCGGGGGCTCGAACAGCGCGTCGAGCAGCTTCGGGTCGACCCGCTGCATCACGTGCTTGTACTCGCCGATGGTGTGGGCGCCGAGCGCGCGGCCGGCATCCTCGAAGGTCAGCGGGGCGATCTTGAGGAACGACTCGACCTGCTCGGCCAGGCCCGGCAGCACCGGCTTCAGGTACAGCGTGAGCAGGCGGAAGGCCTCGATGCAGACGGTGCAGACGTCGTGCAGCACGGCGTCCTGGCCCTGCTGCTTCGCGAGTTCCCACGGCTTGTTCTGGTCGACGTACTCGTTGACCTTGTCGGCCAGCAGCATCACCTCGCGCAGCGCCTTGCCGAACTCGCGTTCCTCGTACAGGCGCTCGATCTCGGGGCGGTGCGCGCGCAGCGAGTCGAGCAGCACGCGGCCCTCGACGCCCACGTCGGCCGACAGCGTGCCGCCGAAGCGCTTCGTCAGGAAGCCGGCGGCGCGGCTGGCGATGTTGATGAACTTGCCGACCAGGTCGCTGTTGACGCGGGCGACGAAGTCGTCCGGGTTGAAGTCGATGTCCTCGTTGCGGGCGTTGAGCTTGGCGGCGATGTAGTAGCGCAGCCATTCGGGGTTCATGCCGAGCTCGAGGTACTTCAGCGGCGAGATGCCGGTGCCGCGGCTCTTGCTCATCTTCTCGCCGCTCACGGTGATGAAACCGTGCACGTTCACGCGGTCGGGCGTCTTGCGGCCGCTGAAGTGCAGCATGGCCGGCCAGAACAGCGTGTGGAAGTACGTGATGTCCTTGCCGATGAAGTGCACCTGCTCGACGGCAGGGTCCTTCATGAACGCGTCGAAGTCGCGGCCGATCTTGCCGAAGTGGTTCTTCAGCGAGGCGAGGTAGCCCACCGGGGCGTCCAGCCACACGTAGAAGTACTTGTCCTCGGTGTCGGGGATGCGGATGCCGAAGTACGGGGCGTCGCGGCTGATGTCCCAGTCGGAGAGGCCCGCCTTGCCGGTTTCCTCGTCGATCTCGAACCACTCGCGGATCTTGTTCAGCACCTCGGGCTGCAGGCGGCCCGGTGCGTGCGTCCACTCCTTCAGGAAGTCGATGCAGCGGTCGTTCGACAGCGCGAAGAAGTAGTGCTTGCTCTGGCGCAGTTCGGGCACGGCGCCGCTCAGCGCCGAGAACGGGTTCTTCAGGTCGGTGGGCTGGTAGACCGAACCGCAGACCTCGCAGTTGTCGCCGTACTGGTCCTTCGCGCCGCACTTGGGGCATTCGCCCTTGATGTAGCGGTCGGGCAGGAACATGCCCTTGACCGGGTCGAAGAACTGCTCGATGGTGCGTTCGGTGATCAGGCCGGCGTCGCGCAGCGCGCGGTAGATGTCCTGCGCCAGCTCGTGGTTCTCGGGGCCGTCGGTCGAGTGCCAGTTGTCGAACGAGATGCGGAAGCCGTCCAGGTATTGCTTGCGGCCCGCGGCGATCTCGGCCACGAAGGCCTGGGGCGTCTTGCCGGCCTTTTCGGCGGCGATCATGATCGGCGCGCCGTGCGCGTCGTCGGCACCCACGAAGTGCACCTCGTGCCCCTGCATCCGCAGGAACCGCACCCAGATGTCGGCCTGGATGTACTCCATCATGTGGCCCACGTGGAACGGGGCGTTGGCGTAGGGCAGGGCGGTGGTGACGAAGAGCTTGCGGGTCATGGGTGTTCTCAGGGCACGAAGGGCGATTCTAGTGTGGGCGTCATGTACCCGACCAAGGCGCTAGACTGCCCCTCTTACCCATCCGTGGCACCGTTTTTCCCATGTCCCTGAGCGAGCAGACCCTCACCGCGGCCCTCCAGGCCGTCGTCGACCCCCACACCGGCCGCGACTTCGTCACCGCGAAACAGGTGAAGAACCTGCGCATCAGCGGGGCGGACGTGTCGTTCCAGGTCGAGCTGGGCTACCCGGCGAAAAGCCTCGTGCCGTCGCTGACCGCGGCGCTGGAGGCAGCGGCGCGCACGGTGCCGGGCGTGGGCCAGGTGTCCGTCGAAGTGGTCTCGCGCATCGTGCCGCACGCGGTGCAGCGCGGCGTGCAGCTGCTGCCCAACGTGAAGAACATCGTCGCGGTGGCCTCCGGCAAGGGGGGCGTGGGCAAGAGCACCACGGCCGTGAACCTCGCGCTGGCGCTGGCCGCCGAGGGTGCCTCGGTGGGCCTGCTCGACGCCGACATCTACGGCCCGAGCCTGCCCACGATGATGGGCCTGTCCGGGCGCCCGGAGACCGCCGACGGCAAGACGATGGAGCCGCTGCGCAACCACGGCGTGCAGGTGATCTCGATCGGCTTCCTCGTCGAACCCGACAACGCGATGATCTGGCGCGGCCCCATGGCCACCCAGGCGCTCGACCAACTGCTGCGCCAGACGAACTGGCAGGACCTCGACTACCTGCTGATCGACATGCCGCCGGGCACCGGCGACATCCAGCTGACCCTGTCGCAGCGGGTGCCGCTCACGGGCGCGGTGATCGTCACGACCCCGCAGGACATCGCCCTGATCGACGCCAAGCGCGGCGTGAAGATGTTCGAGAAGGTGGGCGTGCCGCTGCTGGGTGTGGTCGAGAACATGGCGATGCACGTGTGCTCGAACTGCGGGCATGTGGAACACATCTTCGGCCAGGACGGCGGGCGCCGCATGGCGGCCGAGTACGGCATGGACCACCTGGGTTCGCTGCCGCTGGACCTGGGCATCCGCGAGCAGGCCGACTCGGGCAAGCCCACCGTGGTGGCCGCGCCGGACGGCGAGATTGCCGGGATCTACAAGCACATCGCGCGCGAGGTGGCGGTGAAGATCGCGCAACGCACCAAGGACTTCTCGTCGAAGTTTCCGACGATCACGGTGTCGAAGGACACTTGAAGCGTGCGCGGTCATCCCGGCGAAAGCCGGGATCCACCGCGGTCGAAGCGAGCTCCGGCCACGGTGGGCCCCGACGTCCGTCGGGGTGACCGCAGTGCTTTACTTCAGCTTCGGCAGGTGCTTCGGCCGCATGTCCGCCGGCGGCGTGTACGCCTTCGCCCGCACCGAGTTCGTCTGCACCCGGCTCAAGGTCGGCCCGATGCCGTCGAGGTTGAACGCGTAGTGCAGCGTGGCCGCGGCCACCGCATCCGAGTTCAGGTCGAGCGCGGCGGTGTCGAGGTTGGTCAGGTCGTCGCAGGCCGCGTGGTAGCACTTGTCGTACGCGACGTCGGCCGTGCCGCCCCACAGCGCCACCTCCTCGGCGGTCTTCAGGTCCTCGGCGCCGGTGAAGAGGCCGCCCGCGGGGATGCCGTTCTCGATGAAGGGGCCGTAGTCGGACCGTCCGTCGAAGTCGGTGCCCTTGAACTTCTTGTTGCGGGCCGTGTAGAACGCCTCGAAATGCTTCTCGATGAGGTCGGAGCCGGCCGGTCCGGGGCCTTCACCGGCGGCGTCGGAGTCGTCGCCGTCGTAGATGAAGTAGCCGGCGTTCGGCGAACCGATCATGTCGAAGTTGAGGTACAGCGAGACCTTCGCGAGCTCGGCGTCGGTCAGCGAGGCCACGTAGTCGGTGGACCCGAGCAGCCCGGACTCCTCGCCGCCCCACAGGGCGAAGCGCAGCTTGTTCTTCGGCGTCACCTTCGCGAGTTGGGTCGCGGTCTCGAGGATGGCCGCCGAGCCGGTGCCGTTGTCGTTGATGCCGGGGCCTTCGTGCACCGAGTCGAGGTGGGCCCCGACCATCACGACGTGGTCGGCGTCGCCGCCCTTGCTTTCGGCGATCACGTTGTAGGTGGTCTTCGTGATGCGCGTGGTGGCGGCCTTGAGGCGCAGCGACAGGCCGGCGGTGGCCGCGAGTTGCTGGCCGAGCGCCTGCGTCACCGAGATCACGGGCACGTCGGCCGTGAACTCCGGCCCGAGCGTGCCGTTCAGGTCGCCGTCGGTGTTGTTGTAGATCACGACCCCCGTGGCGCCCGCCGTGATGGCGTTGGTGGCCTTGATGGCGAACGTGCAGTCGCCGCGGCTGATCAGCGCGACGTTCCCGGCCGTGAAACCGGCGAAGTCGGCCGCGTCGCAACCGCGGTTCGCCACCACGGTGACCGGCGTGCCGGGCAGGTCGCCCGAGCCCGAATACGACATCACGAAGTGGGGCAGGTCGGCCGCCGGGGCCGGCGCGGTCTGCTGCAGCGCGCTGCCGCCGAGGTCGGTGAACGCGACGAAGTCGAAGGTCTTGCGGCTCACGGTATAGCCGGCGGCACCGAACACCTTCTCGGCATATTCGACCGATGCGAGGAACCCGGGCTCTCCGGACGCGCGGTTGCCGCCGTTGGCCTTCGCGATCTTGTCGAGTTCGGTGAGGTGCGCCTGCACGCCCTGTAGCGTGACGCAGGCGAGCAGCTTCTCCTCGGTGTCGTTGACCTGGGTGGCGCAGGTGGCCGCCGGCGGGGTGATGTCGTCGTCGTCACCTCCGCATCCGGCCACGACGATGGCGGCCGTGGCCACGAGGCCCGCGGCCCGGAGGGCGTGCAGTTTCTTCATGAAGTCGATCTCCCTGAGAGTCATCCGCTGTGGGACCGACCGGCTCCGCTGCCGTCCGGCGTCGAGGGGCGCCGGTGGAATGGGCAGAGACACGGGACCGGACGGCGTGCTTGCCCGGCCGCGGGTTCAGGGGAACATCGAACGTGGCGGCCGAACGCCGCCAGAGTGGCAATCGGCGTGCCTTGTCCCGATCAGATGTGAGCGAGGTCGCGCAGGTGCGTCGGGCCGGCCCGACGCTCGATCTCGGCCAGCAGCGCCTTGTTCCAGCCCATCGAGAACAGCGCCTCGGCCGTGACGAACATCGGGCCCACCAGCAGCCCGACCAGGTCGTCGACGAACGCGGGCTTGCGGCCCTCGTAGTAGTGGCCCACGAACTGGACCACCCAGCCGATGAAGAAGGTGCCGATGCCCCAGGCGAGCCACGCGGCGGTGCTGCCTTCGGAGACCCCGTGGGCCAGGGCGATCAGCACGCCGACGGCGACGGTCACCGCGATGCTCAGCAGGAACTGCCCTCGTCGCGTGAGGTACCAGAGCGCGGACAGCGCGAACGCGACCCAGGCCGCGCTCAGCGTGACCCCGGCGAGGCCGAAGCGGGCCCGGGCGAGCATCACGCCGATGCCGAAGACGATCAGGGGGACGCCGACGAAGTGGGTGGCGATGTTGCGCTGATCCCGGTGGTACACCGCGTACTGGGACAGCAGCTCGATGGAGGTGCGGGCTTGGCTCATGCAAGTTCTCCAGGCGCGGTCGAGGGCCGCGGTCATGGTCCCATTCTGCGCCCGGGGTGCCGGGGAAGGGCCCCGTGATTTCCTGAGGCGGTAGGATGGTTTCGGGAGGACGGGCCGCGATGACGGACGGAATGCGTGGGGTGTTGAAGGATGGTTTGAGGACGTTGGTGTTTCGCCGGCCGGGGCTCGATGCGCCGCCGGTGCCTGCGTGGGGCGTGCCGCTGCTGTTCGCGTTGCTGATCCTGCTGGTGCTGGGGGGCGGCTGGCTGATGTCCCCGGGGCCGGTGGAATTCCACCGGTGGGCGGTCGGGACGGGCTGGCTCGGTACGCTGTGGATGGCGATCGCGTGCCTGGTCGCCGTGCGCACCCGGCCGGACCGTGACGGCGCCACCGTGTTCGGATGGCTGCTGGTGCAGTGGATCGTCATCTGCGCCTTCTCCGTGACCGGCTTCGCGCTGTTGATCCATGGGTACCTCCGCGAAGGCGTTCGCCCGGACTGGTTCGCCTGGGGCGTGGCGGGCGTCGCCCAGGTCTGGATCGTGGCCGCAGCCGGCGTGCTGCTGGTGCCGATGGCTTCCGGGCGCGGGGCGCGCGCCATGGTGCTCGTCCTGGTCCTGGCCGCGGGGGGCAGCTACATGCTGTTCCCCACCGGGAATGCCTGGCGTCCGGTGATGGACGATGCGGCCGGTGCGGAAGCCTGGCCGGAACCGATGGCGCCCGACCAGGCCGCGCTCGAAGCCCAGTCCCGCAGCCTGATCGACGCGCTCGACGGCGTGGCGCCGCAACGGCCCGGCGTCACCGAGCTGTTCGCGATCACGTTCGCGCCGTACGCCTCCGAGGACGTCTTCAGCCGCGAGGTGAAGATGGTGGGCGGGATGCTCGACGACCGCTTCGACACCGCCGGACGGCGCATGAACCTGCAGAACCACGCCAGCACGCTCGGCACCGTGCCCTGGGCGACGCCGCTCAACCTGCAGCGGGCCATCGACCGCATGGCCGCGCGGATGGACCGCGACGAGGACATCCTCTTCCTGCACCTCACGTCCCACGGCGCCCGCGACGGCCGGCTGGCCGCCGGCTTCGAGCCGCTGTCCGTGGCCGAGGTCACCCCGGCCGACCTGCGCCGCTGGCTCGACGACGCCGGCGTCCGCTACGCCGTGATCTCGATCTCGGCCTGCTTCTCGGGGTCGTGGATCCCCGCGCTCGAGGCGCCCGGCACGCTGGTGCTGACGGCCGCCGACGCCACGCACACGTCGTACGGCTGCGGCCGCAAGTCGGAGCTGACCTTCTTCGGGCGGGCGATGTACGACGAGCAGCTGCGCAAGACCCGCTCGTTCGAGGCCGCTTTCGCCGCGGCACTGCCGGTCATCGACCGGCGGGAGAAGGAGGCGGGGAAGAGCGACGGGCCGTCGAATCCGCAGATGCGGATGGGGGTGGAGATCCGGCCGAGGCTCGAGGCACTGGTGACGCGGCTCGAAGCGAACTGAAACAGCTCCCTCGAGAAGATGTCATCCCGGCGGAGGCCGGGACCTTCGGCGTCCGCACAGGGTCCCGGCCTCCGCCGGGATGACAGCGTGTTTCTCGTTCAGGCGGGCGTCCGGGTGACCATCACCTGGTCGATCCGATGGCTGTCCACGTCCAGCACCTCGAAGCAGTACCCGCCCCAGCTGAACGTGTCCGTGCGCTTGGGCACGCGGCGCAGCATCACCATCAGGAAGCCGGCGAGGGTCTCGTATTCCTCGGCGTGGGGCAGGGTGTCGATGTCGAGCGCCCGCTGCACGTCCTGGATGGGCGTGAGGCCGTCGATCAGCCACGAGTGTTCGTCGCGGCGCACGATCTGCTGCTCCTCGTCGGAGGGGCCGACGAGGTCGCCCATCACCGTGCTCATCACGTCGTTGAGGGTGATGACGCCCACGACGAGGCTGTATTCGTTGACGACGATGGCGAAGTCTTCGTGGGCCTGGCGGAACTGCTCCAGCACCTCGGTGAGCGACAGGCGGTCGGGGATCACGAGCGCCTTGTGCAGCGTGAGCCCGGCGTCGAACGACAGCGGCTGGCCGCTCAGCACGCGCTGGAACATCTCCTTCGCGTCGACGTAGCCCAGCACGTGGTCGATGTCGTCCCGGCAGACGGGGTAGGCCGAGAAGGGCTCGGCGACGATGCGGGCGCGCAGCACCGATTCGGCGTCGTCGCGCAGGAACCAGGCGATACGGTCGCGCGAGGTCATCACGCTGCTCACGAGCCGGGTGTCGAGTTCGAACACGTTGGTGATGACCTGCTGCTCGCGCAGGGCCAGCACGCCCGCCTGGGCGCCGGCCTCGGCCATGGCGAGGATGTCGGCCGACGTGATGCGGTCGTCGCGCTGCGCGTGCAGGCCCAGCAGCTTGAAGAGCAGGTCGGTGCTGCGGGTGAACAGCCACACGACGGGCATCAGCGCGGTGATCAGCACCTGCATCGGCGCGGCCAGCACCATCGCCAGGCGCTCGGGCTGGCTCATGCCCAGGCGTTTGGGGAACAGGTCGGCGAAGATCAGGAACACCGCGATGATCGTGACGAACGACGCGCCGAACCCGAGGCCCTGGCTGGTCTCGGGCGTGAACCACAGCTCGAAGAACCGGGCGAAGTACGGGGTGAGCGATCCTTCGCCCACCACGCCGCCCAGGATGGCGACGCCGTTCAGCCCGATCTGCACCACCGTGATGTACGGCCCCGGCTGCTCCTGCAGGCGCAGCACCCGCTCGGCGCGGGGGTCGCCCTCGTCGGCCATCTGGCGAAGGCGGAGGCGGCGGGACGCGGCGAGCGAGATCTCGGCGAGCGCGAAGAACGCGCTCACCGCGATCAGCACGGCGATGACGAGGAGGCTTTGGAGGAGGGTCATGGGATTCCGGGTGACCGTGATGGTACCGAAGCCGCGCGCCGTTTCAGGCGCCGTCCGCCTTGTGGCGGATAAACTCCCAGGCCTCCGGGTCCGCCCGCCTGCCTCCCACCACGCGATTCCGTCATGGACAACAGCCCCCTGATTCACTGGCACTCGATGTTCATGGGCGTGGCCTTGCTGGCTTCGGCGCGGTCGAAGGACTCCCGCAAGCGCAACGGCGCCTGCGTGGTGAGCCCCGACAACAAGATCGTCGGCGTGGGCTACAACGGCCTGCCGCGCGGCTGCTCCGACCACGACGAGACGTACTGGATGGACGACGACAGCGACCCGTTCCTGTCCCGCCACAGCTACATCGTGCACGCCGAGGTCAACGCCATCCTGAACTGCGTCGTGCTGCCGCTCACCAACTGCACGATCTACGCGACCCAGTTCCCGTGCCCGAAGTGCGTGCAGTCGATCATCCAGGTGGGCATCCGCCGGGTGGTGTACCTCGAGAAGAAGTCGCACCAGGTGCGGGTCAACGAGGCGGCGAGCAAGATGCTGGCGGACGCCGGGGTGGTGGTGGAGGCGCTCTCCGACGTCGACGCCGGGTCGGCCGACTGGTCGATGGGCCTGTCGCGCTTCATCGCCGAATCGACCGGGGCCCCCGAACCACCGCCTCTCGCCTAGCGACAAACGGGCGGAAACGCGCTACAACCAGCGAGCACACGGGCGACGGGAGAGTCTGCGATGAAGTGGGAAGGCAACCGGCAAAGCGACAACGTGGAAGACGCCCGCGGCAGCGGTGGCGGCGGCGGGCGCGGGTTCCCCATCGGCGGCGGCCGGGGCATCGGCCTCGGCACCATCGCCATCGCGCTCGTGGCTGGTTGGGTGTTCGGCATCAACCCGCTCACCGTGCTCGGGCTGCTGAGCGGCGGGGGCGGCCCGGCCCCGGTGCAGCAGCAGGCCCCGGCCGGCAAGCCGCCGGCGGACGACCAGATGGCCCGCTTCGTGTCCACCGTGCTCGCCGACACCGAGGACGTGTGGCGCGAGCAGTTCAAGGCGCTGGGCGGCACGTACCGCGAGCCCAAGCTGCGCCTGTTCCGCGGCAGCGAACCCACGGCGTGCGGCACCGGCCAGGCGGCGATGGGGCCGTTCTACTGCCCGGGCGACCAGAAGGTCTACATCGACCTGAGCTTCTACGAGACCATGCGCACGCGGCTGGGCGCGCCGGGCGACTTCGCCCAGGCCTACGTGATCGCCCACGAGGTGGGCCACCACGTGCAGAACCTGATGGGCATCACCAGCAAGATCGACAGCATGCGCGGTCGGGTCAGCGAGGCGCAGCAGAACGCGATGAGCGTGCGCCTCGAGCTGCAGGCCGACTGTTTCGCCGGCGTGTGGGCCCACCATGCGCAGGCGGCGCGCCAGATCCTGGAAGAGGGCGACGTCGAGGAGGCGCTCAACGCCGCCTCGCAGATCGGCGACGACACGCTGCAGCGCAAGTCGCAGGGCACCGTGCAGCCCGAGACCTTCACCCACGGCACCAGCGCGCAGCGCGTGACGTGGTTCAAGAAGGGGCTGGCGACGGGCAGCGTGCAGCAGTGCAACACCTTCGAGGCTCGGCAGCTCTGAGGTGAGCGTGGCCACCCGGCGGCTGCAGCGCCGGGCGGCCGTCCATGCGGGCAGTTCGCCGGGACAAGGCGTTTCAGTACGCCGCCGTGAACCGCTTCTGCACGTGCTGCGGCTTCTCCATCTCGTCGACGATGGCCACCGCCAGGTCCGTCACCGAGATCTTCGCCGGGTGGTCGCCGTTCATCAGCATCTGGTCGCCGCCGAGGCGGAACTTGCCGGTGCGCGGGCCCGGTTCCAGGATCGCGGCGGGCGACAGGAAGGTCCAGTCGAGCGACGTTTCCAGGCGGATCAGGTTCAGCGCCTCACGGGCGGCCAGCGCGCCCTGTTTCCACTGCTCGGGGAACTCGGGCGTGTCCACGCCCTGAACCCCCGGCGCCACGAACAGGCTGCCGGCGCCGCCGACGACCAGCAGGCGCTTCACGCCGCCACGCTTGACGCCATCGAACACGGCGCGCGTGCCCTGCAGGAAGATGTCGTGGATCTTCGGTTCCTGCCAGCCGGGGTTGTAGGCGCTGACGACCGCGTCGGCACCGCGCACGGCGTCGGCCACCTGGGCGGCGTCGAGCACGTCGGCCTTCGCCACGGTCAGGCCGTCGCGGGCCGTGTACTTGGCCGGGTCGCGGGCCAGCGCCGTGACCTGGTGGCCACGCTGCAGCAGTTCTTCGAGCACGGCCGAGCCGACGAAGCCGGTGCCACCGATGAGGGCGATCTTCATGGGGAGTCCTTGGGGAGTGAAGTGACGATGGGTGAACGATACGGGCTTCACAATCGCCCCGGAAGTCGGTCAAATCGAACAAGTTTCTTTAGCTGAACTTCACAATGGACGATCTCAAGCGCATGGCCGTGTTCGCGGCGGTGGTCACCCACGGGTCGATGAGCGCGGCCGGGCGGGCCATGGGCCTCAGCACCTCGGCGGTGAGCCAGCAGGTGCGGGCGCTCGAGCAGCAGAGCGGCGTGACGCTGCTGACCCGCTCGACCCGCAAGCTGAGCACCACCGACGCCGGAGCCCGGTTCGCCGCACATTGCGTGGCGATGGTCGAGGCGGCGGATTCGGCCCGCCAGCAGCTGACGCTGGCGCACGACGCGCCATCGGGCGAACTGCGCCTGTCGGCGCCGGTCGGGTTCGCCCGCCACGTGGCCCCGGCGCTGGCGCCGCTGCTGGCCGCGAACCCCGCGCTCACGCTGCGGCTGCTGGTGGACGACGCGATGATCGACCTGATCGATGCCCGCATCGACCTCGCCCTGCGCGCCGGCCGCCTCGCCGACTCCACCTGGGCGGCCCGCCGCTTGTGCGAGTTCGAGTGGGGGCTGTGCGCTTCACCCGACTACCTGCGGCGCCACGGCATGCCGCGCAGCCCGGCCGACCTGCACGCCCATCAGTGGATGGTGGGCTCGCGCGATGGCGCGGTGTTGCAGTTCACGATGACCGGGCCGGACGGCGAGGAACAGACCCTGCGGCTGGACGCGCGCATCGCCAGCAACAACCAGCTCACCCTGCAGCAGATGTGCGTGGCGGGGCTGGGCGTGGCGGTGATGACCGTGCCCGACGTGGACGAGGACCTGCGGTCGAGCCGCCTCGTGCGCCTGCTGCCCGAGTGGCGGCTGCCGGGCATCCCGGTGTGGGCCGTGACGCCGCAGCGCGAGAACCAGCCGGCGAAGGTGCGCCACGCCATCGCGGCGCTGGAGGCCCACCTCCGGTCGATGGACGGGGTGAGCCTGGGCGGGTGAGGCGTCAACGCCGCCGGCGCGGCGAGAAGTTCAACTGCGCGGTGGCGGCCGTGCCCGTCTTTTCGACGGTGACCTGGCGCGCCGTCTGCCCGGAGAACTGTTCGGCGTGCCAGAGGCGGACCTCCACCGGCCCTTCCGGCAAGCCCGACAGCGTGGCGATGCCGCGGGTGTCGGTCTTCGCGAAGGCCGGCGCGTCGGTGACGAACAGCGTGCCGCGCATCGACGAATGCAGGTGGCAGCCGAGGCCCGTGATGCCGGCCTTGTCGGCGACGATGTCGGCGCTGCGGGCCTTCGGGTCGTCGGCCGCGAGGCGCAGCTCGATGGCCTTCGCGGGCGGCTCGGCGCCCAGCGGGCCGGACGGCACCGAGCGGATGTGGTGGTCGTACGGATCGCGGTTGGTGAACCGCACCACCGTGCCCGTGCGCACGACAGTCACCGCAGGCTGGAACTGCATGCCGAGCTGCTCGATCAGCACCGGCTCGGCGGGAGGCGCGCCGTTGGGGATGGGGGCGGCCGCGGGCTTGGGCGGGCCCACGACCCACACGACGACATCGCGTGCGGGCTGGCCGTCCTGGCCGGTGACACTGACCATCACGTCGGCGCTGCGGGCCGCGCCCGACACGAGCAGGCCGAGCATCAGCACGAGGGCGAGGCGGGGGGAGGGGGTGGTGGTCATGGGGTGTTGACGATCTCGCGGTGCATCGGCGCCAGCCGGGCGAGCAGGCGGTTCTGGGTGGAGAACGCGATGCCCCGCGCGTCCATGCTCTGCTGCAGCACCTCGACGAGCGCGTTGAAGTCGCGCTTCGTCACGTCGATGCCGGCGTGCGCCGTCTTCATGTCCGGGCCCACGAGCTTGCAGGGGCCGCCGGACACCTCGCAGAACTGGTCCACCAGCTGCTTCTTCAGGTGGGCCTGATCCACGTCCTTGAAGAACGGGGCCAAACGCGGGTCGGTGAGCAGGCGGGCGACGAAGTCGTCCATCAGCACGGCGAGGCCCGGCTTTTCGCCGAGCTGGTGATAGAGCGTGTCGTCGGGGGACTGCGCGTTCACGGTGCCGGCGAGGCACAGCGCAGCGGTGGCGAGCCAGCGGAAAAACGAGGCGGTCATGTCGAGGTCCCGTGTCAGTAGGCCACCTGGGCCGAGAAGTACACACCGGTCTGGCGGTCGGGCACCAGTGCCGGGGCGATGCGCCCGAGGTCCACCCAGGCGAGCGTGAGCGACAGGTGCTTGGACGGCGCCCACGCGACGAACACGTCCTTCCAGTCGTCTTCCTTCAACCCGGCACCGAACGGCGACGGGTTCAGGTTGTCGGGTTTCATGCGGTACTCGGCGCCGAGGGCCACGTCCTTGCGCGGCAGCCAGGCCACCGACACCTCGGGCATCAGCTTGTAGCCGTCGTGGGCCGTGCTGCCGAAGCCGAGCAGGCCGTTCTGGTTGGCCTTCGTGGCGCGGAGCGTGGCGTTGACGAGCACGGCCTGGGCGAGGAAGAGCTTGGTCGCGCTGAGGTAGACGTCGACCCCGTGGTCGTCCGCGCCCAGCGACGCGAGCACGGGCGCGAGCGGGCCGGCGTCGAGGTGCTTGTACTCGAGGCCGGCGGCCACCTGCGGCATCCAGCGGTCGCTGTCGAGCACGGCGTCGCCGGCGAGGCGCACCTTCAGGCCGGCGATGTCCTGCTTCAGGTGCAGTCCCGCCAAGGCGGGGCTCAGCGGCGCGAGGTTCGAATAGGTCTTGAAGTCCTGGCGGGCGAGCGAGAACTCCACGCGGTCGAGTGCGGACACGGCCACGCCGTAGCCGGTGAGGGCGTAGTCCTTCACGACCACGCGGGTCACGAAGGCGGTGGCACCGACCTCGCCGGCCGTGGCGTAGCCGCCCGTGACGGCCCAGGGGGTCAGGCCACCGCCGGCCGCGCCATCGATGCTGCTGACCCCGCCGGTGAGCAGCAGCTTGCCGTTGCCGGGCTGGAGGAGGGGGGGAGCCTGCTGGGCCTGTGCCGCGCCTGCCGAAAGGGCGAGGCAGGTGGCGCAGGTGGTGGCGAAGTGCTGGAGCGGTTGTCGCATGGGGCGTCCTCACGGGGGGTGGTTCTGCCCGGAACTAGTCGGCTCGCCGGGCGCCGGATGCGCGGAAGCGCATCATGGGCCCACAAAGCGTGAATTGTTGGCAGTGTCGCCGTCAATCCCCAGGTGGATCGAACAGGGGCATGGGCGACAGGAAGTCGGCGAGTGGCTCCTGCACCGACAGCGGCGCCGGGGGCGTGGCGGGTCGAAGCAGGTCGCTCAGCCGCGCGAGGTTGCCCGCGCGCACGCCCAGCAGCCGCATGCGCCGGCCGAGGTCCACGCGCTTGAGGCATTCGCCCGCGGCGCGGCGGATGGTGCGGGCGTCGAAGGTGTGGGCGGGCAGCGTGATGTCGCGCGTGACGATGCGGAAGTCGTCGAAGCGCAGCTTCAGGCCGATGGTCTTGGCCGCGTAGCCCTTGCGTTCGAGGTCGCCCGCGAGCTTCACGCACAGCGTGGTGAAGATCTCGGTGAGCACGGCGCGGTCGCGCACGGCGTGCAGGTCGCGCTCGAAGGTGGTCTCGCGGCTGATGGACTTCGGCTCCGAGAACAGCACCACCGGCCGGTCGTCGCGCCCGTGCGACGCGGCGTGCAGCCAGGCGCCGTAGCTGCGGCCGAAGTGTTCGACGAGGAAGGCGGGATCGGCCGCGGCCACGTCGCCGATGGTGACGATGCCGAGGGCGGCGAGCTTCTCGTTGGCCTTCGGGCCGATGCCGTTGACCTTTTTCGCGGCCAGGGGCCAGATGCGCGTGGGGATGTCGTCGGCCGTCAGCAGCGTGAGGCCGTCGGGTTTGTCGAGTTCGGAAGCGATCTTCGACAGCAGCTTGTTGGGCGTGATGCCCACCGAACAGGTGAGTCCGGTGGCGTCGAACACGGCTTGGCGCAGCTGCTCGCCCACGGCACGGCCGCCGTCTTCGAGCGCGCCGGGGATGTCGGTGAGGTCGATGTAGATCTCGTCGATGCCGCGGTCTTCCACCTGCGGGGCGATGGCGCGCACCGCGGCCTTGAAGAGCCGCGAGTAGCGGCGGTACTCGTCGAAGTCGACCGGGAGCAGGATGGCGTCGGGCGCGAGCTGTGCCGCCTTCATGGTGCCCATGGCCGAATGCACGCCCAGCGCGCGCGCCTCGTAGGTGGACGTGGTGATGACACCGCGGCCGGTGTAGTCGCGCAGGTGGAAGTAGCGGCGCGTGCCGTCGGGCTGCAGCACGGGCTGGCTGTCGCGCCCGCCGCCGATCACCACCGCCTGGCCGCGCAGGTCGGGGTAGCGCAGCAGTTCGACCGACGCGTAGAAGGCGTCCATGTCGAGGTGGGCGATGAGGCGGCGCGGGGCGGGATCGGTCACGGGAGCGGCCGGAAAGTCGGCTGTATGGGCGTACAGTATCGGCGACCTGCGGGGCGAAGACAATCGGGCATGTGCCGCGGCGGCACGGGGAGGGTGGATCGTGGGGGTGCGAGTGGTGCAACTGGGCAGCCCGCGGGCGGCCGGCGAGGGGACGCGGATCGGCACGGTGCGGCGCCCGCCGCGCGGGGTGCCGAAGGAACGGTTCGCCGCGGACGGCTGGTACGACGTCTGGTACCCGAACCTCGCGCCGTCGGCCGAGACGATGAAACAGGGTCAGGGCGCCGAAACCGAGGCCGCGTGGAACGCCTTCGTGCGCAAGTACCGCGGCGAGATGAAGGTGCCCGAGAACGACCGCACGCTCGACGTGCTGGCCGCGCTGTCGCACCACGCCGACTTCTCCGTCGGCTGCTACTGCGACAACGAAGCGCGCTGCCACCGCTCGGTGCTGCGGGCGCTGCTGGCCGAGAAGGGCGCGGTCATCGCGCCCGCACCATGACGCGGCGCTTCGGGTTCGCCGACTCCGAGGTGGCGGGGGTCGAGGTCCAGGGCGACACGCTGCGCGTGCGTTTCGCCGCGGCGAACGTGTCGGAGCCCGACACCACCACCTTCAGCGGCGAACGCCAGGGCCACGTGGCCGGGGTGGTCCTTGTGTGCCGGGGCGGGCCCTGGCCTGCGCCCGGCGAACAACTCATCGGCCGGCTCGTGGACGGCCGTGTGGTCGCGCACGGCGTGGGGCTGGCGCAGCTGCCGCTGCCGGCGGAACTCGCCGAGGCCTCGCGCGTCGAACTGCACTTCGCCAACCGGGCCCGGCTCGACATCGCCGTCACCAGCGTGTCGCTGACCGTGCCGCATGATGCGGGCCTGCGCGAATCGTTCGCCTGCTGACCCACCTTCCAGAATGCCCTTCGTCGTCACCGAATCCTGCGTCGCCTGCAAGCACACCGACTGTGTCGACGTGTGCCCCATGGACTGTTTCGTCGAGGGCCCGAACTTCGTGGCGATCGACCCCGAGGGTTGCATCGACTGCTCGGTGTGCGTGCCCGAGTGCCCGGTGGATGCCATCGTGAACGCCACCGACGTGACCGAGGCCCAGCGGCCGTACATCGCGCTCAATGCACAGTTCGCCCGCGACCCGGCATGGCGTCCCATCACGTCGCGCAAGCCGCCGTTGCCGGACCACGCGCGGTGGCAGGCGGTCTCGCCGAAACGGCACCTGATCGAGTTGCCCTGAGCGTCGTCAGCGGCAGGCCGACGGCACCGCGTCGAGCGACCCGATGGCCTCGCGCGGGCCACCCTGATGGCGTGCGTCGCGGTCGAGCAGCAGGGCCTGGAGGCCGGCCTGGCGCGCGCCGTCGTAGTCGAGTTCGGGGGAGTCGCCCACCATGCACGCCTGCGCCGGCGCCACGGCGAAGTGGTCGGCGACCGCGTGGTAGGCGCGGGCCAGTGGTTTGCTGAAGCCCGTCTCTTCGCCGATGGCGATGTGGTCCACCGCCTGCGCCAGCCCCGTGGCGGCGAGCTTGCGGCGCTGACCGTCGGACGGGCCGTTGGTCAGGATCGCGGTGGGGATGCCCGCCGCGCGCAGGCGCGCGAGCACCGGCAGTGCGTCGGGGTACAGCATCGGCCGGTCGTTCACGCAGGCCATGAACAGCTGGTTCAGGTGGGCGACCAGGTCCGGATCGGGCGGGGCGCCGAGGCTCGCGAGCGGTTCGCTGAAGCGCCGCAGGCGGTACTCGTCGCGTGTGAGTTCGCCCCGTTCGAACCGCGCGAAGATGGGCCGGTCGACCGGCCGGCACGCGGCCACGAAGGCCGCGCCGTCGAGGCCGGCTTCGGCGACGCGGGCCGACAGGCAGGCGTAGGCGGCCTCGCGGGTGGCGGCGAAATCGATCAGGGTGTCGTCGAGGTCGAAGATGGCGAGTCGCATCGCGGGTCCTCCTGGAATGGCCGGCGCGGTCAGTCGTCCCAGACGGGGCGCAAGCCGATGGTGGTGGTGCCCAGCCGGGCCCACTTGCTGCGGTGGCACGAGATCGCGAGGTGGTGGGCGTCCTTGCTCCAGGCCCCACCCTTGACCACCCGCTCGAACGGGTTGCGGGTGTCCGCGTCGCCGCACCATTCGTCGAGGTTGCCGGCCACGTCGAACAGGCCGAGGTCGGTGGCGGGGAAACGGCCCACCGGCGTGGTGCCGCCCTGGTGTTCGCCGAAGTTGGCGAGGGTGTCCGAGGGCGGGTCGTTGCCCCAGGGGTAGTGGCGCGACGGGTCGTTGTTCGACGCGAAACACACCCACTCGTCCACGCGGGGAAGGCGTGCGCCGAGGTGGGCGCAGATCAAGGCGGCTCCGGCCCAGTTGATGCCGGGTGCGGGATGGTGCTCTCGGCCGGGCTCGCAGGTCCAGCGGTGGAGATCGCCGGCACAGTGCAGGGCGCGCTGCGGGTTGTGCACGTTCACCAGCCGGTAGGTGGAGCCGGTCTCGGGCGGGGCGCCGATCGCGTTGAGCACCTCGGCCGCGAGGCCGCAGGTGAACAGCGTGCGGGCCACGCGCACCCGGCGTGGCCCGCCGGGCTCCGTTCGCGCGGGCCGGAACGGCACTGCCGCGTCGAGGTAGTCGCGGAGGGCCGGCGAGTTCATGCGCACGAGAGCACGTCGGAGACCACCCGCACCTGCTCGGGCGCGAGGTCGCGCCGCCAGGTGTTCTCGACATCGTCGGCGGCGCGGAAGGACGAGAACAGGCCCCCTCGCGTCTCGGCCTGGCGATGGCGGGCGAAGGCGAGCGGGCTGCCGTCGGGCTCGACCTCGAGGAACCCGGCGATGGCCGACAGCACGGGCTCCGGGTCGCGCATCAGGTCGGCGAGGCGCACTTCGAGGTGATCGAACTGGCCGAGGCTGCGGCGGGCGAGGTCGTGGCGCACCGCGACGCTCATCGCGACGACCTCGGCGGCCTGCACGCCCGGATCGGCCGACGCGCCCTGGCACCGGTATCCGGGATGCAGCGCCGCGAACGCGGGGGGCACGAAGCGCGCGTAGTTCCAGAAGGGCAGCAGCCGCGTGCGCAACACCGACGACACGACGGCATAGGGGTCCCTCACCAGCAGCAGCACCTTGAGCGGAGGCAGGAACGCCTTGATCCAGCCGAGCTTGCCGAAGAGCACCGTCTCCTTGAAACCGACCACACGCCGGTCGTTCGACTGCAGCAGGTAGTCGCGGAAATCGACGAGGAATTCGCGCAGCTGTGGATCCGCCGCCAGAGACGGGTGCAGGTGGCCGGGCTCGTAGTCGCCGCCGCGCCAGAGCTCGAGGTCGCGGCACCGGAAGAAGTCGGTGTGCATGGACAGTGGCTCGTTCAGGCATTCGAGCTGCGGGTGGGCCTGCAGCAGGTCGTTCAGGAAGTTCGAGCCCGACCGGTGATGGGCCATCACGAGGAACGGCGCTCGCGGCGCGGCGGCGGTGGGGGTCATCGCGGGCTCCCTGGGGGTGGGGCGGGTGCCGTGTGGCGAAAGCCGGCCGGGCACGGCGCCCCGAAACCGGTCGACATCGTGCGCGTGGCGGACAGGCGCGTGCAGCTGTCAACACTTACAGCTTGCAACACGGGGAGGGGCGGGCCATAGTCGTCCCCGGTTTCCGATGCGGCACTCTTGGACGCGGTGCAGTTCGCTGTCGTCACGCGGAAAGGGGGAGGTATGACCAACGGCACCGGTCGATCAGGGCCGTGGGCCCCAGCCGTCAGGTGGGGCGTGGCCGTGCTCGTGTCGCTGGCCGTGCTCGCCGCCATCCGGCTGGGCCTCTCGGGGGCCGCGGGCCCCGGGGTGCCGATGCCCCACGCGCGCCTCACCATCGCCGTGCCCTCCACGCCGCATGCCGCGCTGCTCCACATCGCGGCGGCCGAAGGTCATTTCGTGGCCGAGGGCCTCGACGTCACGTTCAAGCGGGTCACCCACGGCAAGGCCGCCCTCGACCTGGTGCTGGCGGGCGAGGCCGACCTGGCCACGGCCGCGGAGGTGCCCTTCGTCATCGCGGTGCTCAAGGGCGAACGGCTGGGCGTGGCGGCCAGCGTGGCCAGCGCCTCCGAAGAGATGGCCGTGGTGGCGCGCCACGACCGCGGGATCGCCGGCCCACGGGACCTGACGGGCAAGCGTGTGGGCGTCAGCCTCGGCACCAGTGGCGAGTACTTCCTGTGGGCCTTCCTGATCCGCAACCGCCTGCCGCCCGGGGCGATCACCTGGGTGGACGTGCCGCCGCGGCGCATCGTGGAGGAACTCACCGAGGGCGGGGTCGATGCCATCGCCACGTGGGAGCCGCTCCGGGCGGGGGCGATGGCCGCGCTCGGGAACAACGGCGCGCTGTTTCCGGAAGGCGATGCCTACACGGTGACGCACCTGGTCGTGGGCCGCATCGAGTGGATGCAGGCACAGCCCGAGACCATGGCGCGGCTGGTGCGGGCGCTGCTGCGGGCCGAGGGCATGGTCCATGCCGACCCCGGCCGCGCCCGTGCGGTGCTCGCCGCCGCGCTGGACCTTCCGCTGGAGCGGCTGGCGCCTGTGTGGGGCGGCCTGACCCTTCGCGTCGACCTCCGGCAGTCGCAGCTCGTCACGCTGGAGGACGAATCGCGCTGGGCGATGGCGAGGGGCCATGCGCCGGCCGGCCCGCTGCCCGACTTCCTGCGGCAGCTGCACCTCGACACGCTGCTGGCGGTGGCGCCCGATCGCGTCACCGTGGTCCGATAGCGCGGAGCGCGGCATGAAGATCAGCACCAAGGCCTGGGTGGCCGCCTCCACGGCGCTGGTGGCCATCGGCCTGATCAGCGGCATGATCTGGTGGGCCAACACCGAGGTGCTCGACGCCCATCACCAGCGGCGCCAGGCCATGGAGCTCGCGCACGGACTGGTCGGCGTTCGCCTCGTGACGTACGAGTACATCCTCCACCGCCAGGAACGGGCGCGGCAGCAGGAGCACCTCGCGTCGCAGCGGGTCGGTGCTCTGTTGTCGATGCATCCGTTCACCGATCCCGAACCGCAGGCGGTGCTGGTCGACCTGCGGGAGCGGAACGCGGCGTCGCACCGCCTGTTCGAGGAACTGGTGGCCTCGTCGGGCGGCGGGGGCGGCGTCGATGCCGACACCCAGCGCCGTTACGAGGACCAGCTCACCAACCGGCTGCTGATGCTGCAGCAGGAGAACGTGGCCGACACCTTCCGCCTCACCGACCACGCCACCGGCCGCATCAGCGTGGCGCAGGACCGCGTGGTGGTGGTCATCGCCGCGGGCCTCGCGATGATCGCCCTGACCACCGTGGCCGGCGCCTGGCTGATCAACCGCAACGTGCTCGCGCCGATCCGCCGCCTGGAGCGGGCCACGCGCGAGGTGGCCGCCGGCAACTGGGGGCAGCGCTTCGATGTCGGCAGCCGGGACGAGGTGGGCGAGATGTCCCGCAACTTCGATGCGATGACGCAGTCGCTGCGCGCCTCGTTCGCGCAGATCGAGCGGAGCAACCAGGAACTCGCGTCGCTGAACCAGGAGATCGAGGCCTTCAGCTATTCCGTGTCCCACGACCTGCGCGGCCCGCTTCGCAGCATGGACGGCTTCTCGCAGGCCTTGCTCGAGGACTACGGGGACCGGCTCGACGCGGAGGCCCAGGACTACCTGCAGCGCATCCGCGCGGCCAGCCAGCGCATGGGCCGCCTGATCGACGAACTGCTGGGGCTGTCGCGGGTGACGCGGGCGGACCTGCGGCTGCGTTCGGTCAACCTGAGCGAGATGGCCCGGGAGATCGCCGAATCGCTCGAGCAGCAGCAGCCGGAGCGCGGGGTGACCTGGGACATCGAGGAGAACCTCCACGTGCACGCGGACAAGGCGCTGATCCAGATCGCCATGCAGAACCTGCTCGAGAACGCCTGGAAGTTCACCGGCAAGACCGCGCATCCGCGCATCCGCGTGGGCGCCATCGACCACGAGGGGGAGCGCGCCTGTTTCGTCGGCGACAACGGCGTGGGCTTCGACATGGCCTACGCCGACCGGCTGTTCGGCGCCTTCCAGCGCCTGCACCACGAAACCGAGTTCCCGGGCACCGGCATCGGGCTCGCCATCGTCCACCGCATCGTCCGCCGTCACGAGGGCCGGACATGGGTGCAGGCCGAGCCCGACCGCGGCGCCACATTCTTCTTTTCCCTCAAGGAGACGGCCCATGAGTGAACCCAGCAAGGTCATCCTGCTCGTGGAGGACAACCCGGATGACTCCATGCTCACCTTGCGTGCGTTCAAGCGCAGCCACGTGATGAACCCCATCGTCGTGGCCCGCGACGGCATCGAGGCGCTCGACTTCCTGTTCGCCCGCGGGGCCTTCGCCGAGCGGGCCTCGGAGCCGCCGCCCGCGCTGGTGATCCTCGACCTGAAGCTGCCCAAGCTCGACGGTCTCGGCGTGCTCAAGGCCATCCGCGAGGACGACCGCACGCGGCTGCTGCCGGTGGTCATCCTGACCTCCTCGAAGCAGGAGCAGGACCTGATCTCGGGCTATTCGCTCGGTGCGAACAGCTACGTCCGCAAGCCGGTCGACTTCACCGAGTTCCTCGACGCCGTGAAGGTGCTCGGCATCTACTGGCTGATGATGAACCAGAGCCCGCCCGAAAGGACCGCGCCGTGAGCGGCAAGGCGATCCGGGTGCTCATCGTCGAGGACAACGACGACGACGCACGGCTCGAGATGCGGATGCTCCGCCAGGGCGGGTTCGAGCCGGACTGGCGCAGGGTGCAGGACGGAGAGTCGCTGCAGGCAGCCTTCGCGGAGGCGCGCTGGGATGCCGTGCTGTCGGACTTCCGGCTTCCCCGCTTCACCGGACTCGAGGCGCTGGCGATGTTCCGCATCGCGCGGCTCGACATCCCGTTCATCTTCGTCTCCGGCACCATCGGCGAGGAGACGGCGGTCGCGGCGATGAAGGCCGGCGCGAGCGACTACGTGATGAAGCAGAACCTCGCCCGCCTCGCCCCGGTGCTGGAGCGCGAGCTGAACCAGGCCCTGATCCGCGCGGACCACCGCAAGGGGCAGCAGGACCTGGAGCTCTCGCGCGACCTGTACGTCGACCTCTACGAATCCGCCCCCGTCGGGTTCCTGACGCTGTCGCCCGAAGGGCTGATCGAGCAGGTCAACCTGACCGGGGCGGAGATGCTCGGCACCGCGCGCGACCAGTTGCTGCGCGGGCGGTTCGTGCTGTTCGTGCAACCGGCCGACACCGACCGCTGGTACGAGCACTTCGTGCATTCGCTGCACCACGGCACGCGGCAGCGCCTGGAGCTGGCCCTGCGGGGCCGCGAGGGGCTGCCCCTGCATGTGCAGCTCGACTGCATGCGGGTGGGCGGACTCGCCGGGCCGCCGCTCGTGCGCGTGGCGATGACCGACATCACCGACCGCCGTGCCGCGGAGGCCGACCTGCGCCGCTTCCAGGTGCAGCTGCGCGACGTGCAGAAGATGGAATCCATCGGGACCCTCGCCGGCGGCATCGCGCACGATTTCAACAACATCCTGGGGGCCATCCTCGGCAACCTCGCGCTCGCCCAGGCCGAGGTGGGCGAGGGCCATGCGGCGGCCGCGTGCCTCGCCGAGATCCACAAGGCCAGCCTGCGCGCGCGCAACCTCGTGCAGCAGATCCTCACCTTCAGCCGGCGCGAGCCGCAGGAGCTGGTGGTCCAGCCGCTGCGGCCGATCGTGGAGGAGACGCGCCAGCTCCTGCGCGCGACCCTGCCCGCCGGCATCGACTTCGACGTGGCACTCGCCGACGAGGCGCTGCACGTGCTGGCCGACGCGACGCAGCTGCAGCAGGTGCTGATGAACCTCTGCACGAACGCCTGGCATGCGCTGAAGGATGGCACGGGCGGCATCACCGTGGGGCTCGACGCCGTCACGCTCGACCTGAGCCAGTCGCAGCGCCTCGGGGGCGCACCGCCCGGCCCGTACGCCCACCTCTGGGTGCGCGACACCGGTGTCGGGATGGACGACGCCACCCGCGCGCGCATCTTCGAACCGTTCTTCACGACGAAGCCGGTGGGGCAGGGCACCGGGCTCGGGCTGTCGGTGGTGCACGGCATCCTGAACGCCCACCACGGCGCGATGTCCGTCGACAGCGCGCCGGGCGAGGGCAGCACGTTCCACCTGTACTTCCCCGTCACCGACCCGCCGTCGTCGGGCCCGGGAGACGACGACGACGCCCTCGCGCAAGGCCTGATCGGCGGCCATGGCGAACACGTGCTCTACGTGGACGACGACGAGACCATGGTGGTCATGGTCGAGCGCCTGCTCGAGCGCTGCGGCTACCGCGTGTCGGGTTACCAGGACCCCCAGGCCGCCCTCGTGGCGGTGCGCGACCACCCGGGCGACTTCGACTTCGTCGTCACCGACTTCAACATGCCGGAATGTTCGGGCCTCGACGTGGCCCACGAGCTGGCGAAGCTGTCGCCGGGCCTGCCGGTGGTGATCAGCTCGGGCTACATCACCGACGAACTGCGCGACGAGGCGCGCCGCGCCGGGGTCCGCAGCCTGCTCGAGAAGCAGAACACCTTCCAGGACCTGGGGCGGCTCGTCGGGCGCATCCTGGCACAGCGGTCCGGCGAGGGGCGGTGATCCATGCGGTCGGTGCCGGGGCCCGGTTCCGCCGCGCGGGTGACCCGCGCGCAGCGCGAGCGGCTCAATGGGCACCGCGGCGGCGTGGTCTACATGACCGGCTTGTCGGGGGCCGGCAAGTCGACCCTGGCCGCGAGCGCGGAACGGCTCCTGCACGACCTGGGCCTGCACACCAGCGTGATCGACGGGGACGACCTGCGCGGCGGACTCTGCAGCGACCTGGGGTTCAGCGATGCCGACCGCATCGAGAACATGCGCCGGGCCACCGAGGTGGCCCGGCTGCTGGTGGACGCCGGGCTGGTCGTGCTGAGCGCGATGATCTCGCCGTTCCGCGGCGAACGCGAGGCGGCCCGCCGCCGCTTCCCCGCCGGGGATTTCCTCGAAGTGTTCGTCGATGCGCCGCTGGCCGTGTGCGAGGCCCGCGACCCGAAGGGCCTGTACGCACGGGCCCGGCGGGGTGACCTGCCCGGGTTCACCGGCATCGATTCGCGGTACGAACCGCCGTCCCGGCCGGAGCTCCGCATCGACACGGCACGGCAGACGGTGGACGAGGGACTCTCGGCGCTGCTCGCCGCGATGCACCGCGCCGGCTTCTTCGGCTGAGGACGCTGCCGGGTTTTCTCTTTCTTATAGACTGGCCGTTTCCCTGGAAGGAGGTGGCAGGTGCAACTGGTCGGCATGCTCGATTCACCCTATGTGCGGCGCGTGGCCGTGTCGCTGCAACTGCTGGGACTGCCGTTCGAGCACCGTTCGGTGTCGGTCTTCCGCACGTTCCCGCAGTTCCAGGCCATCAACCCGGTGGTGAAGGCGCCCACGCTCGTCTGCGACGACGGCGAGGTGCTGATGGACTCCACGCTGATCCTCGATTACGCCGAGGCACTCGCCGCCGGCCGCCGTTCGCTGATGCCCGCGGCACTGCCCGCGCGCCAGCACACGCTGCGCGCCATCGGCCTCGCGATGGCCGCGCTCGACAAGAGCATTCAGATCGTCTACGAGCACGAGCTGCGGCCCGAGGACAAGCGCCACGGCCCGTGGGTCGAGCGGGTCACCGGCCAGCTGCTGGCGGCGTGTGCCGCGATGGAGGCCGACCTCGGCCGGCGCCCGCTGGGGGCCACCACCGCCACGCTCGACCAGGCCGGCGTGACCACCGCGGTGGCCTGGACCTTCCTGCAGGCCATGGTGCCCGACCGGGTCCCTGCGGCCAGCCACCCGCGGCTCGTGGCCTTCACGGCCGAATGCGAGGCGCTGCCCGCGTTCACTGCGGCGCCGCACGGTCCCGACACGGTTCGTCCTTCCTGAGGAGTCGCCTCCATGCTGGCCAGCGCCACCATCGCCTTCCTGCATTTCGCCGCCGTGTTCGGCGTGTTCGGCACGCTGCTCGGCGAGTGGCTGCTGTTCAACCGCGCACCCACCGTCGCCGAGGCCTCGCGCCTGCAGCAGCTCGACCGCCTCTATGGCCTGAGCGCGCTGGTGCTGCTGGTGGCCGGCGCGCTGCGCGTGTGGCGCTTCGAGAAGGGCCTCGACTACTACCTGCACAACCCGTTCTTCCACCTCAAGCTCACGCTGTTCGTGGTGGTGGGGCTGCTGTCGATCTATCCCACGGTGGTGTTCATCCGCTGGAGCCGCGACCTGCGCGGCGGCCTCGCGCCGGTGGTCAGCGAGGCGCAGTACACCTGGATCTCCCGCATCCTGAAGGTCGAGCTGGTGCTGCTCGTCGGCATCCTGGCCGCGGCGTCGCTGATGGCCAAGGGCGTGGGCCTCTGAGAGAAAGGGAAATCGGGTGGAATCGCTGTCGTTCTGGCTGGTGTTCGTGAGCGCCGTCGTCGCGCTGAACGTGTCGCCCGGGCCGGACATGATGTACATCGTGTCCCGTTCGCTGAACCAGGGCACGCGTGCCGGCGTGGCCTCGGCCATCGGCGTGTGTTCGGGCGCGCTCGTGCACGCCGTCGCCGCGGCGCTGGGCCTGTCGGCGCTGTTCGCCGCGTCCGCGCTCGCGTTCACCGTGCTCAAGTGGGTGGGTGCGGCCTACCTCGTGTACCTGGGCGTGCGCGCCATCCTGTCGGCGGGCGAGGTCACGGCCGCGCCCGCGGCCCGGCCGCCCGCCACCGCGTGGCAGTGCTGGCGCGAGGGCGTGCTGATCGACGTGCTCAACCCGAAGGTGGCGCTGTTCTTCATCGCCTTCCTGCCGCAGTTCGTGCGGCCCGGCCATGGCGACCCCGCGTGGCAGATCTTCGGCCTGGGCCTCGCGCTCGTGGCCGTGAGCGTGGTCGTCGAGGTGACCATCGCGCTGCTGGCGGCGCGGGCCGCGGGCGCGCTCGCGGCGAACCGGCGCTTGTCGGCATGGGTGTCGCGCTCGCTGGGTGCCATGCTGATCGGCCTCGGCGCGCGGCTCGCCTTCTCGGGCTCGAAGGCCTGAACCTCGCGATCGGCGAGAATCCGCGTTCCCGAGGAGATCGTTTTGCCTGCTTTCCGTTGCCGCTGGATCCGCCGCGTGGCGTCCGTGTTCTTCGCCGCCATGACGTGGGTGTCGCACGCCTCCGCCGCCGAGCGCGACCCCGATGCCGACTGGAAGATGAACGTGCCCAACGGGTACCGCCAGTCGTACGAGGACGAGGGCCGCACGCTGGTGCTCACGCCCGCCAACCCCGACCAGTTCCTGATCCGTTTCACCTACCACTCGCTGAAGGCGTACGTGAAGGAGCGCCCGAAGGTGGGCCGCGAGTTCATCGAGCACCTGGCCGCGAAGAAAGGTCTGAAGACCTTTCCGGTCGACGGCAACGGCGGCGTCGCCTACCTCGAGCCGCCGGTGGTGACCGAACAGGACGGCGGGCGGGTGCAGGAGACCGCGGGCAGCCTCGGGCTCGACGATGCCTACGTCACGTTCACGGTCGTGATCGACGAGGCGGCGATGAGCGATCCCGCCGTCAAGGAACTGTTGCAGTCGGGCCTGCCCGTGCTCCTCGGCCGCATCCGCAGCTGAATCGATGCCGCCGTAGCGGCGGTCCGCGTGAGTTTTGACACGGGCCTTGCGCGAAAACCCCTTCACACACGGGGGGCGCGGCCGAAGACGATGAACGACCGGCTTTTTGTCGTCACCGTCCTTCATGTTCCGTTCCATCCCGTTCTGTTCCTTGACGAAGTGGGCGTTCCGCCCGCTTCAGGCCATCGCGCTGTGCTGGCTGCTGCTGCTCGGTGCGGCGGGGCCCGCGTTCGCGGACGCACCGCCCGCCAACGTCGTGCGGCTGCACTTCCACCGCGTGAGCCACGACTACACGGGCTGGGGGCTGCACCTGTGGGGCTCGAACCTCGTGCTCACGCGCGACGTGACGTGGGAGCGTCCGCTCGAACCCGCCGGGGTCGACGCCTACGGCGTGTACTTCGACGTGCCGATCGATCCGTCGGCCACCGGCTTCAACTTCATCCTGCACCGCGGCGAGACGAAGAACCATCCGAAGGACCAGCTGCTCGACCTCGCCCGCCATGGCCGCGAGGTGTGGCTGCTCGAGAACACGGAGACGGTCTTCACCGCGCCGCCGCCCGTCGGCAGCGATTTCCAGCTGGGCCTCGAGACCGAGCAGAAGCGCCAGCGCAACGTGGCGCTGCTGTGGGGCGCGGCCGGCGCCGTGGTGCTGGCGATGGCCGGCATCATCTGGTTCATCCAGCGCCGCGCGGCGGGTTCGCGGTCGGACCTCGCCGACCAGCTCGCGAAACTGATGGAAGCGCAGAACGAGATGCGCCTGCGCAACGGCCCGGCCTCCGCGCTCGACGACGAACTCACGGGCCTGCCCACGCGCAGCGGACTGCAGCACGCGCTGGAGCAGGCGATCGGCCGGGCCAAGCGCGGCGGGGGCCGCACCGCGGTGCTGTTCATCGACCTCGACGGCTTCAAGGCCGTCAACGACGGCGCGGGCCACGACGCCGGCGACCTCGTGCTGAAGGTGCTCGCGCAGCGGTTCAAGGCCTGCCTGCGCGAGTCCGACATGGTGGCGCGTGTGGGTGGCGACGAGTTCGTCGCCGTCATCGAGAGCCTGCAGTCGCCGCTGCACGCATTCAACGTGGGCCGCAAGCTGCTGGCCGCGGCACGCTTGCCCATCGAAGACGGGGGCCGTGTCCACCAGGTGGGCGCGAGCATCGGCGTCGCCGTCTACCCGCTCGACGGCCAGGACGCCGCCACGCTGATCAAGGGCGCCGACACCGCGATGTACGGCGCGAAGAAGGGCGGCAAGGACGCCTGCCGCTTCCTGCAGGCCGATCTGCAGGCGCAGATGGACGCCCACCTGCAGCGCGAGGACCGGCTGCGCGAGGCCCTCGACCGCGGCGAGCTGCGCCTCGACTACCTGCCCGACCTCGACCTCGCGAGCGGCCGGGTGCTCGGCGCCGACGCGGTGCCGCGCTGGGACGGCGACGGGGCGCCCGCCTCGCTGCACGAGATGTTCGACACCGCCCAGGACGAGGTGCTCGCCGAGCGGCTCAACGCCTGGATGCTGTCCGAGGCCAGCCGCCACGCGCAGACCTGGCGCAACCGGGGGCTGCCGCCGGTGCGCATCGCCGTCAACCTGCTCGGCGAGACGGCGTCGGCACTCGAGAAGGCGCATCGCCTGCTGTCGGGCGACCGCGCCGCGGCGCACGGGCTCGTGGTGCAGCTGCGCCCCGGCCTGCTCGACGATCACCATGGCCATGTCGCGCTCATCGACGCGCTGCATGCGCTCGGGGTGGGGGTCGCGGTGACGGGGCTGGGCGTGCAGGACCTGAGCCTGCTGCGACTGGTCGAGACCCCCATCGACCTGCTGAAACTGCAGGCGCCGCGGTACGTCGCCGCGGCCTCCGCCTCGGCCGACGGGTTGGCGCGCAGCCTCGTGGCGCTCGGCGTGGCGCGCATGTTCCGCGTGGTGGCCTCCGACGTCGACACCCCCGCCCAGCGCGAGTGGTGCCGGCGCATGGTCGTCGGCTCCACGATGCCGTCGATGGCGACCGGCACGCTCGGCGCGGAGGCGTTCGCGAAGATGCTGGGTCTGCGCACCTCGGACAGCCGCGAGCACGCCGCGGGCTGACGGTTCGTGCCAACGTTGGCACCGGCTCGGTGTTAACGAGCAGAAATATTCTGTAAGGTCGCTTTAATAATCGATTCCCTCAGGGGGTCGTCCTTGCGTGAAACCGGTTCCGCGGCTTTCCCGCGACGCGTGTCGGCCCTGTTTTCGGTCACTCGGAAAAGGAACGTGCGTGAAGGCTCGGACGGCAAGGACGTGGGTGATGGGCAGTGCGCTGGCGCTCTGCATGGGGGCGGTGGCGGCGGCGGAGGTCGAGGTGCTGCACTGGTGGACGGCCGGCGGAGAAGCCCGCTCGGTGGACGAACTCAAGGGACTGCTCGCCAGCCAGGGACACCGCTGGCGTGACTTCGCCGTCGAGGGCGGCGGCGGCGACAGCGCGATGGCCGCGCTGAAGGACCGCGTGCAGCAGGGCAATCCGCCCGCGGCCGCACAGATCAAGGGTCCGGCGATCCAGCAGTGGGGCCGCCTCGGCGTGCTCGCGAACCTCGACGACATCGCGCGCGAACAGGCGTGGGACGCCCAGGTGCCGAAGGTGGTGGCCGACGTGATGAAGTACAACGGCCACTACGTGGCGGTGCCCGTCAACGTGCACCGCGTGAACTGGCTGTGGATCAACCGCGACGCACTGCGCAAGGCCGGCGCCCGCCCGCCGCGCACGTGGGACGAGTTCTTCGCCGTCGCCGAGCGTTTGCAGAAGGTGGGCATCATCCCCGTGGCCCACGGCGGCCAGTCGTGGCAGGACTTCACGACGTTCGAGACCGTCGCGCTGGGCATCGGCGGCGCCGAGTTCTATCGTCGCGCCTTCGTGCAGCTCGACCCCAACGCGCTGCGCAGTCCCACGATGGAACGGGTGCTGACGACCTTCCGCCGCATCAAGACCTACACCGACAAGGGCGCGCCGGGCCGCGACTGGAACAAGGCGACCGCCATGGTCATCAGCGGCCAGGCCGGCATGCAGTTCATGGGCGACTGGGCCAAGGGCGAGTTCCTCGCCGCGAAGCAGGTGCCCGGCGAGCAGTTCCTGTGCGTGGCCGCGCCAGGCACCGAGCGGTCGTACATCTTCAACATCGACAGCTTCGCGATGTTCCAGCTGAAGGACCCGAAGGCGACCGAAGGCCAGCGCGCGCTGGTCAAGACCATCATGAGTCCGAAGTTCCAGGAGAACTTCAACCTCAACAAGGGTTCGATCCCCGTGGTGACCGGCATCAACCGCGACCGCTTCGACCGCTGCGGCCAGGAGTCCAGCGCGCACTTCGTCGCGAGCGCGATGCTCAACAACCTCGTGCCGTCGATCGCCCACCGCATGGTGCAGGACGACGCGACCGAGAAGGCCGTGCGCGAGACGGTGGCGGCGTTCTGGAACGACGACCGCATCACGGCGGAGGACACCATGGCGGCGCTCGCCGTCCTCCGCAGGTGACGTGACGCCGGAACCGTTTCCGCGGGATGCGGAAGCGGTTCCCCCGGATTCTCCCCAAGCCTAGGGAAAGCACCGCATCGGCAATCTCTTGACCGATACAGAATCGCCTCCACTCGAAATCTGAACCGATTCAGGTGTCGATTCTTCCTGCGGTGTGCCCCGACCGGTCGGTGCTTCCGCATCCCGAATCGTCGTTGGTCCCTGGCGCGCAGGAACCAGCGACGCTGCAGTTTGGAGCGAAGCTATGAAACCCTGGCGCCTCACCGCGCTCGCGGGTCTGCTCGCCGCCGGCATCGCGCCCGCGGCCGTGGCAGCCACCGCGACCGTCTACTACTCCACCACCTACAAGGGCTGGACCGGAGCGAACATCCACCACAACGCGAGCGGCACGTGGACCACGGTCCCCGGCACCGCCATGACGGCGGCCTGCACGGGCTGGACCGTCGCCACCGTGACCTCGTCGGCCAGCACCTTCCAGGCCGTGTTCAACAACGGCTCGAACGTGTGGGACAACCCCACGGGCGGCGGCAACTACACGATCCCGGACGGCATCCACCAGGTGAAGAACGGCGGGATCGTCGCGAACGCGGGCAACCCCTGCGCGACGAGCGGCACCAACAGCGCCACCGTGTTCTACAAGCCGAACTCCGCATGGACCACGGTCAACATTCACTACGCCCCGAACGGCGGCGCGTGGACCACCCCGCCGGGCGTGTCGATGGACACGGCCTGCACGGGCTGGCGCAAGAAGGTGGTCTCGCTCGGCTCGGCCACGGGCCTCGCGGTCACGTTCAACAACGGTTCGACCTGGGACAACAACGGCGGACGCAACTACGCGCTCGCAACCGGCAGCCAGAAGGTCGAGAACGGGGCCGTCTCGTCGGGTGACCCGTGCGAGGGCATCGACATCACCCCGCCGACGGTGCCCACGGGCCTGTCGAAGACGGGTGCCACCACCAGCACCATCGGGCTGGCCTGGACCGCCGCCGCCGACCTCGTGGGCGTGACCGGCTACGAGGTGTTCCGCAACGGGGTCTCCGCGGGCACCTCCAGCACCACGAACTTCACGGCCTCGGGCCTGAGCGCGAACACCGCGTACAGCTTCACCGTGCGGGCACGCGACGCGGCCGGCAACTGGTCCGCGCAGAGCACCGCGCTGTCGGCGTCCACCGCGGCCCCCGAGGTCGACACCATCGCCCCGACGGTGCCGACCGGCCTCACCGCCACCACGAGCGGCACGTCGATCACGGTGCGCTGGACCGCATCCACCGACGCCGTGGGCGTGGCCGGCTACACCGTCTCCCGCACGGGCGGCGCGGGCCCGGTGAGCACCAACGTCACCGGCACCACGTTCAACGACACGGGCGCGGCGCAGACGACGTACAGCTACACGATCACCGCGTACGACGCCGCCGGCAACCGCTCGGCGGCCAGCGCCTCGGTGGGGGCGACCACGGGCCAGCCAAGCGCCGCGGGCACGCCGATCGGCACCGACATGCGCGAGGACTCGATCTACTTCGTGATGACGGCCCGCTTCTACGACGGCGACTCGACGAACAACCGCGGAGGCCAGTTCCACGTGACCTCGGGCAACGCGGCCAACAACGACCCGATGTTCCGCGGCGACTTCAAGGGCCTGATGCAGAAGCTCGACTACATCAAGGCGCTGGGCTTCTCGGCGGTGTGGATCACGCCGGTGGTGCTCAACCGCTCGGACTACGACTTCCACGGCTACCACGGCTGGGACTTCATGCGCGTCGACCCGCGCCTGGAGAGCGCGGGCGCCTCCTACCAGGACCTGATCAACGCGGCCCACGCGAAGGGCATCAAGATCATCCAGGACGTGGTCTACAACCACTCGAGCCGCTGGGGCGAGAAGAACCTGCAGACCCCGAAGGTGTTCGGCGTTCGCGACGCGCAGTGGAGCTGGTACTACGACGAGCCGATCGCAGGCCGGGTGTACGACGGCATCACGGTCGCCGACCCGATGGGCAAGTCGTACACGGGTGACCTCTGGAGCACCACCGAGCCGGCCGGCAACACCTGCCGCAACTGGGGCGTGCCGACGTCGTTCACCAGCAAGGAGGGCTACCGCATCTACAACTGCCAGTGGCCGAACCCGACCACCGGCATGTTCAAGCCCGAGCTGTACCACCAGTGCTGGATCGGCAACTGGGAAGGCGAGGACGCCCGCAGCTGCTGGATCCACGAGGACCTGGCCGACTTCAACACCGAGTCGAAGCCCGTGCAGGACTACCTGAAGCAGGTCTACCGGAAGTACATCGCGATGGGCGTGGACGGCTTCCGCATCGACACCGCGGTGCACATCCCGCGCGTCACGTGGAACCGCCACTTCCTGCCCGACGCGCACGCGTACGCCGAGGCCACCTTCGGCGAGAAGGGCAAGAACTTCTTCATGTTCGGTGAAGTGGGTTCGTTCGTGAACGACAAGTGGAACCGCGGTTCGCCGAACCACTCGGCCCAGTTCTTCACGTGGAAGGAACGCGCGACGTACAGCGCCGACGACACGGCCGCCGCGCTCGAGCAGTTCAACTACGAGAACAACCAGGGCACCGGCAACCAGCCGACGTCGACCAACGCGTTCCTGTCGGGCAACAACTACCGCACGCCCGACCACAGCAAGTTCTCCGGCATGAGCGTGATCGACATGCGCATGCACATGAACTTCGGCGACGCCGGCAACGCGTACTGGAACGGCAAGGACTCGGACGACAGCTACAACGACGCGACCTACAACGTCGTGTACGTCGACAGCCACGACTACGGCCCGAACAAGTCGAACACCCGCTACACCGGCGGCACGGCGGCCTGGGCCGAGAACATGAGCCTGATGTGGACCTTCCGGGGCATCCCGACGCTGTACTACGGCTCGGAGATCGAGTTCCAGGCGGGCAAGCAGATCGACTGCGGCCCGACCTGCCCGCTCGCGACCACCGGCCGCGCGTACTTCGGCGACAACCTCGAAGGCACGGTGGTGGCGTCCGACTTCGGCGTGGTGTCGAGCGCCACGGGCGCGGTGGCCACCACGCTCGCCAAGCCGCTTGTCAAGCACGTGCAGCGCCTGAACCAGATCCGCCGCAAGGTGCCGGCGCTGCAGAAGGGGCAGTACTCGACCGAAGGCGTGTCGGGAGGCATCGCCTACAAGCGCCGCTTCACCGATGCGGCCAAGGGCGTCGACAGCTTCGTGCTGGTCGCGGTGACCAGCGGCGCGACGTTCAGCGGAATCCCGAACGGCACCTACAAGGATGCCGTCACGGGTGACACGAAGGTGGTCTCCTCGGGTGTGCTGACCGCCACGGTGTCGGGGCAGGGGAACGCGCGCATCTACGTGCTGGACCTGCCGGGGAATCCGGCGCCGGGCAAGGTTGGTGCAGACGGTCCGTTCCTGAAGCCCTGACCGGCAGACGGCGACCTTTTCGGCCGGCGCCCTCGGGGGGGCGTCGGCCGTTTTTTCTGGGTCGGACGAGTCAGGTGTTGCGCACCACCAGCTCGAACGGCAGCGGATCGCTGCGTTCGCCGTCGAGCACCTGGCGCACGGCCAGTCGGCCCTTCAGGGCGCCGTCCTGGCGCATGGTGGTGAGCCCCGCGGCGCCGGCCGCGGGGATGTCGTCGAAGCCGACGATGGAGGTGACGTCGAGGCGGCGGTTGCCGCGCAGCGCCTCGACGCCCACGAGGGCCATGGTGTCGGCCATGCCCAGCACCGCGAGCTTCGTGCGCGCGGGCAACTGCTTCAGGTAGTCGGTGATGCGGTCGATCTCGTCGGCCGGCTTGTTGTCGTCCATCTCCAGCCAGTCGATGCGGTCGAGGTCGAAGCCGGCCTTGTGGGCGGCGCCCACGTAGCCGTGGCTGCGTTCCATCGTGACCGAACCGCTGCGGGGCGACTTGAGGTCGAGGCGGTGCTTGCGCTGGCGCTCGTCGAGGGTGAACGAGAGCACCAGCACGCGGTCGGGTGCGCCCTTGAGCGCGTGGTCCATCGCCGCGGCGGCGCCGGCGCGGTCGTCCATGCGCACCGACGGCACGCCGGTGACGCCGGTGTCGACCAGCACGATGGGCTTGCTGAAGGCCTTGACCTCGGGAGCGAGGTCGGCGTCGACCTCGGCGTAGACCACGAGCGCGTCGGCCGTGGTCTGGAAGGCATAGGCGAGGGACACGGTGCGGCCCATCTTCGGGATCAGCTGCATCGTCATGCCGCGCGCGTCCAGTTCCTGGGCCACGCCGCGGAGGAACTCGATGCTCAAGGGGTCGGCCAGCGCGAAGCTCAGGTCGTGGTGGAACACCACGGCGACCTGGCGGATCTCGCGGCTGCGCAGCGCGCGGGCGGCGGGGTCCGGGCCGAAGTAGCCGAGTTCGCGGGCCTTCGCGAGGATGTCCGCCCGCAGGGCCTCGGACAGCTGCTCGGGCCGGTTGAACGCGTTCGACACGGTGGTACGGCTGACGTCCAGCGCGGCCGCGACGTCCTTGAGCGTGAGTCGGGGTTTGCGGGGAGCAAAGGCGGCGTTGGCGGTCGGTTTCGCGGACATGGGCGTCTTGGGTACAGAAATGGACGTACGTTCAACGGGGCGAAGATTACTCTGGTTGGCGCCCCGGTTTGTCGTTGTCAGGCGACAGGCACGCCAAAACCCCGCATCACGGTGTCCTGAAGCGGTATCGATACCGGGCCGCGGGAGGGGTGTGCCATCATCCTGGTTTTCCAGCAGATTCACCAGTTTCATGTCACGCCAACTGATCAGCTCCGGCTCGACCTTCGAACAGGACATGGCCTATTCCCGGGCCGTCGTCGACGGCGAATGGGTCTTCGTGTCCGGAACCACCGGCTTCGACTATTCCACGATGACGATCGCCGACGGCGTGGTCGACCAGGCCGAGCAGTGTTTCAAGAACATCCAGGCCGCGCTGGAACAGGCCGGCGCGAGCCTGCAGGACATCGTGCGGGTCAACTACGTGCTGCCCGTCGCGTCGGAGTTCCCGTCGTGCTGGCCGGTGATGCGCAAGTACCTCGGCGAGGTGCGTCCGGCCGCGACGATGATCTCCGCCGGCCTCGTGGACCCGCGCATGCGCATCGAGATCGAGGTGACCGCGCGCAAGCGTTCGGCCTGATCGGCCGTCCCGGTCCTTGACCCGGCCACCGGGTTGCCGTACACCTGGGCTTCGATTCCTCAGTGGGAGCCGGGGCACAACAACACCACCCCGACGAGTCGCTGTCGAGGTGGCCGGCCGGCGGGCAGGCGCCCCTTCAGCGCGGCAACACAGCGGCAGAAGTTCCGGGGCCGTCGGTTCGTTCCACCGAAACCGTCTCCTGGCCCGCCGTGCGAGGTTGCCATGCCACTCGCTCCGCTGCGCCACCGGGTGCCGTGCATCGCCGTCCTCTGTGCCGGGCTGGCGGTGGACCCCGTGTCCGCCGATGCTGCCGACAGCGGGTTCCCGCCGCTCGGAGACCTCAACGCGGGTGTCAACCGCCAGGCGGCCCACGTGCCCGATCCGGACCGCACCGACCTCTGGGCCACGCCGGCCGAGCTGGCCGCGCGGGGTGCGGGCGACTGCGAGGACTTCGCCATCGCCAAGTACTTCGCGCTCGTGGGTGCCGGGGTGCCGGCCGCGCGCCTGCGCATCGTCTACGGCGCCCTGCAGTTCGGGGCGGGCGAGGTGTGGCGGCCGCACGTGGCCCTCGTGGTCCTGCCCGAGGACGGGGCCCCCATCGGCACTGCCGCCGTGCTCGACAGCGTGCTCGACGAGGTGCGCCCGCTGTCACGGCGCCCCGACCTGCGCATCCGCCTGAGCTTCAACGAGGAGGGCCTGTGGGCCGGGCTCGACCGCGGCCCCGCGGCACGCGAGGCGCGAAGCCTGCGGCCGTGGGCGCGGGTGCTCCAGCAGTCGGGGCGCGGGCCGTCAGGCGTGGGGCTGGGCCAGTCGCAGGTGCAGGTCGAACGACTCGCCCTGGTCCAGCCGCATCGTGTAGCCGCGGTGCGCGTCCCCGAGGTGGGCGGTGACGTGGTAGGTGCCGGGAGGCAGCGAGACGTCGACCAGCGGGCCGGCGTCGTCGACGGTCAGCACCGTCTCGCCATCGAGGGTGTCGATCAGCAGGCGCAGCGGTTCGCGGCGGTTCGAACGGTTGCCGGACGGGTACAGGGCGAGCAGCCGCTGCAGCGGTGAGTCGGCATGGCGGCCCGGCGGGTGGTCGTCGTGGGCATGGATCAGCAGTCGGGCCGGGGCGGGATGGTGGGCAGCAAACATGGCGGGATCTCCTGGAGGGACGGGACGTTCAGAAGCCGTAGCGCACACCGACCGTGAATTGGTCGATGTTCGGCTTGTCGCCGAAGACGTCGGGGCGGTAGCGCTCCCACTCGCCGCGCAGCGACACGTCGCGGGTGATCGCGTACTGCGCGCCGGCGCCGAGCTTCAGGCCGTTGCCGCTCGTGTCGGCGTTCGGGGTGTCGACGTCGATGTGGGCCACGCCGAGGCGGCCGAGCAGAGTCCACTGATCGGTGATCGGGGCGAGGCCGACGGCGTCGAGGTACTCGCCGTGCGCCTTCACGTGGCCGGCGTCGCCGGCGACGCGGCCCAGGTCGGCGTAACCCGCTTCGAACGCGATGTTCGGGGTCACCTGGTAGCCACCGAACACCTTGCCCGAGACCCCGTCGCCGTGGCCGTTGCTGCCCTGGATGCCGTCCTCGTAGCGCGGCGCGCCGAGGTTGGCCCCGGCGTAGAACGGTTCGGCATGGGCGGCGGTGGAGCCGAGTCCGGCGGCGAGCAGGGCGGCGGCGAGGGCGGGCTTGAACGCGGTGAACTTCATGGTCTGTTTCCTTTCGGTGACGCACCGGGCTTGGTGCATGGCTGCATCGTCGGCGCCGCGCTGTCCGGTCGTGTGTCGGAAGCGACGTGCCCGTGTTGCATCTGCAATGGAGCGTCGATGACATCTGCAATGAAGCCGCGGCCGCGCCGCAATGTGCCGTCAATGCGGCGCGCCGACGATCGCGGTGCGGAGGGCGGCATCAGGCCCGCGCCTCCGTGACCACCACGAAAGGACTTCCATGAACACCACCTCCCGCAACCTTCTCGCGACCGCCGTGCTGGCGGTCGCCGCCGCGGCCGCGCAGGCCGCGCCCGGAATCAGCGTCTCGGCCGCGCAGGAGACCGCCGTGCACACGGGCATGACCCCGGCCGAGGTGCGCGCCGCCATCGGCCGGCCCGAGCGTGTCTTCCACTTCGCGGGCGAGAACGGCGCCACGTGGCGCTACACCGCACCGCAGGTGAACGACGGCGCCGCGAGCTTCCTCGTGGACTTCGGCGCCGACGGCCGCGTGGCCGCGGTGAGCGAACAGACCGACGAGATCGACTGATCCCGGAACGGGATCAGCCGAGCAGGTCGGAGAGTGCGTCCGCGAGTTCGGCGCGCCGCAACGGCTTGCCGAGCACGCGGGTCACGCCGGCCTGGGCGGCCCGTTGCGCCAGCAACGCACCGCCATGACCGCTCACCAGCAGCACGGGCAGGCCCGGGTCGGCTTCGTCCACGGCGGCCGCCAGTTCGGTGCCGCTGAGCCCGGGCATCACTTCGTCGGACACCACCGCGGCGAACGTGCCGGGAGCGGCCCGCACCGCCGCCAGCGCGGCGAGCGGATCGGTGAAGCCGGCCGGGGCGTACCCGAGCCCGGCCAGCAGCCCCATCATCATCTCGACGAGCGCCGGTTCGTCGTCGACGACCAGCACCGCCTCGCCCGTCCCGCGCCGCGGCGGCCGGCGGGCCTCGGGCGCCGGAGCGGCTTCGTCGGTGCTTTCGGGCAGGTACAGCGTGAACCTCGCGCCACGGCCCGGCGCGCTCCACACGTCCACCGCGCCTCCGAACTCGGACACCACGCCGTGCACCACCGCGAGCCCGAGGCCAGTGCCGCCCCCGTCGGCGCGGGTGGTGAAGAAGGGTTCGAACAGCCGCTCCATCACCTCGGCGGAGATGCCCGCCCCGCTGTCGCCCACCGACAGCACCAGGTGGTCGCCGGACGGCAGCGACGCATGCGACAGCACGGTGGGGGCCGCGGTGCTTTGCCGCACGAGCCGCACGGTGAGCGTGCCGCCGTCGGGCATGGCCTGCATCGCGTTCGTGCACAGGTTCATCACCGCCTCGAACACGCGCGTGGCGTCGCCGCGCACGCGGGCGTCGGCGGCGGCGAGGTCGGTCTCCAGCACCACGCCGGGTCGCAGCGAACCCGCCAGAAGGGCGAGCACTTCCTCCACCACGGGCTGCAGCACGAAGACGGCCGACGCCCGCGCACCCCCGCGGGAGAACGCGAGGATGCGGGCCACGAGCGACTGCCCCCGTGCCGCGGCCTGCAGCACCTTGTCGAGGTGGCGGGCCTGGTCGCTGCCCGGGGGGGCGGCGTCCTGCGCCATCTCGCCGAAGCCGACGATGGCCCCGAGCACGTTGTTGAAGTCGTGGGCCACGCCGCCGGCCATGGTGCCGAGCGATTCGAGCTTGCTCGCGCGGGCGCGCTGCAGCTGCAGGGCCTGCTGGGCCTCGGCCCGGCGGCGGTCGGCGCGTTGAACGACGCGCCACGACAGCGCGAGCACGACGCCCAGCAGCACCGCGGCGGCGGCCGACAGCTGCGCGGATTCGCGCCAGCCGGCCAGGGCCGCGGTGGTGTCGCGCGAGAGCACCAGGTCCACCCCGAAACGCTCGACGTGGCGCCGCTGCTCGATCCGTCCCGGCCCGGTCGCGGGCACCTCGCCGGCCAGCACGGCACCATCCTGCCGCAGCACCGCCATGCGGGCGTCGGTCGCCGACGACGTGGCCGTGAACGCGCCGAGCAAGGCGGCCGACGGCATCGACGCGACGACCCAGCCGTGCGACGGCACGCGCACGGCCAGCGCGACGAGCGGCGGGGCACCGAATCGGGTGCTCACCGCGGTGCCGTCGGCGGGCTGGTCGGCGAGGGCGGGCGAGAACGTGTCCAGCGCGGGCGGCGGCGACGCGTCGGAGGCGGCCAGCAGGCGGCCCTCGGTGTCGAGCATCCAGAGCGACTGCACGAGTGGCATCAGCTCCGCACGCACGCGCAGCGACCGTTCGGTCTCGGGACCCGATGGCGCGAGGCGCCCGGCGTTCCAGCCGGCGCGCACGGCCCGCAGGCCTTCCTCGGCGCCTTCGAGTCCGCGCGCGAGTTCGTCGGCCAGCGCGAGCGACAGCAGGTTCAGCTCGCGCACCTGCGCGTCGAGCGTGTCGCGGTGCAGCCGCCACAGCGCCCCGGCCGCCACCAGCGCGAAGATGCACACGCCCGCGAGTGCGGCGAGCCACCAGCGCGGTGCGAAGGAACGAACCGGCGGCGCGGGGGTCATGCGCTACGATCCATGCGACAGGCTCCGCTTTTCATGACCGACTCCACTGCACCGCACATCCTCGTGATCGACGACGATCCCAGTATCCGCGATCTGGTCGCGGAGTACCTGGGCAAGAACGAGTTGCGGGTCACCACGGCGGCTTCGGGGCGCGACCTGTTCGCGCTGGTCGACCGCGAGGCCATCGACCTCGTGCTGCTCGACCTGAAGCTGCCCGGCGAGGACGGCATGGCGCTCGCCCGCCAGCTGCGCGAGCGCGCCACCGTGCCCATCGTGCTGCTGACCGGGCGCGACGAGGAGGCCGACCGCGTGATGGGCCTCGAACTGGGCGCCGACGACTACGTCACCAAACCGTTCAGCCCGCGCGAGTTGCTGGCCCGCGTGCGCGCGGTGCTGCGACGCTACCGCGTGCAGGCCACGCTGCCCGAGCGCGACGCCAGCCGCCGCGCCTTCCGCTTCGCCGGGTGGGAGCTGAACCTGCGCACGCGGCGCCTCGTGGCGCCGGACGGCGAGGCCGTGGAGCTGTCGAACGGCGAGTTCAGCCTGCTCAACGCACTGTGCCGCGCGCCGCAGCGGGTGCTGACACGCGACCAGCTGCTGTCGATGTCGCGGCTGCACGAGGCCGAGGTGTACGACCGCACGGTGGACGTGCAGGTGCGGCGCCTGCGCATGAAGGTGGAGGCCGACCCGGCGCATCCGCTGCTCATCGTCACCGAGCGCGGCGCGGGCTACCGCCTGGCGTGCGACGTCGAGACCCTGTACTGAGTCACACCATCCCCGCCGCGAGGTTGATGGTGAACGCGAGCACCGCGGTGTTGAACCCGAACGACACCACGGACTGCAGCAGCACGAGGCGCCGCATCGCGGCGTTCGAGATGACCACGTCGGACGTCTGCGAGGCCACCGCGATGGTGAAGGCGACGTAGAGGAAGTCGGCGTAGTGCGGTCGGTGGCCCTTGCCTTCGGGGAACCCGAGGCCGCCTCCTTCGCTGTTCTCGTAGAACCGGCTGGCATAGGCGAGCGTGAAGAGCGTGGGCACCAGCAGCCAGGAGCCGATCACCGTGACCACGGCGAGCGCCACGCGCCCGAGCGCGCCGGCTTCGTCGCCCTTGGCCGCCGACAGCTGCAGCACCGTGCCGGCGAGGCTCGCGAGCGCGCCGACGAGCACGAGCATCAGCACCACGACGATGCTTTCCGCCTGGGCTTCGGCCACCCGCTTCACATGCGCGTGGTCGGCATGGAACATGGCCCAGGCCACCTGGGCGAGGTAGAGCCACGTCGCCACGTTCCAGCCGACGAGGGCCCGGCTCACCGGGTCGGCGACACCCGGCATCAGGAAGGCCGCGGCCAGGCCCACCGCGAACGCGGCGGCGAGGCGGATGTGGGCGACGAGGTGGGGCACGACGGGGAACATCGGACGGGAGCATACCGCCGTGTTGCATGATCCGGCCTGTCGCCACTGCCGGCCCCGGGGCCGTCCTCCGATGAATGCGCTGCTGACCGTCCTGCTGATCGCCACGAGCCTGACCTTGCTGTTGCTGTGGCGGCGCCAAAGGGCGTTGCGCCGGGAGGCCTGGATCCGGTCGTTCGAGTTTCCCCACGGCCTGTTCGCCCCGCTGCGCGAGCGCCACGCCGACCTGTCGCTCAAGGACTGCCAGCTCGTGGCCCACGCGCTGCGGCAGTTCTTCCTGGCCCACCTGCACAGCGGACGCAAGTACGTGTCGATGCCCTCGCAGATCGCCGACGAACTCTGGCACGAGTTCATCCTGCACACGCGCAACTACGAGGTGTTCTGCCACAAGGCCTTCGGCCGCTTCATGCACCACACGCCGGCGGTGACCCTCGCCGGCGGGGCGCGGCAGAGCAACGCCGGGCTGCGGCGCTGCTTCTGGTTCGCGTGCCGCGACGAGAACATCAACCCGCGCCAGCCCACGCGGCTGCCGCTGCTGTTCGCGATCGACGCGAAGCTGAAGGTGGCGGGCGGGCACGTCTACGTGGCCGACTGCCGCGGCGTGAGTCGCGACGGTGCCACGGTGATCCATTGCGGAGGCGAGTTCTCGAGCGCCAGCCACGACGGCGGCACCGACGGGTTCGGGGACACCCGCCCGGGCAGCGGCAGCGATGCGGGTGGGGACAGCAGCGGGTCGTCGAGCGACGACAGCGGCGGCAGCAGTGGCGACAGCAGTGGCTGTGGCGGGGGAGGGTGCGGGGGCGGCGGGGGGGGCGACTAGGTTCGCCACGCCGTGACGGCGGCGGCCAGCCACTCGCCCACGGTGGCGCCGTCCGCCCCGATGCCGAGCGGTGCGCCCGCAGCCTTCAGCACCGCGAGCGGATCGGCCACGTCGACCGCCGTGGCACCGGTCTGCTTCGACAGCTTCTCGCCCGCCGCGTCGCGCACGAGCGGCGTGTGCAGGTAGCGCGGTGTCGCGTACCCCAGTGCGTGCTGCAGCAGGATCTGCCTCGGTGTGTTGTCGGCCAGGTCCTCGCCGCGGACGACGTCGGTGATGCCCTGCAGGTGGTCGTCCACCACCACGGCCAGCTGGTAGGCCCACAGGCCGTCGGCCCGGTGCAGCACGAAGTCGCCCACGGCCTCGGCCACGTGCTGGTGCTGCTCGCCCAGGCGGCGGTCGGTCCAGCGGATCTCGGGGCCATCGGCGTGGAACCGCACCGCCCGCGGCGGCTTGCCGTGCAGGCCGTTGCGGCAGGTGCCGGGGTAGACGAGTTCGCCGTGGCGCGGCTTCGACGCGCCGGACGCCGCGAGCGCGCGGGCGATGTCGCTTCGGGTGCAGCCGCACGGGTACGCGAGGCCGGCGGCCACGAGGCCGTCGAGGGCCTGCCGGTACAGCGGGCCGCGCGCGGACTGCCACACCGGCGGTTCGTCGGGCACGAGGCCGCAGGCCGCCAGTTGGTCGAGGATGATGCGGTCGGCACCGGGCACGCAGCGGGGCGTGTCCACGTCCTCGATGCGCACGAGCCATGCGCCGCGGTGCGCACGGGCGTCGAGCCAGCTCGCCAGCGCGGCCACCATCGAGCCCGCGTGCAGCGGGCCCGTGGGCGACGGGGCGAAACGGCCGCGGTAGTCGCTCAATCGAGGCCCTGCTGCAGCAGGCCGCAGTGGCGTTCGATGAGGGCCTTGCGGGTCGCGGGGCTCTCGAGTTGCTTGAGCCACCACTTGAGCGCTTCGCCGAGGCCGGTGCGGCGCGGGCCGTTGGCCGGCGTCGCGCGCCACGCGTAGCCCATGCGGGCCTCGGGCGCGGGGCGCTGCACGGCTTTCGCGACGAGGCGGCCGGCTGCGATGTGTTCGCGCGCCAGCGGCTCGGGAATGAAGCCGCAGCCCATGCAGCGGATCTGCGCCTCGATCTTGGCCTGCATGCTGGCGACCGTCAGCACGTCCTGGCCCGGCAGCAGGTTCACCGTGATGGGCGCGAGGTGCTGGGCGGAGTCGGCCACGGCCACGGCGCGGTGGCGCAGCAGGTCGTTGTCGGTGATGACCCCCTCGATGGCCGCGAGCGGATGGTGCGGGGCGACGGCGAACACGAAGGGCAGGTCGCCGAGCGGGAGCATCTGGATGCCGGCGGGCAGCGTGCGGTCGGTGCCGACGCCGATGGCCAGGTCGGCGTGGCCTCGCACCAGCGCCTCCCACGTGCCGGCCAGCACCTCGGTGCGCAGGCGCAGGCGGGTGCCGGGGCCACCCGTCGTGCCCTCCGGCTGCAGTGCGTAGAAAGCCTCGCACAGCTCGAACATCGTCAGGCGCGACATCACGCCGTCGACCGAGATGGTGAGCTGCGTCTCCCAGCCGGTGGCGACCCGCTTGACGCGGCTGGCCACCGCCTCCATCTGCTCCAGCAGGCGCAGGCCTTCGTTGAGCAGCTCCTCGCCGGCGGCGGTGAACTTCGCCTGGCGCGACCCGCGGTCGAACAGCAGCACGTCGAGCGCGTCCTCCAGCTGGCGCACGCTGTAGGTGAGGGCGGAGGGCACCTTGCCGAGTTCGCGCGCGGCGGCGGCGAAGCTTCCGGTGCGGGCGATGACCTCCATCATCGACAGCGCTTCGGGGGTCAGGACGTTGCGGGCGGTGGGCATGGCGGAGCAGGGGCGGCCGGGGGGAGGGGAAGAGGCGTTCATCTTATTTGAACGGATGCTTCAACGCCTGCCCACGATGGGAGAGGCCCGCGCTCCTACAGTGAACCCATCGACACACACAGACAGGAGCCCACCATGATCACCCTTCGCAAATCCTCCGATCGCGGCCATGCCGACCACGGCTGGCTCAAGTCCTTCCACAGCTTCTCGTTCGCCGAGTACCACGACCCGCGCCACATGGGCGTGGGCAACCTGCGCGTCATCAACGAGGACCGCATCGCCCCGGGCACCGGCTTCGGCACCCACGGCCACCGCGACATGGAGATCGTGTCGTACGTGCTGTCGGGCGTGCTCGGCCACAAGGACAGCCTGGGCAACGGTGCGCAGATCGTGCCGGGGGACGTGCAGCGCATGAGCGCGGGCCGCGGCATCCGCCACAGCGAGTTCAACCAGGCGCCGCAGCAGGAGACGCACTTCCTGCAGATCTGGCTGCTGCCCGACGAACGCGACATCGAGCCGGGCTACGAGCAGAAGCACTTCGAAGACGCCGACAAGCGCGGCCGGCTGCGGCTCGTCGCGAGCCGTGACGGGCGGAACGACTCGGTGACCATCCACGCGAACGCGTCGATGTACGCCGGGCTGTTCGACGGCGGCGAGGCGGCGGAGCTGCCGCTCGACACCGGCCGCGTCACCTACGTGCACCTCGTGCGCGGCAAGCTCGAGGTGAACGGGCAGGCGCTCGACGGCGGCGACGCGGTGACGCTGCGCGGCGAGGAGCGCCTGGTGCTGGCCAACGGCCAGGACGCCGAGGTGATCGTGTTCGACCTGGCGGCCTGATCCCCCGGCCTGCGGTGGCTCAGGCCACCGCGGGTTCCGCGGCCTCGGCCGACGCCTTGCGGCGGCGGTACACGAAGATGCCCACGCCGATGACGGCGAGCGCACCGCCGGCGGCCATCATGATGCCGGAGTCGTCCTTCGCGTTCGCGAGGATCACGGTGTTCGGCGACTCGGGCAGGTACTTCACCATCACCTTGTTGTCGTTGCCGTCGCGGAAGCGCTGGCCCACGTCCTTCGACACGCTGAGCGCGGCCTTCACGGGCTGCTTCGTTTCGGTCTCGAAGTGCACCTCGAGCTTGAAGCCCTTCTCGCGGCCGGACACGGCCTTCTCCTTCCAGGTGACCTGGTCGAGCGTGGCCTCGACGGTCTTGCCGTGGTCGGCGATGGCCTTGAAGTCACGGCCTTCGGTGAAGCCGCCGTAGGCGAGGCCGAGGCCGATGAGGACGAGGGCGGGGGGGAGCAGGGCGCTCTTGAGTTTGGCGAACATGGTGTAGATGAATGAGCTTGGCCCCGCCTGGAGGCCGAAGCGAAAGGGGGCGAGCGAAGCGATGCCCTGAAACGTGGACGCGAACGCGGAAGGCGAGCGAAGCGAAGCCGCAGATCAAGCCACACGCGAGCCCGGGTTTCCCGGGCGACCCGTGGCGCCCCCTGGGGGCAGGAGGCGCCAGCCGACTGGGGGGCCGATGTTTCAGTCGTCCGAGGAGGCGAGCGAGATCAGGATCCGCAGCACGTACCAGAGCATCAGCGCGATGGACGCGAACAGGTGCAGCGCGGCACCGGCCGGGCGGTCCGTCGGGTACTCGTGGATGATCTTCGAGGTGTCGTACAGCACGCAGGCGCCGGCGAACAGGACCATCAGGGCCGAGAACCAGATGCCCAGCGAGAAGCCGAAGATCACGCTGACGATGATGGCGCCGAGTGCCACGAGGCCGCCCACGCGCAGGAAACCGCCGAGGAACGAGAAGTTGGTCTTGACCGTGAACGCCGTCCAGGTGAGGGCGGCCACGAGCAGCAGCGTGATGAACGCGGCGGCGCCGATGGCGCCCGGCGCGACCTTCGAGGCCAGCGCGAACAGGGGCGAGAACATCACGGCTTCGGCGACGACGTAGATGCCGAGGCCCATCAGCTGCTTCTGGTTGCTCTCGGCGTTGTCGGCGAGGTTCGTGGCGAGCCAGCCCACCAGCATGAAGCCACCCATGAACGCGAGCCACATGAACTTGGCACCGGCGATGACCTTGAGCATGCCGAAGCCGAAGCCGGCCATGTGCAGCACCATCGACAGCGCGACGAACGCGAGCATGGCGCCCGCGAGGTTCGTGTAGGTCTTGCGGATGAAGTCGATGCGGCTGGTGCCGGCGCCGGCACCGTTCGGGCCGCCCGCGTAGATCTCTTGCATGGTCTAGCTCCCTCTGAGGATGTCTGCAGGCGATTCTTGTGTGTCGCTGGTCCGCGCGCCTTCTTCGCGGACCCGGGGCAGTTTAGGGCGCCGTGCGCCGCAGGGGGAGGGCGGAGGGCACCCCCGGGCGGGGGGTCAATGTGTCAAATTGCACGCTCGGCTTGACCGCCGGCGGAACTTTTCGTCTTGCTACAGTCACGTCCATGAACGTCGCGCTGAAAGTGCTGGAACTGCTGCCCTGGATCGACTGGGCCGCCATCGTCGTCTTCTTCGGCGGCTGGTCCGGCTACGCGTGGTTCGCGCGCGACCGCTCCCTCACGCGGCCGTCCATCCTCGGCGCCACCAACCGCGTGCGCAGCCAGTGGATGCTGCAGACCACCTACCGCGCCGTGCGGGTGCTCGACGGCACCGTGATCCAGAACCTCTCCACGAGCCCGTCGTTCTTCGCATCCACCACCGTGCTGATCATCGGCGGCCTGCTGGCCGTGCTGGGCACGAGCGAGAAGGCGAACGAACTCGTGCGCGACCTGCCGTTCGCCGCGTCGAACAACAGCTCGGTGCTGCTGTTCGACCTGAAGGTGATCCTGCTGCTGGTGGTGTTCGTCTACGCGTTCTTCCGCTTCACGTGGTCGATGCGCCAGTACACCTTCGGCGCGCTGCTCGTGGCGGCCGCGCCCGAGGCCGAGCAGTTCGAGGCGCAGGGCCTGTCGCGCGAGGCGTTCGCGAACAAGGCGGGCCGCATGGTGGGTCTCGCCGCCGAGACCTTCAACGACGGGCTGCGCGCCTACTACTTCTCGTTCGCCGCGGTGGGCTGGTTCTTCTCGCCGGTGGTGTTCATGGTGGCCACGGCCGGCGTGATCTACATCCTGTTCACCCGGGAGTTCCGCTCCGAGGTGCTGGACGTGCTCAACTCCTGATCAGGGGTTGATCGCCGACAGGTCGGAGGCCACGGCCTCGCGTTCGTCGAACACGAAACAGCCCCCCTCGTAGTGGGCGCCGCCTGCTTCCTCGAAGTACTTCAGGATGCCGCCTTCCAGTTGCAGCACGTTCTGCACACCCGCCTCGGCCATGAACAGCGCCGCCTTCTCGCAGCGGATGCCGCCGGTGCAGTAGCTCACCACCGTCTTGCCTTCCAGGCTGGCGGCGTTCGCACGCACGGCGTCGGGGAACTCGGTGAACTTCGTGATGCGCCAGTCGATGGCGTTGGCGAAGCGGCCGTGGTCCACCTCGAAGGCGTTGCGCGTGTCGAGCATCACCACCGGGCGACCCGTGTCGTCCACCCCGGCGTCGAGCCAGCGCGACAGCGTGCGGGCGTCGACCGACGGCGCACGGCCCGCCGACGGCTTCACGTGCGGGTGGTTCATGCGGATGATCTCGCGCTTGACCTTCACGAGCAGCTTGCCGAATGGCACGGTGGCCGACCAGCTCTCCTTCGGTTCGAGCGGTGCGAAGCGCGGGTCGGTGCGCAGTTCGCCCACGAACGCGCGCACGTCGTCGGGCGCGCCGGCGAGGAAGAGGTTGATGCCTTCTTCCGCGAGCAGCACGGTGCCCTTGAGCGAACGAGCCGCGGCTTGTGAGCGGATGCTCTCGCGGAGCGCCTGTGTGTCCGTGAGCGGCACGAACAGGTAGGACGAGATGTTGAGGACGGGGGGCAGGTTCGGTTCCACCCGCGCATTTTACGGAACCCACCTCTCTAGAATGTCGGGATGGCGTTTGTTCACCTCCGTTCCCACACCGAATTCTCCGTCGTCGACGGCACCCTGCGCATCGACGAACTCGTCGACGCCGCCGCCGGCGACGGCCAGGCCGCCCTCGCGATCACCGACCTGTCGAACCTGTTCGGCGGGGTCAAGTTCTACAAGGAAGCCCGCAAGGCGGGCGTCAAGCCCGTGCTGGGCGCCGACGTCTGGCTCGAGCCCGACACCGCCGCCGGCGAGAAGCTGCCCAGCCGCCTGCTGCTGCTGGCGCAGAACCGCAACGGCTACCTGAACCTCTGCGAGATCCTGTCCCGCGCGTGGATCCAGGACGTGCAGCAGGGCCGCGCGTGGGTGCGCTGGGAGTCGCTCGCCGCACTCGGCAGCGACCTGATCGTGCTGTCCGGAGCCGACCTGGGCGCCGTGGGCCAGGCCCTGCTCGCGAACGACACCGAACGTGCGAAGGCCATCGCCACGCGCCTGTCCGACCTGTTCCCCCAGCGCTTCTACATCGAGCTGCAGCGTGCCGGCCTGCCGGGCCACGAGCCGCACGTGCGCGCCGCGGTGCCGCTGGCGGCCGAACTCGGCCTGCCGGTCGTGGCCACGCACCCGCTGCAGTTCCAGACGCCGGAGGACTTCGAGGCCCACGAGGCCCGCACCTGCATCGCCGAGGGCGAGACGCTCACGAACCCGCGCCGCGTCAAGAAGTTCACGCGCGACCAGCACTTCAAGACGCAGGCCGAGATGGAGGCGCTGTTCGCGGACGTGCCCACGGCCATCCGGAACACCGTCGAGATCGCCAAGCGCTGCAGCCTGACGCTCGTGCTCGGCAAGCCGCGCCTGCCGGACTTCCCGGTGCCCGAGGTCGAGGGCCGCCTGATGGAGCCGGAAGAGTACTTCCGCTACGTCTCGCACGAGGGCCTGAAGGAGCGGATGATCCACCTGTTCCCGGACCCCGCCAAACGCGAGGCCGAGAACCCCCGGTATGTCGAGCGGCTCGACTTCGAGATCAACACGATCCTGAAGATGGGCTTCCCCGGCTACTTCCTGATCGTGGCGGACTTCATCATCTGGGCGAAAGGCCACGGTTGTCCCGTGGGGCCGGGCCGGGGTTCCGGCGCCGGCTCGCTCGTGGCCTACGCGCTCAAGATCACCGACCTCGACCCGCTGCGCTACAACCTGCTGTTCGAACGCTTCCTGAACCCGGAGCGGGTGTCGATGCCCGACTTCGACATCGACTTCTGCCAGGGCAACCGCGACCGCGTCATCGACTACGTGAAGGACAAGTACGGCCGCGAGGCCGTCAGCCAGATCGCCACGTTCGGCACCATGGCGGCGAAGGCCGCGCTGCGGGACGTGGGCCGCGTGCTCGGCATGGGCTACGGCCACGTCGACGGTGTCGCGAAGCTCGTGCCGGCGCCGCCCGGCAAGACCGTGACGCTCAAGCGCCCCGGCGACAAGCCCGACCCCGGCATCATCTACGCGCGCACCGAGGCGCCCGAGATCGAGCAGCGCGAGAAGAACGAGGAAGAGGTCGCCGAACTGCTGGCGCTGGCCGAACGCGTCGAGGGCATGGTGCGCAACATCGGCATGCACGCGGGGGGCGTGCTGATCGCCCCGGGCAAGATCACCGACTTCTGCCCGCTCTACATGCAGCCCGGCAGCGACAGCGCCGTGAGCCAGTACGACAAGGACGACGTGGAGGCCATCGGCCTCGTGAAGTTCGACTTCCTGGGCCTCGCCACGCTGACCATCCTCGAACTCGCGAAGGACTACATCCGCGCGCGCCGGCCCAAGCAGGAGAACTTCGCGTTCGAGAACATCCCGCTGAACGACCGCGCGTCGTACCAGCTGATGAGCGAGGGCAAGACGGTCGCCGTGTTCCAGCTGGAATCGTCCGGCATGCAGCGCATGCTGAAGGATGCGAAGCCCAGCGTGTTCGAGGACATCATCGCGCTGGTGGCGCTGTACCGCCCGGGCCCGATGGACCTGATCCCGAGCTTCTGCGCCCGCAAGCACGGGCGCGAGGAGGTCGAGTACCCGCACCCGCTGATGAAGTCGGTGCTGGAGGAGACCTACGGCATCATGGTCTACCAGGAGCAGGTGATGCAGGTGGCCCAGATCGTCGGGGGCTACTCGCTCGGCGGCGCCGACCTGCTGCGCCGCGCGATGGGCAAGAAGAAGCTCGAGGAGATGGTGGCGCACCGCGCGACCTTCGCCGAGGGCGCGGGCAAGCAGGGCATCGAGGAGCCCAAGGCCAACGAGATCTTCGACCTGATGGAGAAGTTCGCGGGCTACGGCTTCAACAAATCGCACGCCGCGGCCTACGCGCTGCTCGCGTACCACACCGCGTACCTGAAGGCGCACTACCTCGCCGAATTCACCGCGGCCAACATGAGCGTCGCGCTCGACGACACCGACAAGCTCAAGATCTTCCACGACGACGCCGTCAAGCTCGGTCTCACGTTCGAGCCGCCCAACATCAACACCTGCAACTACCGCTTCGAACCGGTGGCCGACAAGGTGGTGCGCTACGGCCTCGGGGCCGTGAAGGGCACGGGCCAGAGCGCGGTCGAGGCCATCATCGAGGCCCGCGCCGAAGGCGGTCCGTTCAAGAGCATCTTCGACTTCGCCGCGCGCGTGGACCGCAGCCGCATCAACAAGCGCACCGTCGAGGCGCTCATCAAGGCCGGCGCGTTCGACCTGCTGCACCCGGAGCGCTCCCAGGTCGTCGCGAGCATCGGCCTCGCGTTCGAATACGCCGACACCCAGGCCGCGCACGCGGACCAGGGCGGCCTGTTCGACTTCGACGACTCGCACGGCGCGTCCACCACCGAACCCGACCTCGTCGAGGCCAAGCCGTGGAGCATCAAGGAGCGGCTGAGCCTCGAGAAGATCGCGCTCGGCTTCTACCTGTCGGGCCACCTGTTCGACCAGAGCGGATCCGAGGTGCGCAAGTTCGCGCGCCGCGAGATCGCCGACCTGATCGACACGCGCGAGCCGCAGGTGCTCGCGGGCATCGTGGGTGACCTGCGCGTCATCAACGGCCAGCGTGGCCGTGTCGCGATCTTCAAGCTCGACGACAAGAGCGAGATGATCGAGGCGGTGGCCAACGAGGAACTGCTCAACGCGAACAAGGACCTGCTGAAGGACGACGAGCTGATCATCGTGCTCGGCAAGGCGCAGCCCGACCGCTTCTCGGGCGGCATGCGCCTGAACGTGCAGCAGGTGTGGGACCTGCCCACCGCGCGGTGCCGCTTCGGCAAGTACCTGCGCGTCGAGGTCAACGGCAGCGTGCCGCCGGTGACCGAGGTGCTGCGCGACCACCCGAGCCGGCGCGTGGAAACGGAAGAGGGCACCGTGACGCAGGGCCTGCCGGTGCGGCTCGTGCTGCACCGCGAGGGCGCGTCCGGCGAACTGGACCTCGGGGACGAGGGGCGGTTCTATCCGTCGGATGCGGCGCTCGAGCGGTGGCTCGAGGGCAGCCACGGAAAGTCCACCGTCGTCTACGACTGAACTGGCCGCACGTGCACAGTGCACACGTCGGCTGACGACTGTGCACATTGTGAAAGTGATTGAAAGCACGTCATCGCCCCCCGAACTCTTGCCGTTGTGGAGGTGTCGTACCTGACATGAAGTTGAAGGAGAAAACCGAATGATGAAGAAGATCCTGATGGCCGCCGGCCTGGCCGCGGTCAGCCTGCACAGCATGGCGAGTCCCAACGTGGGTGTGTCCGTGAGCGTCGGCCAGCCGGGCTTCTACGGCCGCATCGACATCGGCAACGCGCCGCCCGCCGCGGTGATCTACCCGCAGCCCGTGATCATCCAGCAGCCGCCGGTCATCGTCGCGCACCGCCCGCCGATCTACCTGCGCGTGCCGCCGGGCCACCAGAAGAACTGGCGCAAGTACTGCGGCCGCTACGAGGCCTGCGGCCAGCCGGTGTACTTCGTGCGCGACGACTGGTACCGCGACCACTACCGCCGCCCTGCGCCGCCGCCGCGCGTGGTCTACCGGGAGGATCGCCGCGACTGGCGCGACGATCGCCACGATGACCGGCACGACCGCCATGATCGGCATGACCACCGCGACGACCGTGGCCATCACGGCAACGGTCATGGCAAGGGCCACGGCCGCGACTGATCGCATCGCACGTTCCCATGCAAAAGGGCGGCCTTCGGGCCGCCCTTGTCGTTGGTGCGCCGCGCCCTCAGGCCGGCGATGCCGAGCGTGCCCGGCGCGGGCGTTTCGCCTCGCCCGCCGTGTCGCCCCCCACCGCACCGAGCTCCTGCTCGAGCACCTTGCGCGACACGGCCCAGCCGCTGCGGTGGTGTTGGCGCAGGATCTCGCGCAGCATCGGGCCCGCGCGCTTGCGCAGTGCGTCGAGGATGTGCTCGTGCTCGCGCACGGCTTCCTGCCAGCGCTCGTTCTTGCGGTTGCCCGCGTAGCGGTAGCGCCGGATGCGCGCGCACTCGGCCGCGTAGATGCGTGACAGCACCGGGTTGCGCGCCGCGTCCACCACGCGCTGGTGGATGGCCTGGTTCAGCACGAAGTAGGTCATCAGCTCGCCGTCGTGGTGGGCCTGCACCATGTCCTTGTGGAGCTTCTCCACCTCGGCGACCTCGGCGTCGGTGATGAACTCGCACGCGGGTTCGGCGGCCATGGTCTCCAGGCCGATCAGCACCTCGATGGAGGCGGCCACGTCCGTCACCGACAGCGCGGTGACCACCGCCCCGCGGTTCGGCTCGATGGTCACGAGCCCCTCGGCTTCCAGGATCTTGAAGGCCTCCCGCAGCGGCGTGCGCGAGATGCCCTCGAGCTGTTCGCTCATCAGCCGCTCGGAAATGCGCTGCCCCGGCGTCAGGGCGCCGGAGACGATCAGTTCGCGCACGCGGCGCGCGGCGAGCAGGGTGCGTTTGCCACGGTCCTGGCCGTTGGAGTTCATGGGGGCATCGGTCACGGATTGCATTCAAAGCGAAGGATACACGGTCCCGGGTTAGGGGTTCTACGGAGTTGGATGGTGTGGATTGCATGCAAAATCGCGCCAACCCCTTCCCCGATCTTCATTCCCCCGCCATGAATCACCTGACCTATTTCGCGTCCGCCACTCGCCCCGCCGAGACCTGTGTCGTGGGCAGCGGCGGGTTCGGCCGCAGTTTCCTGGCCCAGGCGCGGCGCATTCCGCTGGTCAACGCACGGGTCGCGGTGGACCGTGAAGCCGCCATCGCGGTGGCCGCATTGCATTCAATCGGCATTCCGGCGGAGCAGATCGCCGTCTGCACGACCCGCACCGAAGCCGTGGCCGCCTGGGACCGCGGCCAGTACATCGCCGCCGCCGACGTCGCCCTCCTCACCGACCTCCCGCTCGACCTGCTGATCGAGGCCACGGGCCATCCCGAAGCGGGTGCCCGCCACGCGCGCCTCGCGATCGAGGCCGGCTGGCACGTGGCGCTGGCGTCCAAGGAAGTCGACAGTGTCATCGGCCCCGAACTCGCCCGCCAGGCCCAGGCCCGCGGCAAGGTGGTCACGCCGGTCGACGGCGACCAGCCATCGCTGCTGATCGGCCTGATCACGTGGGCGCAGACGCTGGGCCTCGAGATCGTCGCTGCCGGCAAGTCGAGCGAATACGACTTCGTGTTCGACGCCGCCGCCGAGTCGATCGACAGCAACGGCCGCACGGCGGCGGTGCCCGGCTTCGGCGCGTTGTGGGACCTGGCCGATGGCCACGTGCCCTCGCTCGCCGCCGCCCGGTCCACGGCATGCGCGGCGCTGCCGCAGCGCGCGGTGCCCGACCTGTGCGAACTGCAGGTCGTCGCCAACAGCACGGGCCTCGCGCCCGACACCCCGGCGCTGCACGCTCCCATCGCCCGCATCACCGAAGTCCCGACGATGTTCGCGCCGGTGTCGGAAGGCGGCATCATGGAAAAGGCCGCGTCGCTCGACGTGTTCCACTGCCTGCGCGCGCCGGGCGAGGTGAGCCTCGCCGGGGGTGTGTTCGTGATCGTGCGGTGCGATGATGCGGAGACGTGGGACCTGCTCCTGGGCAAGGGCCACGTGCTGAGCCGCGATGGCCGCCGCGCCATGATGTACATCCCTCGTCACCTGCTGGGCCTGGAAGCCGCCACGAGTGTGCTCGACGCGGTGGTGCACGCGCGCTCCACCGGCGCCCAGCAGCCGCGCCCGACCCTCGACCTCGTCGTGCGCGCCACGCGGAACCTGCTGGCCGGCAGCGTGCTCGAAATGGGGGGGCACCACCACAGCATCGACGGCACGGCCGCCGAACTGGTGCCCGCCGCGCCGCTCGGCGCCGGCGTGCCGGTGCCGTTCTACCTCGCCGCGAACCGGCGCCTCGTGCGCGACGTGGCCGCGGGCCAGGCCATCTGCTTCGACGACATCGAGGTCGAGGCCCACTCCGAACTCCTCGCGCTGCGCCGCCAGCAGGACGCCGCCTTCTTCCCCGGGTGACGACGCACCCGCGCCTCGCTCTCCGACCCGGCCCCGGCCGGTCACTCTCCCTGGAACAGGAACCGACATGACCTTCTCCCGATTCGCCCCCTTCGCCGCCATCGCCCTGGCCGCGACCTCGCTGTCCGCCACCGCGGCGGGCTGGCAGCCGAACCGCCCGGTCGAGTTCATCGTCACGGCCGGCCCCGGCGGCGGCACCGACCAGTTCGCCCGCGTGATCCAGTCGGTGGTGCAGAAGTACAAGCTGATGCCGGTGTCGGTCATCGTCACGAACAAGAGCGGTGGCGCCGGCACCGAGGCGCTCGTCTACGCGAAGTCGGCCAAGGGCGATCCGAACAAGCTCGTGTTCTCGACGAACCTCGCCTACCTGATGCCGATGATCACGAAGGTGGGCTACAGCACCGACGACATCGTGCCGGTGGCCATCCTCGCGGCCGACGAGTTCCTGCTGTGGGCCAACGCCGACGCGCCGTACAAGAACGCGAAGGACCTGCTCGACGCGGCCCGTGCGAAGAACGGCACGTTCATGATGGGCGGCGCCCAGTCCCGCGACACCGACCACATCCTCACCCGCCAGATCGAGAAGGCCACTGGCGTGAAGCTCACGTACGTGCCGTTCAAGTCCGGTGGTGAAGTGGCGGTGCAGCTGTCCGGCGGCCACATCGGCGCCAACGTGAACAACCCGTCCGAGAACGTGTCGCACTGGCGCGCCGGCAAGGTGCGTCCGCTGTGCGTGTTCGCGAAGCAGCGCCTGCCCATCAAGGCCAAGGTCACCAGCGACATGGGCTTCGGCGACGTGCCCACCTGCAAGGAGCAGGGCATCGCCGTCGACGAGTTCCGCATGCCGCGCACCGTGTGGACGGTGGCGGGCACCACGCCCGAGCAGGTCAAGTACTACGAGAACCTGATGGCCCAGGTGCGCTCGAAGCCCGAGTTCCGCGAGTGGCTCGAACGCGGCCTGCAGAGCGACCTGTACCTGACCGGCGCCCCGCTGCGTTCGTACATCGCCAACGACATGGCCAAGCACAAGGTGCAGTTCAGCGAAGACGGCTGGCTGCTGAAGGACTGAGCGAGTTCGTCGAGATGTCGATCCAACGCCAACGCATGGAGGTCGCGGTCGCGGCCATCCTGGCCGCCTTCTCGGGCGCCGTGATCCTCGGCAGCCTGCAGCTGGCGCACGGGTGGGGGGCCACGGGCCCCGAGTCCGGCTACTTCCCGCTGCGCCTCGGCGCGCTGCTGATGATCGTCAGCGTGCTGCTGCTGGTGCAGGCCGTGCGCAAGCCGGTCGAGGGCGCGTTCGCCACCGGCGAGCAGCTGCGCCGCACGGCCTCGATGTTCGTGCCCACCGCGCTGCTGGTGGCCGCGATGCCCTTCACCGGCCTGTACGTGGCGGCGTGCGTGTACCTCGTCTACATGGCGCGCACGCACGGCGGCTTCCCGTGGTGGAAGTCCCTCCTGCTGGGCGTCGGCTCGACGGCCGTGTTCTTCGGCGTGTTTGAGCTGTGGTTCGGCGTGCCGCTCGTCAAGGGCCCGCTCGAGACGTGGCTCGGCTACTGAGGACCTGATCGCATGCTCGAACAACTCCAACACCTGGCCGGCGGCTTCGAGACCGCCTTCAGCATCTATCACATCGCCTTGATGGTGGGCGGTGTGCTGCTCGGCATCCTCGTCGGCGTGCTGCCCGGCCTCGGCGCCCCGAACGGCGTCACGCTGCTGCTGCCGCTCACGTTCACGATGGACCCGGTCTCGGCCATCATCCTGCTGTCGTCGATGTACTGGGGCGCGCTCTTCGGCGGCTCCACCACGTCCATCCTCTTCAACATCCCCGGCGAACCCTCGTCGGTGGCCACCACGTTCGACGGCCACCCGATGGCACGCCACGGCGACGCCGCGAAGGCCCTGGCCACCGCGTTCCTGTCGGCGGGCTTCGGCGCGCTGGCCGGGGTGATCGTCGTCACGCTGATCGCCAACACCATCGCCGACTTCGCGCTGAAGTTCAGCCCGCCCGAGTACTTCGCGGTGTACCTGCTGACCTTCTGCAGCTACGTGGGCATGAGCGGCGGCGCCGCGCTCAAGACGATGGCCTCGCTGCTGATCGGCCTGTCGCTCGCCACGGTGGGCATGGACACGGTCTCGGGCGAGATGCGCCTGACCGGTGGTGCCGATTCGCTCGTGGGCGGGGTCTCGTTCCTCGCCGCGGTGGTGGGCCTCTTCGGCATCGGCGAACTGCTGGTGACGGTGGAGGAGGGCCTGAAGTTCGACGGCCTGAAGGCGAAGATGAGCTGGCGCGTCGTGTGGCAGACCGCGAAGGAGATGCCGCGCCACGCCGTGACCCTCGTGCGCTCCACGCTGATCGGCTGCTGGATGGGCATCACGCCGGGCGGTCCCACCGCCGCGTCGTTCATGTCGTACGGCATCGCCAAGCGCTTCTCGAAGAAGCGCGCCAACTTCGGCAAGGGCGAACCGGAAGGGGTCGTGGCGCCGGAGGCGGCCGACCACTCGGCCGGCGTCTCCGCACTGCTGCCGATGCTCGCGCTCGGCGTGCCGGGCTCGGCCACGGCAGCCGTGATGATGGGCGGCCTGATGATCTGGGGCCTGCAGCCCGGCCCGATGCTGTTCATCGAACAGACCGACTTCGTCTGGGGCCTCATCGCCTCGATGTACATGGCCAACGTGGTGGCGGTGGTGCTGGTGCTCGGCACGATCCCGCTGTTCGCCGCGATCCTGCGCGCGCCGTTCGCGATCATCGGTCCGCTGATCATCGTGGTGTGCCTGATCGGCGCGTACACCATCGGCGGCAAGATGTTCGACGTGTACCTCGCGCTCGGCTTCGGTGTCATCGGCTATGTGTTCAAGAAGCTCGACTATCCGATCGCGCCGCTGATCCTCGCGATGGTGCTCGGCGACAAGTCGGAAGACGCGTTCCGCCAGTCGATGCTGCTGTCCGAAGGGTCGCTCGGCGTGTTCTTCGGCAACGGCCTCGTCGGCACGATCACCGTGCTCGCCCTCGCGCTGCTGGCCTGGGGCACGTGCGGCGGCCTGTTCTCGCGGCGCCGCGCGGCGGTGCCGGTCTGATTTCCATTCACGAACCAGGGTAACGACATGATCCTCGGTGTCATCGCCGACGACTTCACCGGCGCCTCCGACATCGCCAGCATGCTGGTGCGCGCCGGGCTGCGCACCGTGCAGACCATCGGCCTGCCCGACGGCCCGGCGCCCGATGCGGACGCGGTGGTGGTCGCGCTGAAGAGCCGCACCGCGCCCGTCGCCGACGCGGTGCGCGAGTCGCTCGCCGCGCTCGCGTGGCTGCGGGCCGCCGGTGCGCAGCGCTTCTACTTCAAGTACTGCTCCACGTTCGACTCCACGGCCGAAGGCAACATCGGCCCGGTGACCGACGCGCTGATGACGGCGCTGGGCACCGACATCACGGTGATGTGCCCGGCACTCCCCGAGAACGGCCGGACGGTCTACGCGGGTCACCTGTTCGTCGGCGACACGCTGCTGTCGGAGTCGGGCATGCGGCACCACCCACTCACGCCGATGACCGACGCCAACCTGCTGCGTGTGCTGCAGCCGCAGGTGCCGGCGGGCCAGGGCATCGGCCTCGTGCGGCACGGCACGGTCGCGAAGGGCGCCGACGCGGTGCGCCGCGAACTCGACACGTTGCGCGCCCGGGGCGTGCGCTACGCCGTGACCGACGCGGTGGACAACGCCGACCTGAAGGTGCTGGCCGAAGCCACGTCGGACCTGCCGCTGGTGACCGGCGGCTCCGGCCTCGCGCTGGGCCTGCGGGCCGAGGCCCCGCGCACCGATGCCACCTCGCTGCCCCCGGTCGGTGGCCACGCCGCCGTGCTGTCGGGATCGTGTTCGGTCGCCACCAACGCGCAGGTCAACGACTGGATCGCGTCGGGCCGCCCGGCGTATCGGATCGATGCGATGCAGTTCGGTGCGGACGGGGCCCCGGACCCGGCCGAGGCCGCGCTCGCGTGGGCCGCGCCGCGGCTCGCGGGCGGACCCGTGCTGATCTATGCGACGTCGACGCCGGACGAGGTGCGTGCGGTGCAGGCGCACTTCGGCGTCGAGCAGGCCGGCGTGCTGGTGGAGGACTGCCTCGCGCGCGTGGCCTGCGGCCTCGTCGACCTCGGCGTGCGCCGGCTCGTCACCGCGGGCGGCGAGACCTCGGGCGCGGTCGTCAACGCACTCGACGTGAACCAGCTGCGCATCGGCCCGACCATCGACCCGGGCGTGCCCTGGACCCACGCCGAGCAGCGTGGGTTGCTGCTCGCGATGAAGTCCGGCAACTTCGGCACGGTGGACTTCTTCGCGAAGGCGCTGGGGCAGGTGGCCTGATGGACACGCGCCAGCTCGCCCTGCGCGAAGAGATCTGCCGCGTGGGCCGCTCGCTCTTCGAGCGCGGCTACGTGCACGCCACCGCGGGCAACATCAGCGTGCGGCTGGACGACGGCGCGGGCGGCGGTCACCTGATCACGCCCACCGACGCCTGCCTGGGCGCGCTCGACCCGGCGCGGCTCGCGTGGGTCGACGCCGACGGCGTGCAGCGCTCGGGCGACCGCGCGAGCAAGACGCTCGCACTGCACCGGTCCATCTACGCGGCCGACCCGGCCGCGCGGTGCGTGATCCACACGCACTCGACCCACCTCGTCGCCACCACGCTCACCGGCGCCTGGCGGCCCGACTGCCTGCTGCCGCCGATCACCCCGTACTTCGTGATGAAGGTGGGGCGGGTGCCGCTGGTGCCGTACCACCGGCCGGGCGATCCCGAGGTGGCTCGGCTCGTCGCCGGGCTGATCACGTCGGCGCGAGCGTCGTCGGCGCCGATTCGCGCGGTGATGCTCGACCGCCTCGGCCCCAACGTGTGGCACGACTCGCCGGCGTCGGCGATGGCGGTGCTGGAGGAACTGGAGGAGACGGCGCGGTTGTGGCTGCTGTCCGGTCGCGTGGCCACGCCGCTCGACGAGGCCCGGATCGACGAACTGCGCCGCGTGTTCGGCGCCGCGTGGCCGGCGGCTTGAGCGTCAAGCGGACCGCCGCCGCCACGCCTGCGGCGTGACCCCGTGGCGGCGTGCGAATGCGCGCTGCAGCGCATCCACCGATCCGAATCCGCAGCGGCTCGCGATGCGCTCCTGCGGCCAGCCGCTGTCGTCCAGCAGGCGCGAGGCGGCGGTGACCCGCGCGTCCGCGACGAAACGCGCGGGCGTGCTGCCCGTCTCGGCCACGAAGGCTCGCGCGAAGTGCCGCGGGCTCATCGACACGCGTTCGGCCAGCGCGTCGACGGACAGGTCCGCGTCGAGGTTCGTGTCGATCCAGGCGAGCAGGTCGCGCAGCCGGTGGCTTGCACCGGCTTGCGCCTCGAGCGCCGCGCTCAGCTGCGGCTGGTCGGCGCCGCGCAGCATCGGCAGGGCGAGGGTGCGAGCGATGTCCATCGCGAGGTCGTGGCCCAGGTCTTCCTCCACGAGCGCGAGCGCCAGTTCGATGCCGGTGGTCACGCCCGCCGAGGTCCACACGGGCCCGTCGCGCACGTAGATGCGTTCGCGCAGCACGGTGGCCTGGGGCCTCAGCGCCTGCAGCAGGTCGCACACGCGCCAGTGCGTGGTGGCCTCGCGGCCATCGAGCAGGCCCGCCGCGGCGAGGGCGAACGCGCCGCTGCAGACGCTCGCCATGCGCCGCGCCCGCGGGGCCGCCTGACGCAGCCAGCGTGCCACGCCCTGGTCCACGATGGCCGAGCGCATGGCGGGTTCGTCGCCACCGGCCACGATGATGGTGTCCACGGCCGCGGGCAGTGCGGCGAGGGCGCGCGTGTCTCCGAGGCTCAGCCCGCTGTTGGTGGCGACGGGGCCGCCGGCGGGCGACGCCACATGCAGGCGGTAGCGGCCCGGATGCAGGGCCTCGGCCTTGCTGAAGACGCTGGCCGGTCCCGCCACGTCGATCACCTCCACGCCGTCGAACGCCAGCAGCACCACATCGGCCGTGGCAGGAATCACGGCTCCGCCGTCATGGCGCGGGCCGCGGTCGCGCCCTAGGCTCGGATCATCGGGTTCATGGAGTGTGGCCATGGGGAAGGTGTTCCGGTTCGTGCTGGTCTCCAGTATCGCCATGCTGCTGGGCGGGGCCGCAACGGCACTGCCGGCGGCAGGGGATGCGGACCGCGACCGCCAGGTGTTCGTCGACGCGATGGCGCCGCACGGTGCGGCCCGGCCGGTGGTGGCGGTGCTCGCGCTGAACGAGGGCACGGAGATGACCGACCTGCTGCTGCCCACCGCGGTGCTGCGCCGCGCGGACGTGGCCGACGTCGTGGTGGTGGCGCCGCGGGCCGGCGAGGTGGCGCTGTACCCGGCGCTGCGCGTGCGGGGGGCGATCTCGTTCGAGGACTTCGCGCGGCGGTACCCGGCCGGGGCCAGCCATGTGGTCGTGCCCGCGATGGTCGACGACGACGATCCGGCCGTGACGGGCTGGCTCCGGCAGCAGGCCGCGTCGGGCGCGCGGGTGATCGGGGTCTGCTCGGGCGTGCGCGTGGTGGGCCGCGCCGGCCTGCTCGATGGCCGGCGCTTCAGCGGCCACTGGTACGACCGGCGCACGCTGCTGGAGCGCCACCGCGGGGCCGTGCACGTGCCCGACCGCCGCTACGTGGTGGACGGCCCGGTGGCCACCACGACCGGCATCACGGCGTCGGTGCCGGCGATGCTCGCGCTGGTCGAGGCCCTCGGCGGACCTGCGCGCGCCGCGGCGCTGGCGGGCGAACTGGGGGTGTCCGACTGGGGCCCGTCACACGACAGCGCGGCCTTCGGCCTCGACACGCCGCGGGCCTTCCACTACCTCGTGAACAAGGCCGCCTTCTGGCGGGGCGAGACGCTGCAGGTGGACGTGGCGGACGGCGCGGACGAAGTGGCGCTGGCGCTGGTGGCCGATGCCTGGGTGCGAACGGGGCACGTGTCGCTGGTGGCGGTGTCGGACGCGGCGGCCGTCACATTGCGCAGCGGGCTCGTGCTCGCCTCCAGTCCGCCCGTTGCGGGGCGGTCCCGTGTGCCGCGGGAGACGGCCCTGCCTCCGGTGCGGCAGCTGGACCGCGCGTTGTGCGAGATCGGCGAGCGCCATGGCGACGCCCGGCGGGACTGGGTGATGCAGGAGATGGAGTACCCGATGCCGGAGGGCGGCTTGTGCGGTCGCTGATCACCACACCGTCATGCTGCTCGTGAGCACGCGCTGCAGCCAGTTGCGCGTGGCCGCCTCCGACACATCCCCCTGACCGACCAGCTCGACCCGCGCGTTGACCGCGTCGGCCGAGGCGACCACGTTCCCCGGCCGGATGTCCCGCGGGTTCACGATGCCCGAGAAGCGCAGCGTGCTCGTGCCGCCGTTCATCGCGACGCTGCGTTCGCCGGCCACGACGAGGTGGCCGTTCGGCAGCACGTTGATCACCGAGGCGGCGAGCTGGCCCGTGAAGCTGCTGCTGTTGCCGGTGGCGCCGCTGCCCTTGAATGCATCGCTGCCCGAGGCCGAGGCGTCCAGGTTCAGCAGCGAGCCCAGCACGCCGGTGGCCGACTTGGAGCCGGGGCCCTTCGAGGCCACCGAGTTCTCGCGGCTCGTGTCGGTGTTGACCTCGCGCTTGGCCTTCACGGTTTCGGCGATGTCGACCTTGAGGGAGTCACCGACGCTGCGGGGGCGCACCTCGCCGGAGAACAGCGACGTGCTGGCCATGTTCGCCTGGAAGATGCTGCCGTTGTTGTGCCGCTCGATCGCCAGGGGCGGCGTGAACGGCGGGGCGATGACCGGGCCGCTGACGAGCGGGGTGGGGGAGGCGCAGCCGGTCACCAGGGCCAGCAGGCCGGCGGCACCCGCGAGTTTCCGGAAAGAGTATTTCATGGGGTCACCTGGAATATTTCAAAACTGAAATCAATTCTCGAATCCGGTCATCAGCGCCACGACCACGGGAGATATCTTGCTGCGCGTGGTGGCCCATTTGCCCATGCCGAACACGGCATCGAGTTCGTATTGGCTGCTGGAGAGAATCTGGCCGTCGGCGGTCTGCAGCGTGAGCGAGGCGGCCGTCAGATAGGGGCGATGTTCCGCCTGGAACGGCGGAATGCCCCACTCCATGGCCGTGGCGTATCGCAGCCAGACGGCGCAGCTCTCCGGGGAGACGCCGGTGTCGTAGATGCGGCTGTCGATCTGGAGGGTGCGGAGCTCGGCCTGCAGTGCGGGCAGCACATCCGGGACCGGGGCCTGGCGGTTGAGTTCGATGCAGAGGGACTGGACGGGGGCGTGTTCATGGCGGACGGTGTGGCTGGCCTTGCTGGGGCCGAAGGCGATGGCGGTGCTGGTGGCGGTGGCCGTGGCCTTGAGCAGTTCGATCGCGGGCACGGGCGTGAAGATCGCGCAGGCGGTCTGCGTGGCGCCGGCCACCGCGGCCAGCAGGGTGAAGAGGAAGCGGCGCATCGCGGGGCTCACACGACGTCGTCGATCAGGCCCGCCAGCCCGGCGGCACCCAGCAGGGCGTAGCCGGCGACGTTGCTCGCGGCCGTCATGAGGCCGTCGGTGACGGCGCCGGTGGCGTTGCCCACCACGTCGCCCACCGCGTCCGCGGCGTTCTCGACCGAGTGGGCGAGCTTCACGCCCTGGTCGTAGACGGCCACCGCGGCGTTCGCCACGGACGACAGGCCGTCCTCGACGAAGTCGACCGCGTCGCCGACGGTCTCCGAGACGCTGTCGGCTGCCGACGCCAGCTCCTTCATCGCCGCCTGGCTGAACGACACGACCGAACTCGCGGCCGGCACCGCGGCCTGCGCCACGCCGATGGCCGAAGCCGCGACCGGCCCGTACTTCGCGGTGTTCCTCTCGAATTCGGACGGGGCGGCGCGCTTGCACGCGGCGGTCTGGGCGGTGGAGGCGGCGGCCCCCGACGGGAGGAAGTTGATGCTGCTCATGTGGGCTCCGTGGATGGGTGAGGAAATGGTAGGAGCCGACCTTTTCCGAAAGCGGGAGATAAGGGGGGAATACGCCTTTCATCTTGGGATCCGGGAAACCTAACTTGACGCGAATTGATATATGGTGTCGGGCTCGAAAGGGCGGTGAAATACTGTGTCCATAATGAAATCGGCGGGATATCCGGAATGCGGATTCATGGGGTGGGGGCTTCACCGGTGAGCCGCTGCCTGCTCGTCGACGACGACACCGCGCTGCTCGACGCCGTCGCCCCGTACCTCGGCGGGTTCGGCTTCGCCGTGACCGCGGTGGAGACCGGCGCGGCGATGCGTCAGGCCGTGATGGCGCAGGAGTTCGACGTGGTCGTGCTCGACGTGCTGCTGCCCGACGACAACGGCCTCGAGCTGTGCCGCTGGCTGCGGCGCACGCACACGACCCCGCTCGTGATGCTCACGGCCCAGGGCGATCCGTTCAGCCGCGTGGTGGGCCTCGAGATGGGGGCCGACGACTTCGTGCCCAAGCCGTTCGAGCCGCGTGAACTCGTCGCGCGCCTGAACGCGGTGCTGCGGCGTGTGTCGCGCGAGGGCGGCGCCACGGCCGGGACGGTGCCCGCGCGCAGCGAGCGGTTCGCGGGCTGGTCGTTCGACCGCCTGTCGCGGGTGCTCGTGTCGCCGTCGGACGAGGTGGTGCCGTTGTCGAACGCGGAGTACCGGCTGATGACGGTGTTCGCCGACCATGCCGGCCAGGTGCTGAGCCGCGAGCGGCTCGTGGAACTCACCACGTCGCCCGGGGCGGACGTGAACGCGCGCAGCGTGGACCTGATGGTGTTCCGCCTGCGGCGCAAGCTTTCCAGCGGACCGGCCGACCGGCCGCTGATCCGCACCGTGCGCGGCGCGGGCTACCTGTTCGACGGCGGGGCCGGCCCATGAGGGTGCGCTGGCGGGACACGCTGTTCCGGCGCCTCTTCGTGCTGATGTGCCTTGCCCTCGTGGGGAGCCACCTCGTGGCGCTCGCGTGGATGTCGCGCACGCCGGAGCCGCCGGCCGGCCTGCCGCCGCCCGCGGCGGGGCCCTCCACGTGGCGGGGCCCGTCACTGCCGCCGCGGCTCGATGCCGGCGAGCGGCTCTTCATCGGCCCGTGGGTGGACCCGTGGCCGCTCGGCGCCGCGGCGGCCGCGCCGCCGCCGTCCCGGTGGGAGGCCTGGGGCCCGCGCGTCCTCGACGTGCTGCTGCGCGGCCTCGTGATCGCCGTGGCCGCGTGGTGGGGCGCCCGCTGGCTGTGCGGCCCGATGCACCGCCTCGCCGCCGCGAGCCAGGGCCTCGCCGATTCGATCGGCCGCCATGAACGGGTGCCGGCGCTGGACGAGGGGCCGGGTACGGAGGAAGTGCAGGAGACCGCGCGGCGCTTCAACGCGATGGCCCGCCGGCTCGACGCCCAGTTCAAGGAGCGGGGCCTGTTCGTGGCCGCGATCTCGCACGACCTGCGCGCGCCCCTCGCGCGGGTGCGCATGCGCCTCGAGACCTGGGAGCACGAGCCGCTGCTGCGCCGGTGCATCGCCGACGTGCAGGAGATGAACGACATGATCGACGCGGTGCTCGAGGTGTTCCGCGCCGAGGGCGTGGCGGAACCGGTGCGCCGCACCGACGTGACGGCGCTCGCGCGGGCGCTGCGCGACGACCTCGTCGAGCAGGGCCACCGGGCGACCCTGCGCGGGCCGGTGGCGATGGCGCCGCTGCAGCCGGCCGCGTTGCGCCGGGCACTGTCGAACCTGATGGGCAATGCGGTGCGGCATGGCGGCCGCGCGGACGTGAGCGTGCGGCTGACCGACACCGAGATCGTGGTGCACATCGACGACGCCGGCCCCGGCATTCCCGAGAGCCAGCTGCAGGCCGTGTTCGAGCCGTTCTATCGCGCGAACCGCGAGCGCGCGGGCGCCGGCCTCGGCCTCTACATCGCCCGCGAGCTGGTGCAGCGGCAGGGCGGACGGCTGACGCTGCAGAACCGCTCCGAAGGCGGGCTGCGCGCGTCGGTGGCGCTGCCGCGCGAAACCCCCCGCCTGCTCGGGTGACACCGGGGTGATGCCCGGCCGCAACGCACCGGGCGGACCCTGATCCACCGCCGCGTGCCGCTGTCTACACTGAGGCCATGCCGAACCCCGACAACATCAAGAACAGCGGCGGCGACGAGGCCGTGACCGGCCTGATCCTCACCGGCGGTGGGGCCCGCGCGGCCTACCAGGTGGGGGTGCTGAAGGCGGTGGCGCAGATCCGCCGGGACGCCGCGCCGTGGCGCAAGGACAACCCGTTCCCCGTGATCACCGGCACGTCGGCCGGCGCCATCAACGCGGCCGCGCTGGCGTCCCACTGCGACGACTTCGACAACGCCGTGGCCCAGCTCTGCAACGTGTGGGAGAACTTCCGCGCCGAGCAGGTGTACCGCAGCGACGCGCTGGGCGTGATCCGCACGGGCGCGCGCTGGCTCACGATGATGTCGCTCGGCTGGGTCATCGCACGGTGGCGCCGCGCGCGGCAGCGCTCGCTGCTCGACAACGCACCGCTGGAGGACCTGCTGCACCTGCTGGTGCGCGTGGACCGCCTGAAGGCGCTGATGAAGTCGGGCCACCTGCAGGCGTTGGCCGTGACCGCGTCGAGCTACAACTCGGGCACGCACGTGACGTTCTACGATTCGGTGAAGGACTTCGTGCCCTGGAACCGCTCGCAGCGCGTGGCCGTGCGCGACACCATCACCGTGCCGCACCTGCTGGCCTCGGCCGCCATCCCGTTCGTGTTCCCGCCGGTGCAGCTGGGCTTCGACGGCGGCACCGAATACTTCGGCGACGGCTCCATGCGCCAGAGCGCGCCCATCTCGCCGGCCGTGCACCTGGGGGCCAGCCGCATCCTCGTGATCGGTGCCGGCCGCATGCACGAGCCGCCGGGCCAGCGCAAGGTGAAGGGCACGTACCCGAACCTCGCGCAGATCGCCGGCCACGCGCTGTCGAACATCTTCCTGGACGCGCTGGCGGTGGACGTGGAGCGCCTGCAACGCATCAACAACACGCTGGCGCTGCTGCCCCCCGAGGCGCTGGCCAACACCAGCCTGCGGCCCATCGACGTGCTGGTGATCGCGCCGTCGGAACGGCTGGACGACCTGGCCGCCAAGCACCTCGACAGCCTGCCCGCGCCGGTGCGCGCGCTGCTGCGCGGCGTGGGCGTGTCGGGCAAGGGCAGCGACGCCCGGGGCGCGGCGCTCGCCAGCTACCTGCTGTTCGAGTCGCCGTACACCCGCGAGCTGGTGGCCCTGGGCGTGTCCGACACGCTGGCCCGCCGCGACGAGGTCACGAAGTTCTTCGGGTGGGAGCGCCGGGCCGTGCCGCGTTCGCCGGTGCAGGACAGCGGCTTCTACACGGCCGAACTCGAATGACCCCGAAGGCGGCGGACGGCGTCAGGACTTCGTCTCCTTCTTGTCCCCGCCCTTGTCGGCCGCCTTGCCGTACTTGCCCTTCTTGTCGGCCTTGCCCGCGTTCTCGGACGGCGTGAAGGTGCTGCCGTTGACGGTGAGGCCTTCCTTCGAGAAGCGGGCGGCGTTGCCTTCGCCGACGCCCTTCACGCGGTCGACCAGGTCGCCCCAGTCCTTGAAGGGGGCCTTCTTGCGCTCGTCGAGGATGCGGGTGGAGACGCCGGGGCCGATGCCCTTCACGGTCTCGAGCGTGGCCTGGTCGGCCTTGTTGACGTCGACGGCGGCATGGGCGCCGATGGGGGCGGTGGTGGCCAGGACCACGGCGAACATCCACAGCAGTTTCTTCAGCATGACAGGTCTCCGGAAAGGTGGGTGAGGTCGGGGGACGCGGCCTCTCCGCATCCCTGGACGTCACTCTAAGAACGGCACCTCCCGGCACCGCCCTGTTCCGACCCCTCGAAAGCCGGTGCCTTCGCACCGGCTTCGCCGAGCTCGACTTTCCTCAGGCCTTCTGCTGGCTCAGCCACTCCACGTAGCGCTTCGCACCCGTCGCGACGTCGGCGAACGCGTGCTTGCAGCCGGTGGCGCGCAGGCGCGTGTCGTCGGCCTGCGTGTACGACTGGTACTTGCCCACGAGCGCGTCCGGGAACGGGATGTACTCGATGAAGCCCTGGCTCACGAGGTCGGCCAGCGGCAGGGCCGGCGCGCCCTTGAGCGCGCGCGACGCGTTGACCACGGCCACGGCCACGTCGTTGAACGGTTGGGCGCGGCCCGTGCCGAGGTTGAAGATGCCGCTCTGGCCAGGGTTCTGCAGGAACCAGAGGTTCACGGCGACGACGTCGTCCACGTGGATGAAGTCGCGCGTGTGGCCGCCCGGGCCGTATCCGCCGTACTCACCGAACAGCTTGACCTTGCCGGTGTCGCGGAACTGGTTGAAGTGGTGGAACGCCACCGAGGCCATGCGGCCCTTGTGCTGCTCGCGCGGGCCGTACACGTTGAAGTAGCGGAAGCCCGCGACCTGCGACGTGGCCGTGGGCAACATGCGCCGCACGACGTTGTCGAACAGCAGCTTCGAGTAGCCGTACACGTTGAGCGGCTGCTCGAAGGCGGGTTCCTCGCGGAAGGTCTCGCTGCCGCCGTAGGTGGCGGCCGACGACGCGTACAGCAGGCGCACGCTCTGCGCCTGGCAGGCGTCGAGCAGGCCCTTGGAGCACCGGTAGTTGGTGTCCATCATGTACTTGCCGTCGTGCTCCATCGTGTCGGAGCAGGCGCCCTGGTGCAGCACGGCGTCGACCTTGCCGAACTCGCCGCGGGCGAAGCGCCCGTAGAACTCCGAGCGGTCGAAGTAGTCGCTGAGGCGCGCGCCCAGCAGGTTGCGGTACTTCGGGCCGTCCGTCAGGTCATCGACGGCGATCACGTCGTCGATGCCGATGGCGTTCAGGCCGTGGACGAGGTTGCTGCCGATCATGCCGGCGGCGCCGGTGACAACGACTTTCATGCTGAAGCTCCCGGGAACAGTTCGTCGTACGACACGGACGCCGTGCCGAACTTGCCCACCACGATGCTGCCGGCGCGGTTGGCGATGGGCATGGCCTCGCGCAGCGGCAGGCCGGCGGCCAGCATCACGGCGAGGGTGGCGATCACGGTGTCGCCGGCGCCGGTGACGTCGAACACCTCGCGTGCCTGGGCCGGCACCTGGGTGTGGCCTGCGGCATCGAAGAGCGACATGCCTTCCTCCGACCGCGTGAGCACGAGGCCCTCGAGGCCCAGTTCGACGCGCAGCTTCTCGGCGCGCTCGTGCAGGTCGGCTTCGTTGCGCCACGTGCCGATCACCTGGGCCAGTTCGGCCCGGTTCGGCGTGATGGCGGTGGCGCCGGCGTAACGCGTGTAGTCGCTGCCCTTCGGGTCGACCAGCACGGGTTTGCCGGCCGCGCGGGCCAGCTCGATCATGCGCGGGATGTGGGTGAGGCCGCCCTTGCCGTAGTCGGAGAACAGCACGGCGTCGTACCCGGGCAGCACGCGCTCGAAGTCGGCGAGCATGCCGTGCAGCACCTCGTGGTCGGGGGCGTTCTCGAAGTCGATGCGGATGAGCTGTTGCGCGCGGCCGATCACGCGCAGCTTCACGATGGTGTAGAGCTGCGGGTCGTGGCCGAGGAGGGTGGACACGCCTTCCTTCTCGAGCAGCTGCTGCAGCTTGCGGGCCGGTTCGTCGTCGCCCACCACGGTCAGCAGCGTGGCCTGCGCGCCCACGGTCTTCGTGTTGAGCGCGACGTTGGCCGCGCCGCCGAGGCGCTCCTCCTCGCGGTTGACGCGCACGACGGGCACCGGGGCCTCGGGCGAGATGCGTTCGACGGCACCAAACCAGTAGCGGTCGAGCATGGCGTCGCCGACCACCAGCACGCGGGCGGCCGCGACTCGCTCGCGAGAGACGGGATGAGCGGGATGGGTCATGTCAGAGGTCCTCCAGCCGCTGCGGCGGGTAGCTGTCCCAGCTCAGGCAGCCGGGGCATTGCCAGAAGTAGTGCTGGGCCTCGAAGCCGCAGGCGGCACAGCGGTAGCGCTGCAGGGGCTTGGCGGCCCGGCCCACGGCATCGGTGACGCTCTGGGTTTCCGGGGCCGTCAGCGGGGTCGATTCGGTGGTGGTCTGGCGCAGCAGCGCCTGGGCCGCGGACAGCGTGGGCTGTTCCTGCAGGTGGCGGAACAGGCGGCCGCGCTGCGCTTCCGGGGCGGGGTCGAGCATCGAGATGGCGGCCAGCAGGTCCATCGTGGGCGCGCGGCCGTACAGCTCGCGCAGGCGCTCGAGGGCCTGGGCCTGCTGGCCGGCGGCGATGGCGCTCGTGGCGTAGTCGCGGGCGACGAGGTTGAACGCCATGGGCTGCACCACCAGCAGTTCGGACCAGGCCGACAGCGCCGCCGCGTGGTCGCCGCGCTTGGCGGCGCGCTGGCCGGTCAGGGCGAGCGGTCGGGCGAGGTGGGGGGCGGCCAGGCGGGCGTGGCGCAGCGCGGTGTCGCCGTCCTCGGCGTGCTGGCCGGCGTCGGCCTCCAGCGCCAGTTCGCACCAGTAGTGCGCGATGCGGTTCGAGAACGACCCGGTGCCGCTGCGCTCGAGCTTCTGGGCCACCTCGACGGCGGCCCGCCACGCGCGCGAACGCTCGTGCAGCGTGAGCAGCGCGAGGCGCGCCTCGGTGTCGAAGGCACTGCCGTCGAGCGCCTGGTAGGCCTGCTCGGCGCGGTCGAACAGGCCCGCCTTCATGAAGTCCTGGGCGAGCGCGTACTGGGCGCGGTCGCGGTCGGCCTGGGCGAGGTCGGCACGGCCCAGCAGGTGCTCGTGCACCCGCACCGCGCGCTCGTACTCGCCGCGGCGGCGGAACAGGTTGCCGAGGGCGAAGTGCAGCTCGGTGGTGTCGGGGTCGTGCTGGACGGCCTCGATGAACGCGTCGATGGCTTTGTCCTGCTGTTCGTTGAGCAGCAGGTTCAGGCCCTTGAAATAGGCCTTCGGCGATTCATGCTGCTCGCGTTTCCACTGGCGCAGGTCGAGGCGGGAGGCCAGCCAGCCGAGCGCGAACGCGAAGGGCAGGCCGAGGAGAATCCACTGGAGGTCAAACGCCATGGCGTGGGGGATCGGTGTCGAGCGGTGGCGGGATGTCGGCGGGAGCGGCGGCCCGCGTCAGGTCGTCCTCGGCCTCGACGGCGGCCTGGTGACGCTTGGCCACGCGCCGGTGGCGCCACCAGCTGGGCGCCATCGCGAGGCCGCCCACGAGGCAGCCGAGCGTGAACGCCGCGAGCACGATGAACACCATCGGCGCGCGCCACTCATGGCTGAAGAACCAGCGGATGCCGGCTTCGTGCTGGTTGTTCAGCGCGAACGCGAACAGCGTGAAGAAGAGGGCGGCTCGAATGAGCCAGACAAGAATTCGCATCGCAACTCCCGGAGCGATTCTAGGTCGAACACGACCTGCACGATGGCGTGGTGACTCGGGTCACCAGCGACGTCAGGCGTCCTGCGGATCGATGGACGACTTCGGGGGGGAGATGACGAGGACGTCGTCGGCCGGCGTGGCGGCGGGGACGGCGCTCGGGGCGGCAGGCGTTGCACCTTCCACCGGCACCTGGGCATCGACGGCTTCGCGAAGCGCCTTGCCCGGCTTGAAATGAGGAACGAGCTTCTCGGGGATCACCACCTGCTCGCCGGAACGGGGATTGCGCCCCATGCGCGGCGGTCGGCGGTTGATCGAGAAGCTGCCGAACCCGCGGATCTCGATGCGATGCCCGCGCGCAAGCGCGTCGGACATCGCGTCCAGGATGGTCTTGACGGCGAACTCGGTGTCGCGATGGGTCAGCTGGCTGAATTGTTCAGCCAATTGGGTCACGAGGTCGGATCGAGTCATTCAGTCCTGCTGAGGGTTCCCGGGGTTCGGCGACAGAGCGACGGCGATCAGCCGTTGTTCTGGTTGTCGAGCTTGGCACGCAGCAGCGCGCCGAGGCTCGTGGTACCGGCGTTCTCACGTTCGCTGGTGGCCGACAGGCGCTGCATGGCTTCCTGCTGGTCGACGTTGTCCTTGGCCTTGATCGACAGCTGGATCGAACGCGTCTTGCGGTCGACGTTGATGATCATGGCGTTGACTTCGTCGCCTTCCTTCAGCACGTTGCGGGCGTCTTCGACGCGGTCACGGCTGATTTCCGAGGCGCGGAGGTAACCCGTCACGTCGGCGTTCAGCTCGATCTCGGCGCCACGGGCGTCCACGGTCTTGACCTTGCCGGTCACGGTCTGGCCACGGTCGTTGACCGAGGTGTAGGACGTGAACGGATCGGAGTCCAGCTGCTTGATGCCCAGCGAGATGCGCTCGCGCTCGACGTCGACGGCCAGAACCACGGCTTCGACTTCCTGGCCCTTCTTGTAGTTGCGAACGGCCGTTTCGCCCGGCTCGTGCCACGACAGGTCGGACAGGTGCACCAGGCCGTCGATGCCAGCCGACAGGCCGACGAACACGCCGAAGTCGGTGATGGACTTGACCGGGCCCTTGACGCGATCGCCGCGCTGGACCGTGCCCGAGAATTCTTCCCACGGGTTGGTCTTGCACTGCTTCATGCCGAGGCTGATGCGGCGCTTGTCTTCGTCGATCTCGAGGACCATGACTTCGACTTCGTCGCCCAGGGACACGATCTTGTTCGGAGCGACGTTCTTGTTCGTCCAGTCCATTTCCGAGACGTGCACCAGGCCTTCGATGCCCGGCTCGATCTCGACGAACGCGCCGTAGTCGGCGATGTTCGTGATCTTGCCGAACAGGCGGGTGCTGTTCGGGTAGCGGCGCGACACACCGTGCCACGGATCGTCACCCAGCTGCTTGATGCCCAGCGAGACGCGGTTCTTCTCGGCGTCGAACTTGAGGACCTTGGCTTGCAGCTCTTGACCGACCTGAACGACTTCGCTCGGGTGGCGGACACGGCGCCAGGCCATGTCGGTGATGTGCAGCAGGCCGTCGATGCCGCCGAGGTCCACGAACGCACCGTATTCGGTGATGTTCTTGACCACGCCGTTGACGATGGCGCCTTCGGACAGGGTGCTCAGCAGCTTGCTGCGCTCTTCGCCCATCGAGGCTTCGACCACGGCACGGCGCGACAGCACGACGTTGTTGCGCTTGCGGTCGAGCTTGATGACCTTGAACTCCATGGTCTTGCCTTCGAACGGGCTCATGTCCTTGACAGGGCGCGTGTCGAGCAGGGAACCGGGGAGGAAGGCGCGGATGCCGTTCACGAGGACCGTCAGGCCACCCTTGACCTTGCCGTTGACCGTGCCGCTGACGAATTCGCCGGATTCCAGCGAGTTCTCGAGCGACAGCCACGAGGCGAGGCGCTTGGCCTTGTCGCGCGACAGGATGGTGTCGCCGTAGCCGTTCTCGACGGCATCGATGGCGACGGAGACGAAGTCACCGACCTGGACTTCGAGCTCGCCTTGGTCGTTCTTGAATTCTTCGATGGGCACGTAGGCTTCGGACTTGAGGCCTGCGTTCACGACGACGAAGTTGTGTTCGACTCGGACGACTTCCGCGGTGATGACTTCACCGGTGCGCATCTCCGACTTGTTCAGAGATTCTTCGAACAGGGCGGCAAAGGATTCCATTCCTTCGGCGGCGGCGTTTTGGGTTTGGGGCATGGGGGACGATCCAGTTGCAGCTTGCGCTGCGGGTTAGGTTGGACATTCCGTCGCCCCGGTGCGCATGAAGCGCGAGGAGGGAGGGCGACGGGACGAACGTTGGAATTCGGGGTGGACGGGGCCTTTTTCAAGGCCCGCGGCAACTCAGAACGCCTGCTTTGCTTCCCACCACTCCAGCACCTGGGCGACACATTGGTCGACCGTGAGCTGGGAGTTGTCGAAGAGCTTGGCATCTTCGGCCGGCTTGAGAGGCGCGACGGTGCGGGACTGGTCTCGCAGGTCGCGCGCTTCCAGATCGGCACGCAGACTGTCGATATTAGCCGGAATTCCCTTAGAAATCAATTGCTTATGCCGGCGCTCGGCCCGCACGGCGGCGCTGGCTGTGACGAACACCTTCAGGTCGGCGCCGGGGAAGATCACCGTGCCCATGTCGCGGCCGTCGGCCACGAGGCCCGGCACCCGGCGGTGGGACAACTGCAGCGCCTTGAGGGCGTCGCGCACGCTCGGGAAGGTGGACACGCGGGACGCCATGGCGCCCACGTGCTCCTGGCGCAGGTCGTCGCTCACTTCCACGCCCGCCAGCCAGATCTGGTGGCCGGTGAACTTCAGCTGCAGGCCGGCGGCCACGCGGGCGAGGCCCGCCTCGTCGGTGTCGGTCACCCCGGCCTGCATCGCAGCCAGGGCGGTGGCGCGGTACAGCGCACCCGAGTCGAGGAAGTGGTAGCCGAGGGCGATGGCCACGGCGCTCGCGAGCGTGCCCTTGCCGGAGGCGGTGGGGCCGTCGATGGTGAGCACCGGCACGTCGGCCGAGTCAGCCTCGACCACGTCGAACAGGGCCTCGAAGTAGTCCGGGAAGGTCTTGCCCACGCAGCGCGGGTCGAGGATGCGCACCGGCACGTGGCCCGCGGGGCGGGCCAGCGGGTTGAACGCCGCCAGCGAGAAGCACATCGCGATGCGGTGGTCGTCGTAGGTGTGGATGGACGCGGCCGACCAGCGCTCGGGTGCGGCCACCTCGATGAAGTCGGCACCCTCGACCACCCGGGCGCCCAGCTTGCGCAGCTCGGTGGCCATGGCCGCGATGCGGTCGGTTTCCTTGACGCGCCAGCTGGCGATGTTGGTCAGGCGGGTGGTGCCTTCGGCGAACAGCGCCATGACGGCCAGCGTCATCGCGGCGTCGGGGATGTGGTTGCAGTCGAGGTCGATGGCCTTCAGCGGCCAGGCGCCGCGGCGCACCTCGAGCCAGCCGGGGCCGCTGGTCACGTCGGCGCCCATCGCGCGGGCGGCGTCGACGAAGCGGATGTCGCCCTGGATGGAGTCGTCGCCCACGCCCTCGATGCGCACCGCGCGGCCGCCGTGGGCCGCGATGGCACCCAGCGCGACGAAGTACGAGGCGGACGAGGCGTCGCCTTCCACGTGGATGTCGCCGGGCGAGCGGTACCGGCTGCCCTGGGGGATCGTGAAACGGGCCCAGCCGTCGCGCCGCACCAGGATGCCGAAGCGGGCCAGCAGGTTCAGCGTGATCTCGATGTAGGGCTTGGACGTCAGTTCGCCCTCGACCTCGATGGTCACGGGGCCGGCGTCGGAGACGAGCGGCAGGCCCAGCAGCAGCGCGGTGAGGAACTGGCTGGAGACGTCGCCGCGCACGCGGATGGGGGCGGACGTGTCGAGCGGGGCCGAACCCGGGCGCAGGCGCAGCGGCGGGTAGCCCTCGTTGCCCAGGTAGTCGATGGGGCAGCCGAGCTGGCGCAGCGCATCGACGAGGTCGCCGATGGGGCGCTCGTGCATGCGCGGGATGCCCTTCAGCTCGAACGTGCCCTGCTGCGTGGCGGCCAGCACGGCCAGCGCCGCGGTGAGCGGCCGCATCGCGGTGCCGGCGTTGCCGAGGAACAGGTCGGCGGTCTTCGTGGACAGCTGGCCACCGAGGCCCGTGATGTGCCAGTCGGGTCCCTGGGCCGCGACGCCGCAGCCCAGCGCCCGCAGCGCGTCGAGCATCACGCGGGTGTCGTCGGAGTCGAGCAGGTCGCGCACGACGGTCGTGCCCTCGCTCAGCCCCGCGAGCAGCAGCACGCGGTTCGAGATGCTCTTGGAGCCGGGCAGGCGGACCGTGCCCCGGGCGGCGCGCAGCGGGGGGACGGTCAGGAAGGGGATCGAGAACATGGCGGCGCGTTCGACGAGCGAAGAGGAATGAGGGGGCGGGCCGTGCGGCTCGCCCCGGTCAGCGGCCGGAGCCGGGTTTGGTGGCACCCATCTGCCAGTTGGCACGGGCTTCCGAGGCGTTGCGGATCAGGTCCTCGAGCGCCTCGACGTTGCCGGACTTCATCACGTGTTCCATCGCGTCGAGCGTGTGCCGGAAGCGCATGGACTGCTTCAGGATCTCCTCGCGGTTGGCCATCAGCACGTCGCGCCACATTTCCGGGTCGCTGGCGGCGATGCGGGTGAAGTCGCGGAAGCCGGGGCCCGCGAGCGACAGGAAGTCGCGGCCGGCCGGCTGCTTGGCCACCGAGCTGAAGAACGCGAACGCGAGCATGTGCGGCAGGTGGCTCACGGCGGCGAAGGCGGCGTCGTGGTTCTCCGGCGTCATGCGCAGCACCTGCGAGCCGATGGCCGACCACACGTCGGTGGCCTTCTGCACCAGGTCCGGGTCAGTCTGGGGCAGCGGCGTGATGATGACCTGGCGGCCGGCGTAGAGCGAGGCGTCGGCATGGGCCACGCCCGACACTTCCTTGCCGGCGATGGGGTGGGCCGGCACGAACGAGCCGACACGGTCCTTCAGCACGCGGCGGGCCGCGTCGACCACGTCGCGCTTCGTGGAGCCGACGTCCATGAACAGCACGCCGGGTTCGACGAGGTGTCGGATGGCGCGGAAGGTGGCCTCGCTGGCGGACACCGGCACCGACATCAGCACGATGTCGGAGCCCGACACGGCGAGCAGCGCCGATTCGGCGGTGTCGTCGATCACGCCGAGCTTCTTCGCCTTCTCGGTGGTGGACGGCGACTTGCTGTAGCCGATGACCCGCTTGACCAGGCCGGCGCGCTTCAGTGCGAGCGCGAACGAACCGCCCATGAGGCCGCAACCGATCACGCCAAGCTGGTTGAACATGGTGCGGTCGCTCTCCGGGGGGGTTGGCGGAAGGGGTTGGGGCTTGGTGCGACGGATCAATGGACGTCGACCGGGTAGGTGCCCAACACCTTGAAGAAGGCGCAGACGCTCCGCAGCGCCGTGAGGGCCGCGGCGAACTGGGGCTGCTCGGGGTGTCCCTGCAGGTCGATGTAGAAGTAGTACTCCCACTGGCCCGACCGGGCCGGACGCGACTCGAAGCGGGTCATCGAGACGCCGTGCTCCTTGAGCGGCACGAGCATGTCGTGCACGGCGCCCGGGCGGTTCGTCACCGACACCACGAGGCTCGTGCAGTCGTTGCCCGATGCGGCCGGCTGGGGCTGGCGCTGCGGATGGGCGACGATGGCGAAGCGGGTGCGGTTGTGCGGATCGTCCTGGATGGCCGGGGCCAGCGTGTGCAGGCCGTACTCGGTGCCGGCGCGGTCGCTGGCGATGGCGGCGAGCTTCGGGTCGGCCGCCGCCAAACGCGCGCCTTCGGCGTTGCTGGAGACCGGGCGGCGCTCGACGTTGGGCAGGTGGTTGCTGAGCCAGCCGTGGCACTGGGCCAGGGCTTGCGGGTGCGCGCACACGGCTTCGATGCCGTCGAGCGAGTTGTCCTTGCGCAGGAGGTTGTGCAGCACGAAGAGGCTGGTCTCGCCCACGATGTGCAGCGGCGTGGTGAGGAACAGGTCGAGCGAACGCGCGACCACGCCCTCGGTGGAGTTCTCCACCGGCACCACGCCGAAGTCGGCGGCGCCGGCGGACGTGGCGCGGAACACCTCGTCGATGCTGGCGCACGAGACGCGTTCGATGGACGAGCCGAAGAAGCCGAGCGCGGCCAGTTCGCTGAACGTGCCGGCGGGGCCGAGGTAGGCGACGCGCGTGGGCGCCTCGAGGGCGCGGCAGGCCGACATGATCTCGCGCCAGATGGGCGCGACGCTGTCGGACTTCAGCGGGCCGGGGTTGGCGGCCTTCAGGCCGTCGATCACCTGGGCTTCGCGTTCCGGGCGGAAGGCGACGGAGCCTTCCTTCTTCTTCAGCTCGCCCACGTCCTGGGCGAGGCGCGCACGGCGGTTGATGAGGTCGAGCAGTTCGCGGTCGACAGCGTCGATGCGGGTGCGAAGCGCCAGCAGGTCGGGGTTCGGGGGAGTGGTGGGATCAGCCATGGCGGGTGGCAAATTCTCGCATGTGGCTCACCAGGGCCTCGACCCCGGCGTACGGGATGGCGTTGTAGAGGCTCGCGCGCATGCCGCCGACGGACTTGTGTCCCTTCAGTTGCAGCAGCCCCTTGGCCTTGGCTTCGGCCAGGAAGGATTCGTTGAGCGATTCGTCGGCCAGGAAGAACGGGACGTTCATGCGCGACCGGCAGGCCTTGTCGACCTTGTTGACGTAGAAGCCCGAGCCGTCGATGTAGTCGTACAGCAGCGTGGACTTGGCGATGTTGCGCGCCTCCATGGCCGCGACGCCGGTGAGGCCGCCTTCGGTCTGGCGCTTGAGCCACTGGAACACGAGGCCGGCCATGTAGATGCCGAACGTGGGCGGCGTGTTGAACATCGACTCGTTGTCGGCGACGACCTTGTAGTCGAACGCGGACGGGCAGACGGGCAGGGCGTGGCCCAGCAGGTCGTCGCGCACGATGACGATGGTGAGGCCGGCGGGGCCGATGTTCTTCTGGGCTCCGCCGAAGGCGAGGCCCACGCGCGACCAGTCGGTGGGGCGCGAGGCCACGTTCGACGAGAAGTCGACGACGAGCGGCGCCTTCGAGCCGAGCGCGGCGAGGTCGGGCAACGTCTGGAACTCGACGCCGTGGATGGTCTCGTTGCCGCAGACGTGCACGTAGGCGGCGTCGGCGCTCAGCTGCCACGACGCGGGGTCGGGCAGCGTGGTGTGCTGCGTGGCCGCGTTGGAGGCCGCGAGCTTCGAGGTGCAGTAGCGCTGCGCCTCCTTGTGCGACTTCTGCGACCACGAGCCGGTGACGACGAAGTCGGCCACCCCGCCCCGCGAGAGGTTCATCGGCACGATGGCGTTTTCCGCGAGACCGCCGCCCTGCATGAACAGGATGCGGAAGTTCGCGGGCACGGCCAGCAGTTCACGCAGGTCGGCTTCGGCCTGGTGGTAGATGGCACCGAACTCGCGTCCGCGGTGGCTCATCTCCATCACGCCCATGCCGCTCCCGTGCCAGTCGAGCATTTCGGCGGCGGCCTGGGCCAGCACCTCGTCGGGCAGCGCGGCCGGGCCGGGAGCGAAGTTGTAGGGGCGTGTCATCGTGTCGGGAACGTCGGGGAAGGGTGGGGGACTGCGGTCCGGCTTACTTCTTCGGCTTGGAGGCCGCGGCGGCCGGTGCCTTGCCCTTCGCGGGCGCTTCACCGTTGGCCGGCAGGCCCAGCGTGGAGGCGACCTGCTGCTCGAGCGTCTTGAGCTTGGGCTCGAGCGACGGGCGCAGTTCGGTCACGAGCTGCTGGGTGAAGGCGTTGCCCAGTTCGGGCAGCGCGGCCTGGTACTTCTTGTAGGCCGGGGCTTCGAGGGCGACGAGCAGCGCGCGCAACTCGTCTTCCGAGAAGCGCTCGTTCAGCATCGGCAGCAGGGCGGTCTGGCCGAGCTTGGCGGCCTTGTCCTTCGCGATGGGGCCCACCTCGTCGGCGTACTGCTTGGCCAGGCCTTCGATCTTCGTGATGGCGGCTTCGCGCTTGTCTTCCGGCACGCGCGGCAGCGCCTGCTGGGCGGCGCCCATCATCTGGCGCAGCGGCTGCTCGGCGAGGCCGCGGGCCATGCTTTCCAGGCCGGGCTGCTGCAGCGCGACGAGGCGGTCGAGCAGCGCCTTCTTGGCGGCGCTCGGGGCCGCGACGGGCGCGGGCGCGGCGGCCGGGGCTTGCGGAGTGACCTGGGCGTTGGCCTGGGTCACCGCAGCGCCAGCGAGCAGCGCGATCAACAGGGATTTTTTCATGCTTCGGTCTCGTCAGTGGGCGGCTCTTCACCTGCCTCGGGGTTGGCATCGTTTTCCGCGATGCGTTGCAAACCAATGAGCTTGGTTCCGTTATCGAGTGCGATCAGGGTCACGCCTTGGGTGGCGCGGCCCAGCTCGCGGATCTCGCTCACACGGGTGCGCACGAGCACACCCTTGTCGGTGATCAGCATGATCTCGTCGGCCGGACGCACGAGGGTGGCCGCGACCACCTTGCCGTTGCGCTCGGACTGTTGGATCGCGATCATGCCTTTGGTTCCGCGGCCATGGCGCGTGTACTCGACGATGCTGGTGCGCTTGCCGTAGCCGTTCTCGGTGGCGGTGAGCACGCTCTGCGATTCGTCCTCGGCCACGAGCATGGCGATCACGCTCTGGCCTTCTTCCAGCGTCATGCCGCGCACGCCGCGGGCGTTGCGGCCCATCGAGCGCACGTCGTCCTCGTCGAAGCGCACGGCCTTGCCGCCGTCGCTGAACAGCATCACGTCGTGCTTGCCGTCGGTGAGGGCCGCGCCGATCAGGAAGTCGCCTTCGTCGAGGTCGACCGCGATGATGCCGGCCTTGCGCGGGTTGCTGAATTCGTCGAGCGACGTCTTCTTCACCACGCCCTGGGCGGTGGCCATGAACACGTAATGGTCGGCAGGGAAGCTGCGGAAGCCGTCGGTGAGCGGCAGCACCACGTTGACCTTCTCGCCCGGCTGCAGCGGGAACATGTTGACGATGGGGCGGCCGCGCGAGTTGCGCGAGCCCGTGGGCACTTCCCACACCTTGAGCCAGTAGACACGGCCGCGCGTGGTGAAGCACAGGATGTAGTCGTGCGTGTTCGCGATGAACAGCTGGTCGACCCAGTCGTCGTCCTTCGTCTGCGTGGCCTGCTTGCCGCGGCCGCCGCGCTTCTGCGCGCGGTACTCGGAGAGCGCCTGGCTCTTGATGTAGCCGGTGTGGCTCAGCGTCACGACCATGTCGGTGGGCGTGATCAGGTCTTCGGTGCCGAGGTCCTGCGCGTTGTGCTCGATCTGGCTGCGGCGCGCGCCCAGCTTGGTCTGGCCGAACTCGAGCTTCAGCGCGGTGAGTTCGTCGCCGATGATGGTGGTCACGCGCGAGGGCGTGGCGAGGATGTCGAGCAGGTCGGCGATCTGCGCCATCACGTCCTTGTACTCGCCGACGATCTTGTCCTGCTCGAGGCCGGTCAGGCGCTGCAGGCGCATCTGCAGGATTTCCCCGGCCTGCTCTTCGGACAGGCGGTACAGGCCGTCGCCCTGCAGGCCGAACTCGCGCAGCAGGCCTTCCGGGCGGTAGGCGTCGAGGCCGCCCGGGGTTTCGCCGGCGGCACGCGTCAGCATCTCGCGCACGAGCGAGGAGTCCCACGACTTGCTCATCAGCGCGGTCTTCGCGGCCGGCGGCGTGGGCGAGGTCTTGATGGTCTCGATGAACTCGTCGATGTTCGCGAGGGCCACGGCGAGGCCTTCGAGCAGGTGGCCGCGCTCGCGGGCCTTGCGCAGCTCGAACACCGTGCGGCGATGGATGACCTCGCGGCGGTGTTCGAGGAACACCGAGATCAGGTCCTTCAGGTTGCAGAGCTTCGGCTGGCCGTCGATCAGGGCCACCATGTTGATGCCGAACGTGTCCTGCAGCTGCGTCTGCTTGTACAGGTTGTTCAGCACCACCTCGGGCACTTCGCCGCGCTTGAGCTCGATCACCACGCGCATGCCGGAACGGTCGGACTCGTCCTGGATGTGGCTGATGCCTTCGATCTTCTTCTCGTGGACCAGCTCGGCCATGCGCTCGAGCAGGGTCTTCTTGTTCACCTGGTACGGGATCTCGTCGACGATGATCGCCTGGCGGGCGCCACGGTCGATGTCCTCGAAGTGCACCTTCGCGCGCATCACGACCTTGCCGCGGCCCGTGCGGTAGCCCTCGCGCACGCCGCTCGTGCCGTAGATGATGCCGGCCGTGGGGAAGTCGGGCGCCGGGATGATCTCGATCAGCTCGTCGATCGTGGCGTCGGGGTTCTTCAGCAGGTGGTGGCAGGCGTCGACGACCTCGTTGAGGTTGTGCGGCGGGATGTTGGTGGCCATGCCCACCGCGATGCCGCCGGAGCCGTTGACCAGCAGGTTGGGCAGCCGCGTGGGCATCACGAGCGGCTCTTTCAGCGAGCCGTCGTAGTTGGGGCCGAAGTCGACGGTTTCCTTGTCGAGGTCGGCGAGCATCTCGTGGGCGATCTTCGAGAGGCGGATTTCCGTATACCGCATCGCGGCGGCGTTGTCACCGTCGATCGAACCGAAGTTGCCCTGGCCGTCGACCAGCATGTGGCGCAGGGAGAAGTCCTGGGCCATGCGCACGGCGGTGTCGTACACCGATTGGTCACCGT